>JADIYI010000008.1:1643332-1971999 GCA_016705365.1 Gammaproteobacteria bacterium | reverse complement strand
ATATCGCCAGGGGCGCGCCACGCTGCTGGGCATGCGCTTCGAGGATTTCGAACAGCATGTAGTGCGCCAGTTGCAGGGCATGCTGGGCGAATACGGCTTCGATGCCGCGCGCGATATCGCCGCAATCACCGTGAACCGCTGGCCGCACGGCTATGCCTACGAATACATCGACCTCCACGATCCCGCCGACTGGGGTCACGACAAGGGCCCGCATATTACCGGGCGCGCCCGCTGCGGCAGAATATCGATCGCCAATTCGGATTCGGAAGCGAACGCCTATGTCAACGGCGCGGTCGACGCCGCGTGGCGCGCGGTAGCGGAACAGCTGGAGCAGGCCGGATAGCCGTGATCGCCCGGCTGCGATGATAATCAGTCCGGGCAGTCGTAGATCACGTAGAGCTTGCGGTAACCGGCGCTGTCCCAGGTCCCGGTCCAGCCCTTTGGCACCAGCACACCATCGCCTGCCACGGCCTCGATCACGGTGCCATCCCCCGAGCTGAGGGTCACACCGCCCTGCAGGAAGTACATGAATTCATCGTGTTCATAAGGCTCATCGACCTGGTAGCGATTGCGCCCGGTTTCATAGACACCGGTCTGCAGACAGCCGTCGTCACTTTCGTGCACGACCAGATCGCGCGCGCCCACCGTGCCGCTGGCGCTGGTCTCGTCGAGGCTCTCGGCACGCGGATCGGCGAATATTTCACCGTTGAGCAGTGCTCCGCGCATCAATACCGGGTGTTCCGCGGCGCTGCAGGCGAAGGTTACGCCGAACACAAGAGCGGCAACGATTGCTTTTCTCACGACGGATCTCCTGATCTTTTTGCAACGGGCAGCGTAGCCAGTTCTGCTGCGTCAGCCAAAGCCTCACTGCAGCGGAGACTGGGCCAGTATATAGTCGGGAAGATCACCCTGCACATGCACGGTCCGGGTCGGGAATGCGGTCTGTGCGCCATCTCCGGGACGAGTCACATGCCGAAGTAGGGAACGTGCGCGGGCGCTGTTGCGGGCGATTCCTCCGCGGGAATCGATCCGGGTTCGGGCGCTGCCATCGGCGTCGCCGGCTCGGGGATCGCGCTCGGCGCGGCCTGCGTGGCAACAGGCTCCGGCGCCATCACCGGCGCTGCCGGAGCGGGAAGCGCTTCGGCAGCAGCAGGCTCGGTCGCACCCTGGACTGGCATCGCCGCCGGAGCAAGTACTGGCTGGCCCTGGACCGGAACCGGCTCCGGCGCAGACACCGGCACGCCCTGGACCGGAACCGGCTCCGGCGCAGACACCGGCACGCCCTGGACCGGCCCCGGATCCGGTGCAGGCAACGGTACACCCTCGGCGGCCGGCGCTTGCGGCCCGCCCTCGGGCACTCGCGGCGCGGGCGTCGCCCCCTCCGTCCCGGGCGCAAACAGGGGCGTCTCCACCGGTGCCGACGCAGGCTCGGTCGGCGCCGGCGCGGGATCAGGATCGGGGAGCCGGATCTCGCCGATGGTGTGCTCGACCGCGGCAAAGAATCGACTGTAGAAATTCTTGTCGTCGATCGTCTCTTCCGAGATCTTCACCAGGGAATCGGCACTCTGACCGAAAGGCAGCGAGATCGAACCCACCGCGGCGACCCCCACGCTGGCGGAACTGCTGCTCTTCTTCAGATCGTAGGTACTGAGCACTCCGTTGACGAACAGCGCGCTGCCCTTGCTTTCAGGCACGCAAACCACGTTCATTTCGATGAATGTACTGAGACTGTCCTTGTTCCTGAGGGCCTTGCGGCCCTTGACGGTGTCGACGGTCGCGACATCGATCAGGTACCCCTGTCCGAGCAGGGAACGGCGCGCGCTTTCGCAAGCGGTGGCAACCTCGCTGTCGAATTTCATCTTGAACGGGCTATCGGTGGCGAAACTTTCCCCGGTATAGACGGCGTTGCTGCCACAGGCAGCCTGAAGCACCGCGCACAGGGCCAGCAGAAAAATTTTCGCCTTGCATTTCAGGAACAGGACGGGGCGTGATTGCATGAACGTGACCGGGGGCTCTGCTGTTTACCGGTGCGAATGATACAACGAAAGTCCGCCGCGCCTGTTGGCGCCGGCATTCCGGGGTGTGTCCGGGGCAGCCACTCATTGCGCAATAGAGGCCCGGAAGCGGTAATTGCAAACGGCAGAGGGGGGGGTTGGTCAGGATACTCGGTGACCGTTTTGCCTTCAGTCTTCCGTTGCGGGATGACTGAGCTTATCAACGGTCACCGAGCATCCAGTGGCTCAACGGCAGCAATATGTATTCCACTCCGGCCAAGGCATTGGAAACCATGGAAAAATTTCGAAGCGCCCGGTGCCGGCAGACTGCCGTGGTAAAGGATTTCGACAACAACTGCGCCAGTTGACCGGATTGACGGCTACCCGCGGCCACGAGCGGCCGACAACGTCGCGACCGGGGTAGCGACCGCGAGCGGCCGTATTTCACTTCGCGAGGAAGAACCACTGGTTTTCGAGCGCATCGGGTCGCGCGGGTATTCCTGTTCGCGCGCTGCGACGATCCTCTTTCGAGCGTTGCAGAACGCTGTCCAGCTGGCCCCACCGTCGATTGTTTTCCTCGCGCCGCTCTTCGCCACCGCGCCGATCAGCAAAATGCACATAGCGGCAATTACAGCTTTTCGAGCTGCAGTACGATAGCGGCAATTGCGGCGCATCCTTGGACAGGAACCGCTTCTGGCTCAGTCTGCGCACCCCTTCACAGGCCTCCTTGCCGCACACCACCGATACGGCGTGGAACTCGTTGGATGCACGTCGCAATGACTCGGGGAGCCCTGCCCGCGGCTTGAAATAAAGATATTTTGGCATTTGCACCCCCTTGATCCGGGCGATCCGGGCAATCGGCTTCTTTTTTCAGGCAACCCGCCCAACCGGGGCCAGCGTCCCCGCAAAGCGGAAAAGCAGCCTACTCCTGTACTCAACCCTTGTCATGGCCCATATGGGTCATTTCTCTTCATTCGGCGTCTAATCCTCCGTAACGCCCTCGCCACGCAACTCCTCGAGGCCATCGAGATCCACCTGTCCGAGCGCATCGGCCAGTTCATCGGCATCCCCGACGGTACCGGAAAGCGTGACCGTGAAGCGATCGCCGATCACCACCGAGCGCTCGCCGTACTGACTTTCCCGGTTCCAGCTTTCGCGCGTCATGCGGCCACCTTCCTTGAACGTGCGCTCGTATCCGGAATCGGTTTCCTGCTCCTGCTCGATATTCGCCCAGCCGGCCAGCGCGGTGATCCCGCGCACCGAACCGGTGTCGGTGATATGCAACTGCAGACCGCGGCCGTCGCTGTCGGCATAGTGTGCCTGGGCGGACGATACCTGGAGCCCCATCGCCCCGCTGCGCTCGGCCGTCACTTCGCTCCGCTCGCGCCCGGCAATTGACGCGGGCAGGAACTCGCGCAAGCGCTCCGGTGCCAGCGCCTCGACCTTGCCACCGCCGAGCGCGGCCCCCATCAGATCGCCCAGCGCCTCCTGCTGCGCCGCGCTGTCGCCGGATTCCTGGGCGTCGCGCATCTTGCGCTCGGCCGTTTCCATCTTCGCCGTCCAGTCCTGCAGGTTGCCCATGGGGCTGTCCTTGTCGAACTCCACCGAACTCGAACCCGCAATTCCCGGCCCCGAGCCTGCACCCAGCCCGCCGCCGATGCCGCCAACGGTCAGGGCAACGACCGAGCCAAGAATCATGGCCGCGAGGATGGTCGCGGCGGTATATTTGACGGCACTCTCCTGCGGGCACTTCATCGTCACCGGCAGCGCCAGGTACAACAGGCGGATGCTGTAGATTCCGCCGCCCAGCATCACCAGGCCGCCGATCCACGGCAGCACCTGCGCGATGCTCGCGATCATGACCGCCGTGTAGGAGTACGCGATGGTTTTCAGCGCCTGCAGCGGGTCTTTCTGCGCCTTGAAGTACGGTGCCAGCCAATCGATGACCAGCGCCACCACGTAGATCATCGCCAGGCTCATGGCATAACCGATCAGCATTGCACCCAGGCCCGCAAAGACTCCCACGCGCATGGTGCCGAGAAACGGAACGCTCGTGCCTATCAGGCTGCCCTTGATGAAACCCGCAAGCGCAGGCAGCGCCGCGAGATACAGCAGGTAGTTGCGGTAGATATCACCGGTGGTGGAAGACTCCCCGGCTATCACGCTCCATTCGTTACGGGGTTCGAGCAGGATCTTTTGCGCGCGCGCAACCAGTTTGTCGAAGTTCATGACGGGCTCCTTTGAGTTGACGGGCGCACTCAACGGCGACTCCTGGATATGCCCTGTCTATATACCCCATGCATGGGGGAGTGTCGATAGCGCCGCGCCGTCTGCCGCCCTCGCTATCGTGATCGGATAACTCGCGCCGCTGGCGCCATCGAAGCGGTGGCATCGGCAGGCAATTCCGCGTGTTCGCGCAGCCAGCGACCAGGATCTCCGGTCAGATCATGCACCTGCACTCCCATGCTCGCGTATCGTGCCCAATCCATCGCGCGCTCGCCATCACGCGTATCCGCGGCTCCCGCCGAGCGCGCCAGGATGATGGACCCGTCGAAGCGCTCACTCGGTCCGTAGCAGTCCAGCGCCCGGGAAACGGCGTATTCGATGTGCTGGTTGCGGATGATCTCCCGCAGTCTGCCAGCCATCCCGAGATCGCGGTGCAATGCCTTGAATTGCCGGCCCAGGCGGGCAAACAGTGCCGCGCCAGATCCTGCGCCGCGCGCCTGGCCGGGAGCCGGCGCATCGCACAGGATCAGTTGCGTCACCTGTTTGCCGCGCCGCTGCAGTTCCACTGCCACCGCGAAGCCGACCACGGCACCATCGCATTCTCCGGCGATGCGGTAGGGGCCGCGGCGCTGCGCGGCAAGAATGATATCAACCAGTCTGCAAGCCATTTCCTCGACGTCTCGCAGCGGCTGCAAACCCTTGTCCAGGCGCTCGCCCTGCAAGGCATGCACGTCCAGGCGGTACAGCGGCTGCCCGGAATGTATGGATCGTGCGGCAGCGGCACCACCCGGCCCGCGGCCAATCGCGTACAACTGCGAGAGTGCGGCCCCGCTTGCACCAACCGCAATTGCCTCGACAGGGCATGCCTCGCCCGCCGTTGCGCAGATATCTTCCACGGTCAGTCCCTGGAAGAAGTCCGCGAGATCGAGCCTGATGCCTAAAGCCTCCTCGATCCGGGTAACGACACTCATCGCGGCGAGCGAGTGGCCGCCCAGGTCGAAGAAGTCATCGCGAATACCAACGCGTTCCAGTCCCAGCACCTCGGCCCAGATGCCCGCGATTATTTCCTGCATCGGGGTTTGCGGTGCCACGCAGGACTCCGCGGCCAAACCGGCATCCGGAAACGGCGCCGGCAGCGCCTTGCGATCGACCTTCCCGCTCGGTGTCAACGGCATCCGCTCGAGCACGCTGACCGTCGCGGGAATCATGTATTTCGGCAGCGATTGTTTCAGATGTTCGCGCAGCAGCGCGCCCGGCTGTGCTGCCCGGTCGCTGTCCGGTGCCAGACGCACATAGGCTGCGAGTTGCTTGTTCTGCGCATCGCCGATGACCGCCACGACGGCTTCCTCGACCAGCGGGTGGCTCAGCAGGCTCGCTTCGATTTCACCGAGCTCGATGCGGTAGCCGCGCACCTTCACCTGGAAATCGCTGCGGCCCAGGTATTCGATATGACCCTCGCTGGTCCAGCGCCCGAGATCGCCGCTGCGATAAAGCCGGCCGAATTCGCCGGCCTCGACAAACGCGGCGGCCGTCAGTTCGTCACGCCCGAGATAACCACGCGCCAGGCAATCACCGCCGATACAGATCTCGCCGGCAACGCCGATCGGCAATGGCTTGAGCCAGGCATCCAGCACGTGGATCCGGTAATTGGCCAGGGGCCGTCCTATATCACCCGCGCGATAGTGCCCCGCGCGCACCACCGCATGACTCGCGTAGACCGTCGTTTCGGTGGGACCATACCAGTTCATGAACAGCGCACAACGCGCCGCCAGGCGCTCGCCAAGGCTCCCGGTCAGCAACTCACCACCAACCACGCCGACCAGCGCCTGCGCGGGTTGCCAGCCGGCATCAAGCAGCAGATGCCAGGTTGCCGGCGTTGCCTGCAGATGGGTCACGCCGCGATCATTTATCTGCCGGGCCAGCAACCGGCCATCCACCACCGTTTCATCGTTCGCCAGCACCATGCGCGCGCCACAAACCAGCGGCGCAAACAACTCCAGCGCGAATATATCGAAGGATGCCGTGGTAACCGACAGCAGGCGGTGATGCTCGCGCAACTGCAGCACCTGCTGGGCTGCGTGAATGAAATTCACCAGAGCCGCATGTTCGATCATCACACCCTTGGGCCGACCGGTCGAACCCGAGGTGAATATCACGTACGCGAGCCGCGACGATGCCAGCGCCAATCGCGGATTGCTGTCGGTGAAGTCGCCAGCGCGAAGCAGTTCGGGCAACGTCCGCTCGGTAATGATCAGTTCGAGTCCCGCTTCCTCCACGATGAGATCGTGCCGCTGCCGCGGAAGAGCAGGATCCAGCGGCACATAGCCCGCACCCGCCTTGAGAACGGCCAACAATGCAACCACGAGTTCCGGCGAACGGTTCAGGCACACGCCGACCGGCTGATCGGGCTGCACGCCGTGGCGGACCAGTGCATGCGCCAGGCGGTTGGCGCGGCAGTCGAGCTCGCGATAGCTGAGGCGTTGATCGCAAAATTCCAGCGCGATCGCAGCGGGAGTGCGTTCGACCTGCGCCTCGAACAATTGCTGGATGCCCGTGTGCGACGGATACACCCGTCCCGTGTCGTTCCACGACCGAAGCAGGCGAAGCTCGGCTTCGCCAGGCAATTCGAGGCTGTCGACGAGCACGGTGCGGTTGTCGAAGAAATGCTCCAGCAAGCGGATGAAATGATCCAGGCTGCGCTCGCGCGCAGCGGCGTCGGGCCACACCCCGATGTTGAAATCCATGGCCAGACAGAACTCGCCGCTGGCCGGCGTGTGGGTGATATCGACATCCAGGCTGGTACGCCCGGCCCAATCGCCCGCCGCACTGCTCTCCTCGCCGGGCACGGAATCCAGCAGAGCGATCGCGGCAATCCGCTGCAGGCTGGCGGCTGCTCCGCCAAAGCGGGTGTCGGACGGCACCCGGTAATTCAGCATGCATTCGAAACGGCCGTTGCGGGACGTGACCGTATGCGAGCGATGGGGCTTTATGTCGTTCGCCTCGGCGCGAATCTTCCCGAGCAGGGCGGAAAGATTGTCCTCGCTGCCGACGTTCAGCCGGTTGCGGCTGATCTCCATGAACATGCCGAGGGTGTCGGCAAACTCCGGAGTGCGATTGAGCAGCGGCACGCCGATGCACAGATCGCTGTTGCCGGTGACCCGCTTCAGGAACGCAAACAGTGCCGTGGCAAAAACAATGGAGGGCGGTGTGTCCCGCTTCACGTTGAGGATCTTCTGACTCAGCTCCAGCGGCAGCACGCGGGTGTGCCGGCGCATTGAAGCTCTCTTCCTGTCACTGCCATGACCGTAGAATCTGACCGGTTCCGGCGCCCTTTCGAAGCGTGCGTTCCAGTAGGCTTCACTGGCGCGCGCCTGTTCCGAGCGCAGGTAGTCCGCGCGCAAGACCAGGTACTCGCCAAATGAGCGATGCGGCGCGGCCTGGCCCGACTCGTCGCCACCGCCACTGCCCGTGGCTTCACGATAGAAGCGGTCGAGATCGGCAATCATGACCTGGCAGCTGCGACCATCGGTCATGCAGTGGTGCTGGTTCAGGAAAAACACGAAATGTTGCTCGTCCAGCCTGACAAGCGCCGCTTCATGCAATTGTTCATCGAGCCCGAATACCTGGCGGCATTTGCGCTGTATCCAGGCGGCGAAATCCTGCTCCGCCGCATCACCCGAAAAATCGACAAACGGCAGCTCCGGCTGCGCCCCCCCGGCGATCGTGGCAACGAAATTTCCGCTACTGTTCGACACCACCATGCGCATGGCGTCATGCGCGTCCACAAGCCTCGCGAATGCTTGTTTGAAGGCTCCGACATCGAGCCGCTGCCTGATGTCCAGGCGCGTGACCATGTTGTTGACGGGGACCTCGGGATGCAGCCGCCCTTCGATCCACATCAGGGTCTGCGCGGGCGTGAGCGCCACGCCGGCGAGCGGATTGGCGCTAGTCATGGGCGATGCGATGTCCGAGATTGATGTCGTTGCGCAGGCTGCACAGCGCATACAGGCCCTGCAATGCGGGAACCGCGACATCCACCAGTGCCGCGATCTCGATCACGGCGCCGAGAATCGCATCGAGTTCCAGCGGACGTTGCGCCAGCACATCCTGCAGCATCGAGGTCTTGTGCCCGCCCACCTGTTCCGCGCCCTGCAGACGACGCTCCAGCGGCACCCGGAATTCGACGCCCAGCCGCGCGGCCACCGCGCGGGCCTCGCTCATGAGTTGCACCACGTATGCGCGGCTGTGCGGATGGATCGCGATCTCGGCCATCGTCGCATGGGTGAGCGCGCTGACCGGGTTGAAGGCGAGATTCCCCCAGGTCTTCAACCAGATCTCGCCGCGAATGTCCTCGAGCACGGGTGATTTCAGGCCCGCATCGCCCAGCAGCGCGGAAATCCGCAGCGCTCGCGGCGTGACCGTCCCGTCCAGTTCTCCGAGCGGAAAGCGAATGCCTTCGATATGGCGAATCACCCCCGGCTCGATGACCTGCGCCGCCGGATAGGCCACGCAGCCAAGGATGCGTGCCGGATCGAACCGTGTGCTCAGGCGCCCACCCGGATCGACCGAACGCAGCACGGTGCCCTCGAAACTTCCGCCATGACGCTGGAAGTACCACCAGGGGATGCCGTTCTGCAGCGTGACGAGGGTGGTATGCCCGGCGACAACGCGCGCCAGTTCGGCGGCGAGCGGCTCGATCTCGTGCGCTTTCACGGCCAGGAAGACCACGTCGAAGGTGCCGCAGTCGCGCAGGCTGTCGAGCACCGTCAGCGTGTCGATCCGCGAGCAATTCCCGGTGGCCTCATGCAGCAAAAGTCCGCGCTCGCGCAACGCCAGCAACTGTTCGCCACGTTCCACCACGGTGATTTCAGCAGCCGTTTTCGCCAGGTACCCAGCCAGCAGGCCACCGATCGCACCACAACCGACAATACAAATCTTCATGAGATCAGCGCGAACTCCGCGGACAATGCCAAGCAGTATAGATCAGGCGGTTTCCGGCGATCCCCGCGACCCGTGGTGCGGTGCCGGCAGCTTTCCGCGGTTGAAATTAATACCACTGCCCCATCCGTCAAACAACGGATGTGGAGCCGGCGAATTGACGTTAACTTTCCACCCCGTCACTGCAATCCCCCTTACCGGACAACTCAACTCTTTCGGGAGACTTTACATGAGCAAGAATGCTACCCCAGGCAAGGATCCAAAGCCCTGCGTATTCATCCACGTGAACCACAAGCAGATTCTGGGCGCCCATGTGGGTGAAAAATCGCTGCGCTACTTTTCCAAGAACAACGACAAGTTCGATGTCCGCTTCATCGACACCAGGGACCACTCGTTTCTGAGCGACCGCGAAGGCGAGTTGTTTCTTCGTAACGGGGTCAAGCGCACCTGGCGCATGAACGACCTGCAGTCCTTCACCCCCCTGCGATTCATGCCGCCGGAGCTCATGGGCTACCGGGGCCGGGCCGTGGTCATCGATCCCGATGTGTTCGCGGTCGGCGATGTATGGGATCTGCTGACCCGTGACATGCAGGGCAAGGCAATCATGTGCCGGCCACGCAGCAAGACCAACCCGGATATCAACGGCCCCCTGGCCAGCAGTGTCATGCTGCTCGATTGCGCCAAGCTGAAACACTGGCGGGCCGAGGAGCAGTTCAATGAGTTGTTCACTGACCAGCGCGACTACAAGAAGTGGATCACCCTGATGTACGAGGACCGCAGCACAATCGGTCTGCTGGAGAACTGCTGGAACGACCTGGATGTGCTTAACCGGAGAACGCGCATGCTGCATACCACCCTGCGCTGGACCCAGCCCTGGAAGGCAGGGCTGCCCATCGATTTCGTGCCCGCGGACAAGTTTGATCGCTTCCCGCCGCTTGGCTGGGCTCTGTTCCTGCGGCGCAAACTGTTTGGCGACTACTCCTTCCTGGGGCATTACCGCAAACATCCCGACAAGAACCAGGAGAACCTGTTCTTCGCCCTGTTGAAGGAATGCGTGAAAGACGGTACGGTCACCCAGGAAATGATCCGCAACGAAATGCTGCTCGATCATGTGCGCAAGGATGCGGCGGAGGTGCTCGGCAAGGTGCCGCAACTGGACAAGGTCGTCGCTGCCCTGCCGGCTTGAAACAGCCGGCGCGGAAACCGACGGGATTTGGCCAGGCTCGCACAGAGGAGTAGTTTGATTTGTCCGTGTTTGAAACCACCGCAAACTGGAAGACGGCGCTGAACTCGTGGCGGGGAATCCACGACAAGCCGTCGAAGGAAAACAGTGCCTTCCATCATGGTATCCAGGTGATGAGCAATCCCCTGATGGAGAAATACCTGACCACGGCACACTGGACCCTGCCTGGCCTCTGGTCACTGCCACTCATAGGCCTGATGCTGTATCGATCCATCGTCACCGAGGACCGGTCGGCGCAGGAAATATCCCTGCTGTTCCTTGCCGGTGCAATTGGCTGGACACTGGTCGAGTACTGGTTGCACCGCTGGATTTTTCATATCAAGCCGTCGGCGCATCCCCTGCTTCGGTCCATCCAGTTCACGATCCATGGTTACCACCATGAATTCCCCGAAGACCCGCGACGCCTGGTCGCACCACCGGTTCTGGCAGTCCCGGTGGGCATATCGCTGGCAGTGGCGATATGGCTGTGTTTTCCAGACCACTGGCCGCCGCTCCTGGCTGGGACATTTTTCGGTTATCTGTGCTACGACTGGATGCACTACTACGCCCACCATGGTCGCCCCAAGTCGGGTGCCAGAAAGTTCATGCGACGCTTTCATCTGCACCATCATTACCGCTGCGCGGTGGTGAACTTCGGGCTCAGCTCGCCACTCTGGGACTTTGTATTCGGCACCTTCCACGACACGCGACCGAACAAATAACCGGCAGCGCACCGCCGCAAGCGTTTTCCCCGGGCGGGCGATTTTTCCCGGGAACATGATTCATATCATCCTGCCGCAGCCCGATTGCGTGCAGAGTCGAGCCGGCAACAAGGCATCCAGCAGATCGAATGCGCGCGTATCCGCCAGTGCGGCGGCTGCCGGCTCGATGGCGTCGGTTCAGGGAGATCACACCGCATGACGGACATCGATGGCGGCAGGATCACGGCGCGGCAGCTTCGCGCCTCCGGCATCGACACCGTGTTCGGCGTGGTTGCGGGACCCATGATCGGCGTGCTTGCGGGAGCACAGGCGGAAGGCCTGCGCGTGGTCGGCTGTCACCACGAGGAGAACGCTGCGTTCATGGCCAGCGCGTGGGGCTACGTGAATCGCAAGCCCGGCGTGGTGGTGGTCGGATCCGGCCCCGGCATGACCAACGCCGTGACGCCGATGTATGTCGCGACCGCGAGCGCGATGCCGCTGGTGGTTCTCGGCGGCTCGGCAAGCGATGCGCACCGCGGCATCGGCGGCTTCCAGGAAGCCGACCAGATGGCGTTCGCGATGCCCGGATGCAAATGGACGCAGCGCATCGGCAGCCCCGAACGGATTCCGGAGTTGCTGCACCTGGCGTTGGGCAAGGCCGTCGCCGGCCGACCCGGCGCGGTGTATCTGGACTTCCCGGAACAGGTCGTTTCGAGCCGCATCGCGCAAGCGAACCTGCGGCTGCGCACATCCGCACCCGACGTGGCGCGCCCGCACGCCGATCCGGCAGCCATCGAGCACGTGGCCGCGATGCTGGCACACGCCGAGCGCCCGCTCGTGATCATCGGCAAGGGAGCGGCCTGGGCGGACGCCGGCGCCGCGCTCGCACGGCTGGCGGACCTGGGCCTGCCCTACGTGGCCTCGCCCATGGCCCGTGGCGTGATTCCCGACGATCACCCCAATTTCTCGAACGCGGCGCGATCGGCGGCGCTGCGCGAGGCGGACGCCATCCTGATGGTCGGCGGACGCTTCAACTGGATGTTCGGCATGGGGCAGGCGCCGCAACTGCGGCCGGGCGTGCGGATCGCACAGATCGACGTCGCGGCCGAGGAGATGTACAGCGCAGCCGAGCTCGAGACCGGCATCGTGGCCGACGCGGCTGCGGCCTGCGGGCAACTCGCGGACGAGTTGCAGGGCCGGGCCTTGGCCTGTGCCCGCAGCGGCTGGCTCGAGGGACTGCGCGCGACATGCGCGGCGAGCGAAGAGGAACTGCGCAGCGTCAACGAAAGCGCCGCCGTTCCGATCCATCCCTACCGCCTCGTGAGCGAAGTGCGTGAAGTGCTGCCCCGCGATGCCACGCTGGCCTTCGACGGGGAGATCATCATGGGTGTAGCCCGCATGCTGATGCCGGGTTACCACGCACGTTCCGTGCTCAATGCCGGAACCACGGGCTGCATCGGCACCGGCCTGCCTTACGCGATCGGCGCAAAGCTCGCACGCCCGCACGCGCCTTCGGTCGCAATCCTCGGCGACTACGCCTTCGGCGCCGCGATGATGGATGTGGAGACCGCCGCGCGCATCGGCGCGAACGTGGTGCTGATCGTGGCGAACAACGACGGCATCGCCGGGCACCTGCTGCAGGATCACATGTTTCCGGCCGACTCGCCGCCCATCGCGCGTTTCCTGCCCGCGCGTTACGAGAAACTCGCCGAGATGGTTGGCGGACACGCCGAGTATGTCGAGCAGCCCGGGGATCTGCGTCCGGCGCTCCAGCGCGCGCTCGCCGCGGACTGCGTATCGGTGGTCAACGTGCGGGTTGATCCGAAGTCGGCGCGCGTCAAGGGAGCCTACTTCCTGAACTGAATCACCCGTGGATCCCTCGGCTGTTGCAAGGAAACCATCATGGCCATGGCACTGGAAGACATTCGCGTCATCGACTGGACCATCTGGCAGCAGGGACCGATAGGAACCGCGATGCTGGGCGACCTGGGCGCCGAGGTGATCAAGCTCGAGGCACGCGATGGCGGCGATCCCGGGCGCGGCTTGATGCGGCTTTCGGGAATGGATCTCGCCGGTCGACCCAACTTCTACTTCGAGGCCAACAACCGCAACAAGAAGAGTCTTGCGCTCGATCTGAAAAAGTCGGAAGCGCGCGAGATCGTCCACGACCTGGTACGGCATGCGGATGTGTTCGCGCAGAATTTCCGCGTCGGCGTGGCCGAACGGCTCGGGCTGGATTACGCCACGTTGCGCCGCCACAACCCGCGGCTCATCTACGCCCATGCCACCGGTTTCGGACCCAGGGGGCCCGAGGCCACGCATCCCGCCATGGACCAGATGGGGATCGCGCGCTCGGGCCTCATGATGGCCGTCGGCGAATCCGGACAGCCACCGCAGCAGATCGCGGGCGGGATAGCGGATCAGATGAGCGGGTTCATGCTCGCCTACGGCGTGCTGGCGGCGCTGGTCGCGCGCGAGCGCCACGGGGTGGGCCAGCAGGTCGATGTCTCCCAGTTGGGATCGATGGCTGCGCTGCAGGGCCTCAATCTGTCGTCCAGGCTGATGATGGGGGCGGCGTTTCCGCGCGTGGCCCGCAGCGACAGCGGCAACCCCCTGTGGAACCATTACCGCTGTGCCGATGAGCGCTGGATCGCGCTCGGCATGGCCCAGGCAGGGCGGCACTGGCCCGCGTTCTGCCGCGCCATCGGCCAGGCGCAACTGCTGGAGGACCCGCGGTTTCGCGAAATGTCGTGGAACAATCCGTCCCAGGCACGGGCCGCGGTGGCGATTCTCGACGAGGTGTTCGCGGGCCGCCCGTCACCCGAGTGGCTCGCGATCCTGCGCGAGGCGAGCCCCGATTTCATCATCTCGCCCGTCAACAGCGTGGACGACCTGCCGGACGACCCCCAAATGCGCGTCAACGACTACGTGGTCAATTTCGAACACCCGCAGTTCGGATCGACCCGGATGGCCGGTTTCCCGGTGGGTTTCAGCGAGACGCCGTGCTCGATTCGCAATGCGGCACCCGAATTTGGCCAACACACGGAAGAGATCCTGCTGGACATGCTCGGTTACGACTGGGAGCGGATCGCCGACCTGCGCCGCCTCGAGGTGATCTAAGCCGCCTTTCCCGCAACTGCCAATGGGGCGACATCCTGCCGTCGAGGTCTGGCCAAGCCCCCTCGCTCAGCTCAGGCGCAACTGCAGATGCTCGAGGCGGCGGATGAAAATGCTGGGCACGTGCCTGGCGGGGCGCTCCGGTTCGAGCGCAATGCACCTGGTCTGTCGCAGCAGTTCCTCGAGCGCCACGCGCGCCTCGAGGCGCGCGATCGGCGCACCGATGCAGAAGTGAATGCCATGACCGAAACCGAGATGACGCTGTCCGTGCGCCCGATCGAGTCGCAGCGTATCCGCCGACTCCCAGGTCTCGGCATCGCGGTTCGCCGAGGCCCAGCCGAGCAGCAGCCGGTCGCCTGCGCGCAACGCCGTGCCACACAATCCGGTCTCGCGCGTCACGATGCGGTAGTGGAATTTGAACGGGGTCTCGAGGCGCACGGCTTCCTCGACAAAGGCATCGATCAGCCGCGGTTCCGCGCGCAGTCTGTCCTGCAGACCCGGCGTACGCAGCATCAGGCTCACCGCGCAACCGAGCAGGCTCGCGGTTGATTCGCCCGCCGCGCCAAACAGGATCATCAGTATGCCGATGGCCTGTTCCGGGCTTATCAGGCACGCCTCCACACCACCTGCCAGGGTATCGGTCAGCGTGGTGCCGCGCCGCGCCGCCGGAACGGCCAGCCGGCGCCCGAAGTGCGCGCCAAGAAACGCGCCCATCGCGGTGGTTTCCTGCAGCAGCGTGTCCATCTGCGCAGCGTTGACCCGCCCGCCGAGCAGATCTCCGCCCATCATCGCCCAGCGTCGCACGGCATCCAGCGCCCCGTCGTCGAGGCCGAGAAGATTCATCACCACGTAGGCCGGCAGCGCCTCGGCAACCGTATCGCACCAGTCGCCACCGCCTGCACGCAGCAGCTGCGCGACGCGTTCGCTCGCAAAGCCCCGGATGCCCTCCTCCATCGCGGCAATCCGCGTGGCCTTCAGCGGCGGCATCAACAGGCGCCGCTGCACGGCATGATCGGGCGCATCGGCGGTGGCGATCACATCGCTCGCGATCCCGCTTGCGCCCAGATCGAAGATCCGCGGGCTCCCGTCATCACCGCAAACCAGCACCCCGCTCAGCCTGGAGGAGAAATCCTCGGGCCGGCGTACGGCCTCCTCGATCGCGGCATGGCGAGCGACAAAGAACGCGCGCGTTCCGTCGAGGCCGCAAACCGGCCCCAGGGCACGCATGCGCGCATAAAGCGGGTATGGGTCCTCCATCGCGGAGGGGCTAAAGATATCGCTGGCGTCGATGGATGGCATGGGCTCAAGAATACAGGTTGCCTGGGTATCCGGATAGCGCCCGGGGTGGTGGTGTCCCGTCGGTCGGTGCATTACGATCCATCCTGTCTACCAAAGCAATTCCGCGCGGAGAAGAATTCCATGACGAGCAAGCAAGGGGAGCGGCCCCGTGTGCAGATTATTGCCTGCGACGCCGGTGGGACCATGACCGACGCGATCATTGTTGACGAGGCCGGACGGTTTTCCATCGGCAAAGCCTCCACCACGCCCGAGGATCAAAGCATCGGTTATATCGAATCCCTGGCCGACGGTTTCGACAATTGGGGAATAGATTTCGCAAGCGAGGCCGAGGCCCTGCTCGGTGATGTCGATGCGGTCGTATATGCGGGCACGGCCATGCTCAACGCCCTGATTACCGGTACCGGCTCCAAGGTGGGGGTCATCGTCCGTCGGGGAGACGAAGATGTATTCATCCATCAACGGGTAAGTCAAAGCTGGCTCGGCCTCTCATACGCCGACACGCTGCATCATGCCGCCCATCACTATCCTCCGCCCCTGGTCCCGCGGCGGCTTGTTCACGGCGTTTCCGGGCGCATCGATTGCCAGGGCAAGGAAGTGATTCCATTGGTCGAACAGGAAATCCGTCAAGCGGTAGGGGCGCTGCTGGACGAGGGTGTCGAGTCGATTGCAGTTTGTCTGCTGTTTTCCTACATCAATCCGGGTCACGAGTTGATGCTTGCCGATATTGCCCGGGATGTCATGAGAGTGAAGGGCCGGGAGATACCGGTGCATCTTTCCTGCAAGCTGGCCCCCATCAGCCGCGAGCAGGGACGCCTGAACACCGTCTGGCTGCATGCCGCAGCAGTAGATACCGGGCGCAAGCAGTACGAGTTGATCGAACGAGCCCTGCACCAGCGGGGCTACAGGAATCCGCTGCAGGTGGTCCTGTCCCATGGAGGCATTGCCAATATCCGCTACTCCCGTCTCCATGAATCGGCCTTCTCCGGCCCCATCGGCGGCTTGCTGGGGGCGCGCTTCATGGCCCGGGAAATGGGCATCGACAACTGGATCTGCGCGGATATGGGGGGAACCAGTTTCGATGTCGGGTTGATCATGGGTCAGGAGCCCTTGATCGAGCGGGAGGTCACCATCACCCGGCGGATATTCAACATGCCCACGCTGATGATGGAAACCATCACTGCCGGCATGGGTCTTTACGTCAGCGTGGACCCGATCACGCAGCGGATCACCCTGGGCCCGGAAAGCGCCGGCGCCCATCCCGGACCAGTGTCCTATGACAAGGGCAACGAGACGCCCACCATAATGGATTGCGCCCTGGTTACCGGCCTGATCAATCCGCACAATTACCTGGGTGGCAAGGTCAAACTGAACATGGACAAGGCCCTGCGCATGCTGGATGAGAAATGCGCCAAACCCCTGAACGTGGGCCCCTATTACATCGCCGAAGGCGTATTGCGCCTGATCGCCAGCCAGATGAAGGAGCAGCTGCGCACGACCCTGAGCATTCGCGGACTTTCGCCCGTGGATTACAACGTGCTGGCCTACGGCGGGGCTGGCCCCTTGTTACTGGCACTCTACACCGAGGGACTGCCGTTCAAGGGAGTGGCAACCGTACCCTGGGCGGCGGGCTTTTCCGCTTTTGGCGCAGCGACGGTGGATTTGATGCACCGTTACGAGAAATCGGCGGGGATCGTGATTCCCCATGGCATCGACGATTCATGGAAATCGAAGATGGGCGAGGCGATCAACACCATCTGGGACGAGTTGGAGACCCAGGCGCGGGAAGACTTCCTCGATGAAGGCCTGTCGGTGGCAGCGGTAGCCTTCAAGCCCATCGCTTTTGTCCGCTACGGCGGGCAGATGGAGGATCTTGAAGTACGATCGCCCATCCGGCGTATTTCCTCGGCCAGGGAACTGGACAGCCTGATCGATGTGTTCGAGCGTCAGTACGAGCGTGCCTATGCCGGTGTGGCGAAACATGAACAGGCGGGGTTCGAGATTTTTGATCTCGGCATCGAGGCCAGCCTGCCCAAGCCCAAGCCCAAGCTCGTGCGTCGTCCCCTGGGGCCGCGGGAGCCCGTTGGGCAGGCCGTCAAGGGCGAACGCCGGATCTATTTCGACGGCCACTGGCAGAACGCGACGATCTACGACATGGACGCACTGAGCCCCGGGAACGAGGTAGGCGGTCCTGCGATTCTCGAGGCAGCCACCACGACCTATTTTCTGCCCCTGGGACGCAGCGTCCACCTGGACGATCTATCGGTAATCTGGCTCGAATGAGCCATGGAGCAGTACGCATGGAACACTTGAACGCAGACCCGGGCTCCGCCGGGGAAGGACTGAACAAGCCGCGCGGCATCGGCAGCGATGGAATGACGTTGAAGGAGATGTTGGCGCAGGGTCGGCTGGTCTACGAAACCACCGGATGCTATCGGGGCATCACCGATCCCCACGTGCTCCAGCGCGATCCGGTGAAAGCTGAACTGCTCCACACCCGGATGCTTTCCGGACTGATCGCAGGGCGCGAGAAGACACGGATGATTTCCGCTTCCCCCTACGTCCGGGAAGTGTCCGAGCTGGCGATCGGCATCTACACCCCTGAGGGGGACAACATCGCCCAGTCCACCGGCATCCAGGCACACAGCCGCAGCATGGGCGAGGCGCTGCAGTGGATGATCGAACAGGACTGGGAGGGCCGGGTCGGCATAGAGCCGGGCGATCTGTTCTGGTTCAATGAATGCAGCATCGCGGGGATGCATCCAGCCGACGTCTACGACATCCTGCCGATTTTCTGGCACGGGGAACTGGTGGCCTGGGTGGTGACGGTCATCATGGAAATGGATATTGGCGCTATCAGCCCGGGTTGCATGCCGGTGCCGAATATCGAGCGGGCCACGGACGGTATTCGCTTTGCGGGCGAGAAGGTGGGAACCCGTGACCAGCTACGCCACGACATTCATCTCAAGTGCGAGCTGAGCTTCGATATGTCCAACGTGTTCCTGCTGGACCGCAAGGGTGCCATTGCAGCGAACATCCACATCCGTGGCGAAGTGGAGAAGATGGTCGAGGAATTCGGTCTCGACTACTTCAAGTCGGCCTGCGGTGAACTGATCGAAATGGAACGGCGCAATCAGCTCCTGCGACTGCGGCGCATGACGGTGCCCGGCCGCTACCGCAATGTGGGGGTTTTCGAATACTTCATGAAGGACCAGCCCCTGACCTGGCTGGCCGCCAGGAAGGATGTGATACGGATTGCGCCCTTCGAAACCCGCATTGAAACCTCCGGGCGGGTGACGATCGATCTGGAGGGAGCTGGCCAGTGGGGGTGGCACAGCTTCAATGCAACGCCATCCGGCATGTGGGGCTGCCTCGCGATCAGCCTGGTGCAGACGCTGTCCTGTGACGGGCGGGCGAACCTCGGGTCACTGCTGCCCTTTGATCTCAAGTTACCGAAAAACTCCATTTTCAATCCGCAGGATACCCGGCCCCTGGCCCAGGCCAATATCTGGGCCACCACCATCGAATCCTTCGGCATCTGGCTGACCTCCCTGAGCCAGTCCTATTACATGCGGGGCTTTCGCGAGGAGATGCTGGGTTTTCGTTCGGCCTTTGCCATCGCCATGGCGGGCTACGACCAATACGGTGTCCGCCGACCGATGGTCTCGGGAACCGTGGGCACCATTGGCGCGGCGGCGAGTGCGGTCAGGGACGGACTGAGCCCAGGCGGCGCGGTACCCGTGCCTCATGTGGATGTGGGCAACGTGGAAATCTGGGAACAGTTTCTGCCCTATCTGGATTTGTCCCGCCGACTCAATCCCTACTCGGTGGGTCCCGGCAAATACCGCTCGGGCCTCTCAATGCCCACGATGAGTCTGATCTTCGGCGGTCGAGATATCACCGGGGGAGCTTTGCTGGCCGGAGGGACCTACAACATCCTGCCCAATCTCGGCCTGGGCGGTGGTTACCCCGGCGCCAAACTCGTCCGGGCGATCATTCGCAACACCAACGCCATGGAATTGATCGCTGAAGGCAAGCCCCTGCCGGCCCAGTTGGGACATCCGGCGAATCCGGACTTCGCCCAGATGCTGGAGGGCGACATCTGGCTGCCCCATCATGTGCCGGAACCCTTCGAGCTCAAGACGGGAGATGTGCTGGTAGATGCCAACGGCGCTGCCGGTGGCTATGGTGATCCACTGGAACGAGAACCGGATCGAATCCGCCAGGACCTCGAGGATGGACTGAGCACTGCAGACATCGCCGCGCGGATTCATGGCGTGGTGTGCAGCTGTGGTGTGGAAGACGGACACTGGACCATCGATCCCGCCGCCACCTCCGCACTGCGTCAGCAACACCGCCAGGAACGCAGGGCACGGGCGATCCCGGTGCAAACCTGGTGGCAAAGATCCCGGCAAAGTCTCGCTCAGCGCCAGTTCCATCCCCTGATCGGCGAAATGTACGCCAGCAGCATGGCCATGAGTCAGTCCTTCGCCGATGAATTTCGCGCCTTCTGGGCGTTACCGGAAACCTGGACCCCGGAGGTGGAATGATGTCCCTGACAAAAGAGGATCTGGTTGCACTGATTGACGGCAAGCTTCTCTGGAGCGACGTGAAGAATATCGTCAGTCGTCCCAAGGATCAGGATCGTTTCCAGCAGGTGCTGGAGATACTCCAGGCCCGCAGCGGATGGAAGGAGCGGATCCTGATGCCCCTGACCGAGCACCTCTACATCGTCCAGAAAGGCGCCGAGCGCATCGTGCGCTGCGACTGCGGCCACGAGTTTGGCGATTACCGCTGCAACTGGAAGCTTCGGGCTCATATCCTGGTTCGCGATGATCCGGAAAGTCTGGAGCAGATCTATCCGGGTCTTTCCGCGCCGAATCCGGAATTGGGTGAATTGCGCGAGTTCATCTGTCCCGACTGCGCGACCTTGCTGAAAGTGGAGTCGGTACCGCGAGGCTACCCATTGATCTTCGACGCCCTGCCCGACCTTGACGGATTTTATCGGGAGTGGCTGGGCGACCCTCTGGCGCAAAGCCAGGAATTCAGCGACATGACGCTTGAAATCATCACGGAATGGAGACGGACTGTAGCCTGAGCGTGGCGCTGAATTTCACTCTGCCGCGGGAGAACGGATGTCTGTCAGCAGCACCCAGCGCAACGTTCGCGCCGCGGACGCCGCCACCCGGCATGACGACGAGCAGCGCCACCAGGCGCGCGGTCCGGAGTGAACGCAGGGAAACTCCGTTTACCGTAACAGTCCGGCGCGGCAGACCGCGGTGTCATTGCGCGCTGCAATGAATCTCGACGCGCCGGTTCAGCGAGCGGCCGCTTTCGTCATTGTTGCTGGCGATCGGGCGCGCTTCGCCGATGCCGCTGGCGCCAAGGCGTTCGGCGACAAGGCCGCGGCGAACGAGATCCTCGCGCACCGCATCGGCGCGGCGCTGCGCCAGCTCCCGGTTGTAGCTTTCGCTGCCTTCGCTCGAGGTGTGACCCTCGATCATGATCGTTGTGCTGGCATCGTTCTTCAGGCCGTCATGCAACGCGGCAAGCACCGATTCGGAGTCCGGCCTGATGGTCGCGGAATCGAAATCGAAGTTGATGCCGTGGATCACCGATCCGCAACCCAATGCGGGCGCCGCGGGTTCGCTGCAACGCAAGCTGGCGATGTCGGTTGTGGGTTCGCCGCCAAAGAGCCGGAACGGCGCGCCGTTGGTCGAGCGCACCCCCTGCATCGCGCCACTGCTGCCAATGGTGGCGATGAAGGTGCTGCCGACGCCCGTATCGCGGCTGGTGCCGGTGGCGCGCAGAATATTGCCGGTGACCGTTCCCTGCAGATCGCCGGTGCCGTCATAACAGCCCGATACCAATGCGCCATCCTGTTGCATCAGCATCGCCACGCCGCGGCCACGCCAGCCACCGCCGAATTTTTCCGCAAGCGGTACGGTCTCCTGGCTGCCGTTGCCGATGATCTCGCTGAACTCGAGAAACATCTTCTCGCGTTGCACATCGATACCGTTGCTCAACACCAGCTTTAGCCACCGCACCGGGACGCGCGATTCGATCACCAGATCGGTCACCTCACCCTTGCCCGCATGCGTGCTCAGGCTTGTCTTGCCCAGAACCACGAACCCCTCTGTTGCCGAAGTGGATGAGCCCTGGACCTCGACGTCGCGGGCAAAGGTCTGGGAGGGACTGGGTGTTTCGTATACACCCGGCACGGCCAGGCGGCTGAAAGTTGTCAGCGCCGGCAATTCGTAGACAAACTCCACCACCGATCCGGGGTCGATCGCGGTGGTATAGACAAAGCCGCCCTCGTTGCCATCGATCGCGCTCACGGCGTGCTCGAAGTTGCTCCGTGCCAGCGGCTCGCCACCGACCGCAACCGGTATCGCGCCCTGGGCGAAGCTGAGGTAATCGAGCGGCGGAACCTCATCCTGTGTCCCGGACCAGGCCGTGCCACAATTCAGGATGATCGCGATGAAAAGCGCTGTTTTTGCGCGCTGAATATATCCGATCATGGTCGAAGCCTCCGCTGGATCGCTGCTCTGCGCCCGCAGCAGGCCCATTGGAAATGGGCAGCACTGCTGCAGTATACGGACACCATGCTTCATGGTATGTGGACGGGCCCATGTCGCTTCGCTCGCGCGCCGGAAACCTGCGGTTGTGCGGCTAGCGCCGTTTTGCGGCGGGCGATACCGCAATTTCTGCCATATTTCCATCATGACGACCTTGATTGAAGTCAAAGCCCGCAAGCGCGAACAAACGTACCTTCCCGACCTTGTTGGCTCCGGGCGTTGTGCCCGGATGCCCGTGGAAGCCGATATACGCCCATGAACAGATTGAACGACGGCGTGGACACCACGCCCCGCGCCAATGCTGCGGACCCTGCTCCACCGTCCATGGAGCTGGTATGTCCGGCGGGCAGCCTGCCGGCATTGAAGGCCGCCGTGGACAATGGTGCCGACTGCGTCTACCTCGGACTGCGCGATGCAACCAATGCCCGCAACTTCGCCGGACTGAACTTCGATGAGCAGGCGATTGCAGCGGGCATTCGTTATGCCCGCGAGCGCCGCTGCCGGGTTTTCATGGCGCTCAACACCTATCCGCAAGCGTCCAACCCCACGCTGTGGCAGGCGGCGGTGGACAAGGCCGCGGACATGGGTGTGGATGCCGTGATCCTGGCCGATCCGGGTCTGATGCAGTATGCGCTTGGGCGCTATCCGCAACTGCGCCTGCACCTTTCGGTGCAGGGTTCCGCCAGCAATTACGACGCCGTCAACTTCTACCGCGAGCAGTTTGGCATCGTGCGCGCGGTACTGCCGCGCGTGCTGTCACTGACCCAGGTGCAGCAGCTGATCGAAAAAACAGCCGTGGAAATCGAGGTGTTCGGATTCGGCAGCCTGTGCGTGATGGTTGAAGGACGCTGCGCGCTTTCCTCGTATGTCACCGGCGAGTCGCCCAACACCCACGGCGTCTGTTCACCGCCCAAGGCGGTTCGGTGGCAGGAAACACCCGAGGGACTGGAGTCGCGCCTCAACGGCGTATTGATCGACCGCTACTCGAGCGGCGAAAAGGCGGGCTATCCCACCCTGTGCAAGGGGCGTTTCGATGTCGGTGATGATCACGATTACTACGCCATCGAGGAACCCACCAGCCTGAACACACTGGAATTGCTGCCGCAACTGCAGAAGATGGGGGTGCGCGCGATCAAGATCGAAGGCCGCCAGCGCAGCCCGGCCTACGTGGCCCAGGTCACCAGGGTGTGGCGCGAGGCGATCGACCATTGCCTGGCGAACCCGCATCGCTACTCACCCAGGCCACAATGGATGAGCAACCTGGACATGGTAGCCGAAGGCCAGCAACACACCCTTGGCGCTTATCACCGTCCCTGGAAATGAATACGATCGCAGCATGAAAATTTCCCTCGGCCCATTGCTTTATTACTGGCCACGAGAAACCATCCTCGAATTCTACGAGTCGATGGCCGCTACCCCGGTGGATCTGGTGTATCTCGGCGAAGTGGTGTGTTCACGCCGCCACGAGTTGAAGCTGGCCGATTGGCTGGGCATCGCCGCGCGTCTGCGGGAAGCCGGAAAATCGGTGGTGCTGTCGACCCAGGTCTTGCTGGAGTCCGGCGCCGAAGTGAGCACCATGCACCGCATCGTCGAGAACGGCGCATTCGAGGTGGAGGCCAACGACATGGGCGCCGTCAGGTGCCTGGCGGGCAAGCTGGCGTTCGTGGCCGGTCCGCACCTCAATATCTACAACCAGCCGACGCTGCAATGGATCGCCTCGCTCGGCGCCAGCCGCTGGGTGATGCCGCTGGAAATGAATCGTGACGACCTGGCGCTGATGCAGCAGGACAGGCCACCCGGCCTGCAGACTGAAGTTTTTGCCTGTGGCCGGATGCCGCTCGCGTTTTCGGCGCGCTGTTTCACTGCGCGCCATCACAACCTGCCCAAGGACGATTGCCGCTTCCGCTGTATTTCGAACCCGGACGGTTTGCTGCTCAAAACACGTGAGGACGAGGAATTCCTGGTGCTCAACGGCACCCAAACCCAGTCCGCGCGGGTCTACAGCCTGGTGGACGCGCTGGGCAATATGCAGGACCTGGGGGTTGACGTGGTCCGTCTGAGCCCGCAATCGAGCAACATGGCGCAAATCATTGGCGTGTTCGACGCGGCACGATCGCAGGCGCTGGCGCCGCACGAGGCCGTTGCGAGTTTGCAACCCCTGCTGGCCGGCGACACCTGCAATGGCTACTGGCACGGCCGTCCCGGACTGGATCAGGTGGAGCTTGCCGCCGTGCGCGGCCCGGCCGCAAGGAGCATCCCGTGAACCCATCGCCACATTTCCTGCTGCCGGCCCCGGTGGGCGATTTGCTGTCGCGACTGCCCGAGTACCCCGGCTCCCTGATACTGGCGAGCGCGCTCAACCGCCTGCTGGCGCCACTGCTGCCCGCCGATGTGCGCGCGTTGCTGAACGGAAAGAACCTGCGCATCCAGGTACGCGATGCACGTTTGGTCTTTGATTTCAGCTACACGGGCGAACGTTTCGTGGCCCAGACAAGACAGCCGCGCACCGATCTGATCATCAGCGCCAGTGCCCAGGATTTCCTGCGTCTGGCGCGGCGCCAGGAAGATCCGGACACGCTGTTCTTCAGCCGGCGCCTGTCGATGGAGGGCGACACCGAGCTGGGACTGGTGGTGAAAAACACGCTCGACGCGCTGGATCTGCCGGTGTTCGACTGGGAACAGTGGAAGCCTGCCCGCGTGCTTGCACGACTTGGCCCCGCAAACACTGGCACCGCGCATCGTCACGAACCGGGAGACCCCGGATAAGCAAAATCGCGCGGCTTCAGGATCCGCCGCGAAGCCGCTCGGCAGCGAACGCCAGGAGGCATTTCGACATTTCCGCCTTTTTACCAGCAGGAGTCATCATGACCAGTATCCGCGATTTCATGAGTGACGATCACCGTCGCTGCGACGATATCTTCGCCGCCATCGAGCACGCGCTCGGCAACGCGCAACCGGCCGAGGCCCGCGCCGCCTTCGCCCGCTTTCGCAGCGCCATGCTGGCGCACTTCGACAGCGAGGAGAGCACCCTCTTCCCCGCCTTCGAGGCGCGCACCGGCATGAGCATGGGGCCTACCCAGGTCATGCGCATGGAACACGTGCAGATGCGCTCGCTGCTCGACGATGCCGGCGAGGCGCTCGAGGCGGGCAATACGGATGACTATTTCGGCATCGCGGAAACACTGCTGATCATGATGCAGCAGCACAACACCAAGGAAGAAAACATGCTCTACCCGATGTGCGACCAGCACCTTGGGGGCGACGGCGCGCCAGTGCTCGCGCAACTCAGGTCGGAACTCGCCGTGCCATGAGCGATCGGCGCACGCAGCACGTCGTGGATGCGCGCTTCATGGCGCCGCCCGAGCCCTTCGAGGCGGCGACGGCGATGCTCGACACGCTGCAGCCGGGCGACACGATGCTGTTGCGGCTCTATCGCGAGCCGCACCCGTTGTACAAGGCGCTGCTCCGCCAGGGTCACAGTTACCGGACCGAACTGCTGCCCGACGGCACTTTCGATATCCTGATCACCCGCGGGACCGCCACGCAGCCGCCGGCATGAAGGCATTGCTGTCCTTCGACAAGGCACCGCCGTTCGCGGCACCGCTGCGTTTCTTTCTGACCGCACCGCTGTTCGGAGTGATGGCCGGCATGCTGCTCGCGATCGACTCGGGTGCGGCGCTCGGTTCGCGCTGGACACCATCGGCACTTGCCCTGACTCACCTGCTGACCGTCGGGTTCATGCTGCAGATCATGTTCGGGGCGCTGATCCAGATCCTGCCCGTGGTGGCCGGCGCCAGCCTGGCGCGGCCGCTGCTGGTGGCGCGGGTGGTACACGGTGGCCTGACGCCAGGGGCCCTGCTGCTGGTCGCGGGTCTGCGCTTCGGTCAATTACGGCTGCTCGAATGGGGTAGTTTGCTGCTCGCGGCAACGGTGCTGGTATTCCTGGTCGCGGCCGCGCTGGCGTTGTGGCGCGTGCCCTCCACCAGCCCGAGCATCCGCGGCTTGAAACTGGCGCTGGGAGCGCTCCCGGTCGTGGTTGGGCTGGGGCTGCTGCTGGCGTTCACGCTCGCCCGTGGTTGGCCGCTTCCCGTGCGCGAACTGGCCGATCTGCACGCCGGCTGGGGCCTTGGAGGCTGGGCCGGTGTGTTGCTGGCGGCCGTGGCCTTCGTCGTGGTGCCGATGTTCCAGCTCACGCCGGGATATCCGGCGCGCCCCGGCTGGCTGTTCCCGCTGGCGATCATGCTGACCTTGCTGGTGTGGAGCGCCGCGTTGCTGTTCGATCTGCCGGCGCTGGTTCGCATGGCGCAACTCGCCCTCGCCGCCTCCGGCATCGCCTTTGCGCTGCTGACCCTGCAGCTGCAATCCAGACGGCGACGGGCGCGTGCGGATACGACCTTTCGCTACTGGCAGCTTGGCCTGATGGCAAGCGCGCTCGCCCTGCTGATGCCGTGGCTCGCGGTGGCATTTCCTGTCCTCGCCGCGCGGGCGGCGTGGGCACCGTCATTCGGCATTCTGCTGATTGTCGGCGGATTCCTCTCCTTCATCACCGGCATGCTGTACAAGATCGTGCCGTTCCTGGCCTGGCTCCATTTACAGCAACGGGCACAGACCAAGGTGCCACCGATGAACAGCTTTCTTGCCGAAACCGCCATGCATCGGCAATGGCAGGCCCATCTGGCCGCGCTGGTATTGCTGCTGGGCACGCCGCTGTTGCCGTGGCTGGCGGTCCCCGCAGGGCTGGCGAGCGCGCTGGCAAGCGCCTGGCTGGGATGGAACCTGTTGCAGGTCGTACGTCGTTATCGCCGTCTGGTGGCGACTATCCCGCGCTGACTTTGGTTCAATGAAGGATCTCGAATACCGCCGGATCGTCGGCGTGCTCGAGCAGCAATGCGCGCACGCGAGACTGCCACAGCGCACGAAAGCGGTTGGCCTCCTCGGGCGATGCGCTACCGTCAAGACAGCGGGGCATCAGTTGCGAGGTGTGCGGATCACCCGGCACGCGATCGAGGCGCGCCGAGGCATCGACGGACTCGCCGCTGTCCAGACGGGTCAGGCGCATCTGCGCGGGAATGTCGGCGCCGAAGAACAGCAAGCCGCGACGATCGAAGTGCCCACCGATGCCCTTGAAGCCGGTGTCTTCGGTGGCACCGGTCAGCAGGGTCAGCACGCTGGCAAATACTCCGTTCACGCCCTCGAGCCGTGCGCCGCGCAACTCGACGCGTATCGAGCCACGCTGCGCCAGCGCCTGCGGATACAACGCCGCCAGCGCCGCGCGGGTCAGCAGGAAGGCCGATGCCACGGTCGGGCAGGAATGCCCGGCCAGCTTGACCACATCGGCATAGACGTACTCGAACACGCCGTCCTGCGCGGCACCGAGGAAATCGGCCAGCGGGTCGAACACGCGCAGACGCGGACTGGCTGCGAAGAATTCCGGCAAATGCATTTGCATACCCACCTCAGGTCCTGTTGCGCACATCGCGAGTCAGCACCACCTGCCGCGCACACCATCGAGCGCGGCAAACCGGCGAGTTCCCGATCCAATGCCGACGCAGGCCGTCTTGAACACCGATCGTCATCAAATTACCGAAACATGCATCGGCGGCCATTGATATCGATCAATCGCCAGGCGAGTCAAACAGCGCGATGATCGCGCGGGTGAACGGCGCAACCCGATACCGGGATAGGCGCCTCAGCGCATTTCGATCAGGCGTCCAATGATTGCGCGGGGCACAACAACTGTTCGGTGACGAACAGCTTTGCCTCGACCGTCAGATAATTCCTTTGCAACCACCAGCAGCCGCCCACCTGCAATGAATGGGAGCCACGCCGCTCCGTTGCGAGGCCTCCGCTTTCTTCTCCCGACGCAGCTGCGTCAATACGATCGGCGCGGCGCTTGCCCATGGCGCGCGGATCGTCAAAGATCGACTCGAGCGTGGCGGATTTCGGTTCCTGCTGGACCGGGAATTGAACAGACTGCTTGCGCATACTCATCGCCATGTGATGTCTCCGCTCGAATTGGTTCGTGAATCATGGTTGCTCGGCATCGCAGGCCCGGAACCGGCTGTGAGAGCTCCGCATCAGCATCGCCACAGCCTTGTAAGCAAGCGATATGCCAGCAATAAATATTAATGATAATCAACAGGTTGTAGCAATATAGGCAGTGAAGCTATCCCAATCTGTAAGATTTTCCGGCGCCCCGGACCGGACAAAGAGTCAATGCATGTCATGACCTGTTCTTGCGAGCGCGATGCCGCAGAGCAGCGCCTCATTGATCGCTGGAGGCCGGCGGCCGGCACACCAGGATCGTTGCCAGATATATTGCCGGTGTATTTTTTGGATGCGTGGAATTCCTGCGCTGGCATTGGTTATCATGGCCAACGATCCATTGCCACGGACCGGATTCGATCATGCATGTTGGCACCGTTGTCGAGATCTGGCGCTACCCCGTCAAGAGCATGGGCGGCGAGCGACTCGATGCCGCCCTTGTTGGCCGCAGCGGCCTCACCGGCGATCGCCACTGGGCGGTGATCGATACCCCGACGGCAGAAATCCGCAGCGCCAAGCGGTGGCCGGAATTGCTGCGCTACAGCGCCAGCTTCAGCGGCAGCGGCGTTCCCGGTGCCGATGACTACGACACGCAGGTGCAGGCGGTGACGATCACGGCCCCCGACGGCCAGTCGTTGAGCAGCGAAGCGTCCGGGCGCGATCGGCAACTCGGTGCCTGGCTTGGGCGCAGCGTGACGCTTTGCCGACGCCGCCCCGCCAGCGAGCGCGACCACTACCGCCTGGCGCGGGTCCGTACCGAGGAATCCATCGCCGCCGAAATAAGCCTGCTCGAGGGCGAGGCACTCCCGGACTACAGCGACATGTCGCTGGAAGTCATGAGCACCCTGGCCGATTGCGTCACCCCACCGGGCGTCTATGTCGATGCTTTTCCGTTGCACCTGCTCAGCCGCAACGCTTTGGACTGGCTGGCGCAGTGCAGCGGGCTCGATACCGATGCGCGACGTTTTCGCCCCAATTTGCTGGTCGAGGTGGACGGCGCCGGCGCCCGTGCGGCGGAGAACGATTGGGTTGGCGCGCGCCTCGGCATCGGCGAGGCCATTCTGCGCGTGGATTCGCGTACCGTGCGCTGCTCCATGCCGGGTCGTACCCAACCCCTGTCCGGTCTCGAGGAGCAGCCCGGCCTGGTACGCGCCATGGTGGATCACAGCCAGCGCCGTCTTGGCCTCAACATCGTCGTTGAGCGACCAGGCCAGGTCCGTGCCGGCGATCCGATCATCCGTCTCGACTGAAGCACAGGAGTCATCATGCCAGCGATCGAACACATCAACCCGCCAGGGCTTTTGCAACTCGATGCCTTTAGCCAGGTCGTGGTGGTCAGCGGCGGACGCACCGCCTACATCGCCGGGCAGGGCGCCTTTGACCAGAACATGAAGCTGATTGGACCCAATGATCTACATGCCCAGACCGTGCAGGCATTCCGCAATCTGCGCACCGCTCTTGCCGCATTGGGCGTCGGGCCGGAGCGGGTGGTTTCCAGCACCATGTACGTGGTGGATCTGGATGATGCCAAGGCCGGAATTCTTGTTGCGGCGATGAACGTGGCTCTCGATGGCGCGGCATTTCCGCCCAACGCATCCACCCTCGTGGGCGTCACGCGTCTCGGCATGAGCGGCATGCTGGTGGAAGTTTCGGCGGTGGCACTCCTCGACTAGCGATGTGCCCGCGCGCCGGCATTTCCGCTGCGTGCGCGTGCTGCCACCTGCGCGTGCCCGGGATTCCACTGCCGTGGTGATCGGCCTGTGACGCGGTGAAACCCGGCACCGCGCCGCCGCCGGAGTGATCCGGGCAGCTGCCCGGACCGGTCAATTGGTCATTTTTGCGCAAATTCAGGGAGCATTTTTTGCGCGAGTGCTGCACTCTTTGATCCAGGTCGGACTGCGGGTCGCGGCCGGATGGTAGAATTTTCGGCAACACAGGGGGGAACCTGCCCGTGTTGTGTGCAATGACAGGTAACAGGAGATACGCATGAGTGCAACAATTCCCGCGGTTCTGCTGGTTGACAGGGAAGGGATGATTGCCTCGCAGAATCTCGCGGCACAGGTTCTTGTTGGCCGGGCGAAGGGTCGGATGTGTTGGCAAACTGTCGGCACTCTTGCCACTTGCCCCCACCTGCCCTGCGCTGTTGATTGCGTGCAGAGACTGCTGGGCAGGGGTCTGGAAGGCGTGCAGCCCACCTATGTCACGATTGCCGGCCAACGCCATGAAATGACCTGTGTTCCTGCGGACAATCACGTCGTCTGCACCCTGCGTCATGCAACGGGAAAGACGCCGGACGGCTGGGAGGCTCTGACCCGGCGCGAACGCGAGGTGCTGGGTCATCTGGCTTGCGGTGACACCACCACATCCATTGCCAACAGTCTGGGCGTCAGCGAAGCTACCGTGCGCACGCACGTCGAGAAGATGCGCCTCAAGCTCGGTGTTGCCACCCGGGCCGCCTTGGTCGCCAAGGGTTTTCAACTGGGTTACCTGGACTGAAGCCCATATCTGGTTGCGCCGCCGACCCCTGCCGCAGTGTATCAAGGACGGCACGGTAACCGGGCAAATGATACGCAACGAAATGTTGCTGGATCCTGTTCGCAAGGACGCTCCCGGTGTACTGAGCAAGGTACCGCCCCTGGCTGCGATCCATCCAGTTTGCCATCCACGGGCTATCACCATGAGCTTCCCGAAGATCCCGGGCGACTCGTGGCGCCACTGGTGTTGGCAATCCCGGTCGCCCTGTTCTTGATTGCGGGCGCAACGCGGCGACACGATCGCGATCGAGAACCGGTGCGCGTACGAGGAGACCTGCCACGTCCATGGTGCACCCAAGGTCCATACACCGCAGGTTGATCGAGTGGTACAGCCGGAGTGTTTCTTGAAAAGACTGTTGCGAGAGGTCATGGAGGATTATTGCCGTGGCACCCGCTCCCGCGAAGACTGGGTGCGCGTGGGTTCCCCGCGGGTACGCAAGACGGCGCATGTCTACCGTATCCGCTCATCCGCGTTTCCCACCGACGCCGCGGTCAAGATTTTTCTGTGCAAGGAGAAGGGGCACCAGCACGCACGGCGCTTGCACCGTGCTCTTGAACGTTATTCCCCCTCCGACACGATCATGCAACACGTGGCAGCGCCCTATGCGCTTGTCGAGAATCGGCGCGCGGTCATCATGGAATGGATCGATGCTCCGCCCCTGCAACGTGCGATCCACGGGTTTCCCGGCGAGCGGATAGGGCGCCACGAAGCTGTCAAAAAAAGTGCCGAATGGCTGCGGTGGTTCCATTTGCGCGATGGCATCGCGAACAGCCCTTTCGACGCCAACGCGGCACTGCACAGGATTGACGCGCTGTTCGCGAGGATCCCGGCGGAGAGAAGGTGCGCGACTTTCGAGGCTTCCTCCGCTCTGCTGTACCGTCGAGCGGATATCGTGCACGGGCAAGCCGTCATGCACGGTAGCGTGCACGGCGACTTCACGCCCTACAACATCATGGTTTCGCGCGCCACGGCGGTGGGTATCGATTACCTGGCCAACAAGCAGGTCGCCGTCGTTGGCGACGTGAACCGGATGCTGATGTACCTCTTTGCGCACCGATACTTTCCGGTGAGCAGGCGCATGCTGGGTCCGCAGGGCTGCACCCGGGAGGATTGGACGGCCTTCACGCAGGGATACGGAACCGGGATTCTGCCTGCCGGCGAACAGACCTTTCTTTATTTCCAGTTCCTGGAAGTCATGCGCCGATGGGGTTCCTTGTTGGCGGAAACCGAGCCTCCGAGCATCCTGTTCAGGTACATCGAAACGAACCGCGTGCGCACAATGGCGCAACATATTGCGCATTTGCTGTCCTGATCGCAGCCAGGCAGCGCGGGAGCGCGATCAACTCGGCGAGGGTTCCGCCACGAAGATCTCCACGCGCCGGTTGCGCGCCCGCCCTTCCCGGGTGTCGTTGCCTGCGATGGGCTCATGGGAACCACGGCCGTCGATGCTGATACGGCTCGATGCCACGCCGCGCGCCGCAAGATAATCGCGGGTACTCGACGCCCGGTTGAACGACAGGGGATCGTTGATGGCGTCGCTGCCGGTGCTGTCGGTGTGCCCGACGATCGTGATCCGGGTCACGGGATTCTCTCCGAGACTGGTCGCAAACCGGTCGAGGATCATTTGAAAGTCAGGCCTGATATCGTAGCGGTTGCTGTCGAAGGAAATATCGTTCGGGATTTCGAGCTTGAGGCGATTGTCCTCGGTTTGCGATACCCGCACCCCGGTGCCCGCGGTCGCGGCCTCCATGTCCTGCTTCTGGCGCTGCATCTTCTTCGACCAGACGTTACCGGCGATCGCGCCACCGACGGCACCGATGGCCGCGCCCCGGGCAGCGCTCTCACGCGAGCCGCCGACCATGGCGCCGATCACCGCGCCCGCCCCGGCGCCGATACCTGCGCCCTTGGCCGTATCCTGTTGGGTCTGGTCCATGTTCGTGCAACCACCAAGCGGCAGCAGCGCCGCGACAACCAGGGCAAACCACGGATTCTTCATCAAACATTTCCTCTTTGCAGATAGCAATACACACGCGACAGGAATCGCGCAATTTTGTCTGCCCTGTCGACCACGATCCGCGCCGTTAGTTGCAATCAAGCAAACAAATACACAGAACCGCCGACACTGTCCAGGTCTCGATGTTCAGCGCGCTGTTGCAATGGTTGCGCGCGGCGACCAACACCTGCAGCGCTGGTGCGCAGCGGGCCGAGCTGCGGCTTCAAAGCGCCAGGCCACGCTCGACGACGTTTTCCAGGCGCTGCTCGATGCGCCGACAGTGTGCCGCGTCCGGTGCCCGCCAGCTGCCCGGTATGCAGTACACGGTCTCGAGCCAGCCGAGGAACTGGTGCCGCAGCCCGGTATCCGGCTGCCAGTCAACGAGCGCGTCGATGGCTGTCACGAGTTCGTCTTCGTTGCCGGCGCGGAGCACGAGCTCATCGATCGCATAGAACGCGCTGCCGATCACGATCACGCGTCGCTCGCGCAGCAATGCTTCCAGGCCGACCGTCGAGTTCACCGTGATCACCGCCTCGGCGCCATCGATCAGCTCCTGCGTGGAATTGCCGTTCGCAAACAGGAACCGTGGACCAAGTGTCGTGCGTTGATCATCGTAGCGAAACGTGCAGGACGGATGCTCCTTCACCACGATCGACAGCTCCGCATCGCCGACGCGCTCGATGACGGTCCGCAACACCTGCAGCAGCTGGTACATGTCGCGGATCCACGGCGAGTTGAACACGATCTGCGTGTCGCGGTTCATCTGCAGCGGCACGAACAGGTAGCGCCGCGGCAGGGTGAGCGGTTGCGCGCTGCATCCGCGCACGGGTTTTCGTGCCACCAGCGAGGTCCGCGTGAGCGGTGGCATGGGCGCGAGCGCGCGGTAGAAAGCGGCGGCGCGCGGCACCGCATTGTGGTAGTTGATTCCGCGCGGATCGAAGGTCGTGGTGTCGGGAAGCAACCCGTTTTCGCAATAGAACACCGGGATCGCGAATTCCCGCGCGGCACGGATCGCGGCCTGGAAAAACCAGTGTCCGCCGTTCCAGACCGCAATCGCATCGGGCCGTTGGCGCAGGAACGCGCGGTGAAAGCGGGCGCAGGCAAGAGCAGCGAATACCGAATGCATGACCCTGCGCAGTGCGCGCAGCGGGCGTAGCCGGTTGTGGCGTCCGAACGTGAGGCGGTCGATGTGGGTCGCGGCGAGATTGGCAATATCGGCCTGCCACAGCCACGCGAGATCGGCCAAGGTGATGGCGGGCAGATCCTCTTTCGAGAACGGCACCATCTCGAGGCTGCTTTGCGTGGCCAGGGCGCGGAAATAACTGGCGTGATGACTGAAGCGCCAGATCAACAACACGCGCACGGATACGGTCCCTGTCACGGCCTGAGCCGCCGATTGCTCAATGACTACGGGCCAAGAACGGCATCCATTGGCCATACGCTACGACAGTTTCAGTGGCAGCGACGCCCAACCATTGGCAGGGTAAACAGCGCGGCGCGGGGTGTCGGCCAGCTCGATTTTCCCGCAATGCCCGAGTAATTCTTCCACCGCGACGCGAAGTTCGAGGCGGGCAAGCGGCGCGCCCGGGCAAATGTGGATACCGGCGCCGAACAGCAGATTGGGGCGCGAATCCCGCTCGACACGGACTTCGTCTGGACTCTCGAAGACGGTATCGTCGCGATTCGCCGCGACCCAGAACACTGTCACTCGCTCACCGGCCGAGATATGGCGGCCACCGAGAACGACATCACGGGTGGCGCGCCGCCGATTGCTCACCAGCGGGCCACAGGCTCTCAGGATCTCCTCTATGGCCGCCGGTATGAGGACAGGCTCGGCTCGCAAACGTGCCTGCAATACCGGCCCGGCCGCGAGTTGCCCGGCTATGATGCCAATTCCCGAGGCGAGGCTGCCGAGTTCGCCAACCGTCCAGTTGCGCAGGATGCTCGCGATATCGTCATCCGCGAGTTGAACACCGTTGACGGTTGTCTTCAACAGGCCGCCAATGACGTCGTCCGCCGCATCGTTGCCCACGCGGCGGCGCGCATCGAGTACCGCTCCGACCTGCATGCGGAACTCCGAAGCAATCTCGGCCAATCGCTCACTGTCACCACGGTGGCGCGCCTCCCGGCTGCGTTGCGCCCAGTCACGAATCGAGGCCGCACCCTGCCTCGGCCAGCCGAGAAACGCGCACTGGGAGTGCAACGAATAAGGCGTCGCAAAGCTGGCGATCAGCTCAACGGGTTCGGTCGCCGGAATGTCCGCCAGCAAGGCACGTGCGGTGGCACGACAGACCGGTTCGAACAGGCGCAGGCGATCCGCATCGAAATACGGCTCGATGGCCTCGCGATAGGCGGTATGCTCGGGTGGATCCATGCCGTTCGGCACGGAGCGGTAGGAGGACGCAACATTACTGAAGGTTTCGTGATCCAGGAGAATCCTCATGACGTCGGCATGGCGGAATACCGACCAACCGAGATCATTGCTGTAGGCAACCGGACAACGACGCCGCATCGTGTCGTAGGCATCACACTGGTTGCTCTGGACATCGTCCGCTGCGGGGTCCCAGTCCGGCTCGGGTTGTTTCTTCATCATGATTCACCTGCTGAGCATGGAGGAAAAGCCTCGCTGTAGACGCCGCGCGAGACCGAAAAAGACCGTCAACCAGGCGATCAGGGCCACTGTCAGGATCACGGGTGGCAGAAAGCCGAGGAAGTCGAAACCCATCACGACGATCAGGCGCCCCGTGCAGGCGGCGTACATGCCAAGCGGGAACACGGCACCCCAGTAAAGCGGATCGTACTCAATCGGGAATCGCTTATAAACATGTCGCCAGACACCGAGAATCAGCAGCATGGGAATCCACCAGGTACCCGTTGCCCAGTAAAATACGGTGAAACCCTTCAGAAATGGCAGCAGGGACTGCAAATACGGGGCTGCGGGTGCGTTGCTGATCAGTTGCGCGCCCGCAAGGGTGGAGATGGCCATCGCGCCCATGTTGATCCAGTATGGCGGCGACAGATCGCCCGGCAGGAATTTGAAGAATGTATAACGGTAGAAAATCAGCGACATCATCCAGATGTAAAGCATGCCTCCCCACAACCACATCGACAGCGCAAAGAAATTGAACTCCAATCGGTGCGGCTGGCCCTCATGTACGGCGAGCAATGCACTGAGCACGGCAAGAGACTGCGTGGCGACCACGGCGAGCAGCCAGGCGCCACTGATTCCCTCGTCCAGGGTCGGCTTGTTCTCCTTGACGGTAAAGGCCGCGAAAATCGTGTAGGTCAACCCGATCCAGAGAATCAGCGTGATCAGCCACAGCACCTTGCCGACACCGATGGCTCCTGCAACGATCACGAACTGGCTGCCGAGGATACCGGTTGCGGCTACCGTTGTCAGAAAGCCGGGTCCGCGCTGATGATCGATCATGTCACCGAAAAAGCGTGCCGGAAATCGCACCATGCGCAGAAGCGTAAGAAGCCACAGCCATGCGTAGCACGCAATATTCAGGCAAAACAATGCGCCGGCGATACGTGTCAATCCGGACATGTGTGCCGCGAGAGAAACGATGCCAGTCGCCATGACCATGCCGAAGTAAGCGGGTGACAGTTCCCGAATATTGATCAGCACGGCTTTTGTCGGCCCGTCGTCGCGACGAATCACTTTGCTGGTGGTGCGCCCGTTTGTCATTGTGGAATGGTGGTGCTGTTTGTCGTCAGCGGCGCCCGCATCCTGCACAGTCCAACCCTGTTTATCTGCCGCGACGCCCCCAGGCAGACGGGAAGTTGCAGTGCGCAATACCGGCGAAGAAATCCTGTCATGCCGCAGGATTCAACCGGCTTCATGGGACGACCAGCAGGTCTATCTCGTCACGAAAATGCGTGATTTGATCCAGGTCGCGAAACTGCCCTGCCAGTCGGTCTATCTGCTGTGGTGACAGCAGATCGTGACAGAACTGCCGGAACTTCCCGGTCACCGAGTCCCAGTTAGCGCGCGTCGCGTCTGACCAGGGGTCACCAGCAACGTATTCGATGCTGCGCCGGTATTCGTTGCCTCGGGCTTTGACCAGGATCGATGCGGGAGTTTTGCGAAAGCGTCGTATCTTCTCTCCCAGCGCCGCGACGATCTCGCGCTGGCCCTGTTCATCCGGCGCCACCTTGAAACGGCTGGCGAGCGACCACACCTGCGGGTCTTTCAATGATTCTTCACTGTACCAGCCGGGTCCCGGTCTGCGGCCGAGCGCCGCGAGCGCCATGACATAGGGAATATTGAAGGCACCGCTCGATGGCGCGCAATGGTCGATGTCCAGAGACTTGGCGGGCTCACGAAAAAACAACAGCGCATAACCCATCGGGTTGATGAAGATGGTGCTTTCCTCGATGTCATCGGCCTTCAGTCCTTCCTCGGCCATCAAGCTGGTCAGCATATCGATGGGGCCGTGCGTGTAGCGGCAGGATGGATAGAACTTTATCGCGGTTTCCGTAATCCACCACTTCCTGCCGAGATCCTCCAGCAGCAGTTCATCGACACTGGCCAGGCATCCTTGGGCACGGATGAAGGCGGCGGCGTCCAGGCAGCTCTGTTCGGCGTTGTAACCCTGCCCGGCCAACATGGCGGACATAACGCCCGCAAAAGCGGTTCCCGAATAGTTCGCATATTTGAAACTGTGGTGCTTCCTGCGGGCGCTGGTCGTGTTAACTACCGGATTGGGTGCCGCGTAGGATACAAGCCCCAGGGCATTTCGCATCTGTTCCCGGTCAAGCCCGCGCAACACACCGGAAGTCACGGCGGTGCCCATGGCGGCAAAGCCCATGCCCTGCAATTCTGCCCACTGCAATTCGCCATCTTCGTTCTGACGGATGACCTCCGATGCCAGGTTGATGCGGGCATTGATATCGAAACCCAGCACGACGGCAAGAACCAGATCTTTTCCCGACGCATTGCTGCGCTCGGCTTCAGCCAGGGCCGTTGCCACGTTGAAAGCGGCGAAATGACTGCTGGTAAAGAACGTATCGTCAGCGTCGAGGCAGTTCATGATCTCTGCATTGGCCATGCTGGCAAGCGCTGCGGGGTAGCGCCGCCGGCTCCCGAACACCACCGATTCTTCCTTGCCTCCGAACTCATCCAATAGCCGATGCATCATGACCGTACGTGGCATTCTGCCGGCGGACAGACCGCAGATCAGCGTATCCAGAATGAGCAGTTTTGCATAATCGACAACATCGGAAGGAAGGTCTTCAAAGCGCGTGGAGGAAGCGAAGTCCGCGATTGTCTGCGTGATATTCTTGCTCATGTCGGGGAAATCCGTTGAGGGACAAGGAGTCGTTAAGCGGATCCTGCGTGATCCGCGTACTCGTCCTGTCCCGAATGATACAAATGGACGGACAGAGATTATAAAAGGCCTGGTTGCCGAAAGTCGCGCCGTTTCGTACTGCTCGAACGCACCGGCATCGATCACGGTGACCCTGCTCTTGCGAATCAACTGTGCCTCGGGGTCGGTGCGCAAGACACCATCCCCCGGCATGGCCGGGAAATTTCCCGTTCTGGCGAGATTCCGTGGATAAACACTCACGCAAGGTATAGTGGGCCCTGTCCTGCCTGGAGATTTCTGTTGAATCAGATTCTGACTGATGGTGCCAAACACCTGGCGTTGGTGGTAGCCGCGGGGTTGCGCATCGCTTGCCTGGTCGCCCTAAGCGTGAGCGGGACGGGTCATGCGGCGGAGAAGTGGCCGGTGAAGCAGTTCGAACTCGTCGAGACAATCCCCTGGCACGACGATGTGGTGGTTGGTGGGTCGGGCGCGGCAGCGATTGCCCGGGCGTTCGGGCTCAACCCGGAGACGCCCACCCCGACCAACGCGAAACTGAGCCCGGAGTTGAAGCGTGAGGTCGAACTTTACCTTGCCCGCATAGCGCAACAGTTCGAAGCCTGGGGTTTCCCGGCGCCGGATCTCAATCCTGTCGTCCAACTCGATGATGGCCGATTGGCATACCGGGTTTATTACGTCGACCTGGTTTCGGGACGTAGTCGGTACGAGAGCAACTCCTGGATTCTCGAGCCGCTTGCTCCCAGCGAAAACATCATTTTTTTCCACAACCGGAATCTTCTGCAGAGTGGACGTTTGAGCCAGTCCGGAAAATCCACTCTCGCGCATGAACTTTTTCACGCCGTACAGGGAGCCACGAAGCTGCGTCAGGACTATCCCGGAAAATTGGGCTCATGGATCGTGGAAGGACAGGCCAGCGCCGTGGGTTATGACACCGAGCGTTTGCTCGCGGGCGGCAACGGCAACTTGCCAAAGGACTCCGGCCGATCCTGGTGGGGATTGCGTGACTATTCCAGGGCGCTTCCGGTGCCACGTGGTTCTGGCGAGTCGGCTCCCGATATTGCCTATCAAACCAGTTCCTTCTGGCGCTATCTCGCGGAGCTCGATTACTCCCGGGGACACAGGGAGCTCGATGCGTTGCCTGGCCCCATGCCGGCACCATATGACTACCGTTACCTGAATTATTTCCTTGCTCAGACGGTGCCTGAAAAAACGCTGGCCGGCGAAGTCGCCTGGCTTGACGGGGCGCTGCGCAATTACCACCGGTTCCGCTTTCCGTTGAATCGGGTGTACGCGAACTTCATCGCGGCCTACGTGGAATATGGCCGGTATCGTGCCGAGACGCCGAATTTTCGTGGCAGCGATGCCGACGCGCTCCTGTGGGTTTACGAAAGCTTCCCCGATTGCCCCGCTGAAACGCTGACCCCCACGCAACGAAAAGTGAGCATGATTGTGGATCTGGCCCAGGCAGCGACCGCCTGTCGGGGTATCTATGCAGAAGGATTCGCGCCGGAGGTCAGCGCTGATGTGCAGCTTGCGGCGGATTCACAAGCCCTGCTAGAGCAGCTTGCGGTGGTGTTCGATGGTGGTCAACGGGTGGTTGTTCCTTCGTCCATCGGTGTAGACAATGCCGCAGGCAAGGCGCGCGCGCGCTGGAGTATCCGTCTTCGCGAAAAGCCGGCCGCCGTGTCCATTGGCGGCTTCTTGCCCAACAATATTTTTGTACTGAACATCGCGAGAATCGCCCGCGACACGAAACGTCAATCCGTGGAACTGACGGTTTCCATCGGCGGATCAGAGGTGTTGCAGAGCACGCCCGGTCCTGCAGAACCCGCTGCGGCTGAACAACCGTCCCGGGAAGACAAGCGAACCGGGAAGCCGGATGAAGCCGGCCCTGCCGGCGCCGCCAAGGCTGCCGATGGAAGGAGGCAGCGCGCCGCGGACAAGGTCACCAGCAACGGCCCGCTCGGGCAACGCATTGAACGCGAGAACGCCGAGCCCATGATGAAGATCCACTTGCGCTCGGTGCCCGACGAACTGGCGGTGCTGGGCGAGGTGAATGGCACAGGCGGTTTGATGGAACAGATCCTGGCGAGCGCCGGGGTAGTCGAGCGCGCGGGCCCGGCAGGCTTCGTTGGCGGTGTGACTCAGGCAATCGTCGATCGTACAGAGTCGGTCGAGTTGCGCATTCCGCGCATCGACTACGGTTTCACGGGAACTTTCAGGAACGCCGAAATCCTGCTGTCGCGGCCGGCCGCCTCAACCCTCGAAGCACGCGGACCGGTGGATGCGGATCCGGGGGCTTTCGTGGAATTCCTTCCCTCGGGCAGTATTACGATTGATGAGTACCGGCCCGAGTTTCTCAGCGGTACCTTTGTTGGCGATCTCATCGACCGCAGCGCGAATCCGGTTCACAGCCGGGACCGGGTCGTCACGGCGAAAATCGAACGCCGGGTTCAGGGGCGGTTCTGGATCTCGTCTCCGTGGCAGGGTGATGATCGTATCGAGCCCGTGCTCAGCAGCGGCCTGGAAGCGGACTTTCGCTCGGATATGCTGCAGCGCCTGCCCGCCGAACTGGCACCTGTAGCAGCAGGGGGAAGCTTTGGCGAATCGAGCGGGAACCAACCGGGGGAATCTCCTTCTTCCAGCGCGAATTCGGGTGGCTGCGACTGTTCCTGCGCGGCGAAGGCCCAGGTCACAGCCACCCTGGATGCCATCGACGATGACAAGGGGCCAAGCGGCGATGAATTGCAGGCAGTGGGCTGCATGATGAGCTGCATGCAAACTTACGCTTCATGTCCGGGAGACTGACATCCCGGTGCAGCTGAGAACGAAGCAGATTTGTCGAACTGGCGGGCCCGAATTCCACCCTTGCCTCCGCTCATCCAGTAGCCGATCCGCGGAAGCTCGTGGCTGCTGCTGTTGCCGTGCTGTCGGGCTCAGGTGTTGAACCGCGGCTTGCGCTTCTCGATGAACGCGCGCGTGGCTTCCTTGAAATCAGGCCCCTTCATGAGGCGCTCCTCGACCTCTGCTTCACGCCACAGCACCTTCTCGCTGTCCGTCTCGCACATGTTGTCCCACACCAGCTGTTTGGTAGCCAGGAGCGAGGAATTCGGATGCGCGGCAATCTCCTCGGCCAACGCAACGGCGGTATCCATGAGCTGATCGTGTGCGACCACCTCGGTGACAAGCCCAATGCGCTCGGCCTCGTGCGCATCGATGCGCCTGGCGGTCAGTTGCAGGCGCAGCGCATGCGCCAGCCCCACGGTCTGCACCAGAAGACGGCTGCTGCCCATGTCGGGCATGAGCCCGACGCGCACGTGGCGCTCCTCGAACTGCGCGCGCTCGGAGGCGATACGAATGTCGCAGGAGAGAATCACCGTAAGCCCCCCGCCGACGGCGAGCCCGTTGACTGCAACCACGACGGGCTTGGAACGGCGCATCATCTCCAGCCAGCGCAGTTGCGAGCGGTAGCTTGTCGGCTCGCCGTCATCGCCGGGTTCAGGATCCTGCCAATCCTGGACATCGAGTCCGGCGCAGAAGGCACGGCCTTCACCCGTAAGGATGATGACACCGATGGCCGGGTCTTCGTTCAGGCGTTCAATGGCATCGTAGAACTCCTCCAGAAGGGGCATGCTCAGCGCGTTCAGGCGCTCGGGGCGGTTGAATTTGACGATGCCTATGCGGCCCCGCCGCTCGGTGAGAATGTATTGGTAATTCATGCGGTATTGGTACCTGCCCAGCTCTTTGGAGCAAGAATCACGGGGCTTGTTGTCGCCGTCGGAAGACGGCGGCTTGCTGTTGTTGCAGCTGTTCCTGGCCAATCTGGCTTCGAGCTCCTGAACGCGGACGGACAGAGAGTGAACTTGCCTGAAGAGCGCAGCGATCAGTGCGCCGCTTTCCGCTGCACGCAACCTGCCCGGAGCGGACTCCATCGTCGGTCACAATCATTGACCCGATCCCCATAAAACGCAAATCGGGCCGGGCAGTTACATTCGCTTAGCAAATACCCGCCAAATCGGCGGGTCATGCCGCCATAATGGCGGTGGTTGCAGTCTGGCTGCCTTGAATGATGAGGAAGCAGTGCCAGGGTCATCTATTATTCGTAGTGCGTCCACAAGCGCAGGACCTTGACGACGCGTTCGCTCTGCAACACCTGATATACAAGTCGGTGCAAAATGTTGATCCGCCGTGAATACGCGCGAGCAAGATCGCCTACCAATTTTTCAAATGGTGGCGGGTTCTGGAACGGATCGTTCTCGAGGATCTCGAGCAACTCCAGCGCCTTGGGCTTCAATCCTGACGAGGCGAGTTTCTGGGCATCCTTCTGCGCTTGCTTCGTGAAGACGACGCGCCAGGTCACCAGTCGATTGCCTTGGCGCAGTCATCAACCGATTCGTTCATGCCCTCCTTGATGGATTCGCGCATTCCCGGGACGGACAGCAGGTGAAGGGTTTCCTGAATGGCCGCCCAGTCTTCGGCAGATACCAGAACCGCATTGGCTCGCTTGCCGGCAATGACGATCGGCTGATGCGACTCGGCCGCCTCATCGATGAGCCGGTACAAGTTCGCCCGCGCATCACTGGCGGTAAGGGTTTGCATGGCTGAATCCTCGTATTGTGGCTTCAAAGCCAAGCGTACGTTATTACGTACGTTTCGGCAACGGGCGCCGAATCTGGCGCCGTTCGATCGAGTCTTGCTCAGACTGACGGATCTTTGTGTCACGCCGACACGCCTCAGCAAGGTCGCCGTGGTATTCAAACCCGAGACCCTGCTTCGTTTTCACGCAGCATTGGACATCTTCAGTCGCCCAGCTCCAACCGCAGCTGTATTCCTAGTGCGACACTTGCGCGAGAGAGCGTCGCCAGCGTGACACTTGTGTCATTTGCATCCAGCAACCGATTTACCACCATGCGACTGGTGTGCATACGGGCCGCCATTTCGGTCCTGGTGACGCTCTTGGTATTCATGGCTTCCGTCAACTGCCAGGCAATCACCCGATTTATCGCCGCCGCAGTGACCTCTTCCTGCAGCCCGTCTTCAGCCAACAGATCATCCAACTTGCCGCCGATATGCTTGTTCATCGAGCCCCCTGAAGTTTTCGCAGCCGTCGCCTTCGCGACGGACAATTCTGACACGGGTGTCTTCTGTGCCTTCTTGACGAATGCATGCAAGAGCACCATCTGTCTTTCTGACACTGTGAAGAGCACACGAACAATGCCGTTTGCAATGTCGCTGCGAACCTCCCACAGTCCACGGTCAAGCTTGCGAACCAGCGGCATACCCATTGGCCAACCAAACTGAACCGTCTTGAGGTCCGTCCCGATAGCCTTGCGATCCCCCACAGCAAGCGCTCGCAGGAACTCCCGCACCCGCTCCTTGCCTGTGTCGGTGACGAAAAACACGACAGACAGGAGCGGTTCCATTGACGCAACGTATCAAAAAAGATACGCATGAGAAAAGCATTCACGCGCATAGGTCGATGCGGTGTAATGGCCGGAACTCGTCGCGGTCGCCTCATTCATGTTCGAGATCTCAGTCGGGCTGCCATCCAGCCAAACTCGGCGCTGGTACGGCTCATCAGTTTGCTCACGTAGAGCACTTTCGACGATGTGTACGAGTACGGGTTTCTGTGCCGGATTCATGGCCGATACCCACACACAGATACGAAAAAGCCCGCAAATTGCGGGCATTTTTCGCCATATTGCCTGCCGATCTCCGCTTAACCGGAGACGGAGCAGACTGCTTGGCGGAGAGGGTGGGATGAATCAGAACAGCCTGAGGACTGTTCTGACCCTTCGGGCTTCGCCGCTGCGCGGCTCGTTTCAAAATGCTGTGCATTTTGTCGAACCGGCGGGTTCGTCCACACCACCGCCTTCACCAAAACGAAAAAAGACCCCGGTTGGGGCCTTTTTCGTTTTGGCGGAGAGGGTGGGATTCGAACCCACGGTAGGCTTGCACCTACTCTTGATTTCGAGTCAAGCCGATTCAACCGCTCTCGCACCTCTCCAAAACACGTTACGTACTTCAACAACCCGCCGCTCTGCGAGCGGCCTACTCTTGATTGACTCGCGCCTGCGGCGCTCGCCCTTCGGGTCGGCCTTCGCGCGCCCAGCCCTAATCGAAACTCAGACCAAGACGACGACCGACGATCTCGTAGGATTCCACCACGTTGCCGAGGCTCTGGCGGAAGCGGTCCTTGTCGAGTTTTTCGCGGGTCTCCGCGTCCCAGATGCGGCAACCGTCCGGCGTGAACTCGTCGCCGAGCAGCACCTTGCCGTCGCAGACACCGAATTCGAGCTTGTAGTCTACCAGCAGCATGCCGTGATCGAGAAACAGCTTTTTCAGGACATCGTTCACTTTGTAGGTGAGCTCTTTTGCGATAGCCACGTCCTCGAGCCGCGCCCACTTGAACGCGACGATGTGGGATTCGTTGATCATCGGATCGTGCAGCGGATCGTTCTTCAGAAAGAGTTCGAAAGTCGGCGGTTCGAGGTCGATACCCTCCTTTACGCCGAGTCGCCGGCAGATGCTGCCCGCGGCGATGTTTCGCACCACGCACTCGATCGGCATCATCTTCATGCGCCGCACCAGCGAGTCGTGCGCGTCCAGACGCCTGACGAAATGCGTGGGAATCCCGGCCGCTTCGAGTTTCTGCATGATGAAGGCATTGAACTGGTTGTTCACCCGCCCCTTGCGATCGAGTTGCTCGATCTTCTCGCCGTCGAAAGCCGAGGTGTCGTCGCGAAAATGCATGATGCAGTGGCCCGGATCGTCCGTGGCGTACATCGATTTCGCCTTGCCCTTCACAATCAGATCGCGCTTTTCCATGGTCCGGTCCCGTTGTAATTGATCAATGGGGATCAGGCGATGCCGAGCCAGTCGAAGCCCGATGCCTGATCCGCAAGGCGCAGCCCCTGCTCGCTCCCCAGCGCCTGCGAGAGCGCTGCCCAGGCTTTGCCGGGGGCGTTATTCTGTTCGCTGAGATGCGCCGCGACAAGATGCTGCAACGCCGATTTTTCCACGCTGTCGAGCAATCCCGCGGCTTGCGCATTGCTGAGGTGCCCGAACTCTCCGCCAACCCGCCGCTTCAGCGGATACGGATAGGGACCGTTGGCCAGCATTTCCTCGTCATGGTTGCACTCGAGCACCAGCGCATCGCAGCGCTGGTAGTGCTCGCGCACCAGCTTCGACACACTGCCGAGATCGGTGAGCACCCCGAGCCGGTGTGCGCCGTGACCGAGCACGAACTGGCAGGGCTCGCGGGCATCGTGGGGAACGGTCACCGGCAGCACATCGATGTCGCCGATGCGCTGGCTACGCTCCGACACCAGCACGGCGTGTTCGAGCTCGTGCAGGCGCGCGGCCTTGGCGGTACCGGCGCTGCTGTAGACCGCGATGCCGTAATGGCGCGCCAGTGCCGCAACGCCGCCGGCATGATCGGAGTGCTCGTGGGTGACCAGGATGGCGTCGAGATCGCGCGGATCCATGCCCCGCAGCGCCATGCGTCGCTCGAGATCGCGTCGTCCGAAGCCGCAATCGATCATCACGCACGTCGTGCGGCTGCGCACCAGCAAGGCATTTCCGGCGCTGCCGCTGCCGAGTGAGCAGAATTCCACTACGCGAGGTGCGCCTTGATCAGCCCGAGCAGAAACTCCGCCTCGCCGTCCTCGAATTGCTCCCCGTCGCCGCGGCGCACCTCGATCAGCACGCCATCCGCGGCTTTCTTCACCTCGACGCGATAGTCGCGGCCGATGGCGGGATTGTCTTCCTCGTCGTCGCCCCACCAGTTGAACAAACCCGAAAAGAACCCGCGTTTCTCCTCTTGCGTTTCGTTCGCCCCGAGCCCCGCATCGGGTGCCGGGGTCTTCCCGGGTTCGTATTTCACGAAATAGACCCCGGCATCGTGATCGAGATCCCGGACGGTGAATTCGGCATGCTCCAGTGCGCGCCCGAGCGAGGCCCAGGCCCGTTCATAGGGAAGCCGCAAATCGATTGCCGGCAGGTTCTCGGCGTCGCGCACGATGTACACCTTGTTCACGGTGCTGATGCCTTGTGCCAGCAGGCTCACCGAGGAATCGTCACCGGTATCGGCGAGGTATCCGGCGAGTTCCTTGACCATCCACGTTTCGCGCTCGGGATCCATCGAGCCGGTTTTCCAGTCCGGTGCGCGCGGTTCCTCGCCCTCGAGCTTGGTATAACCCATCTCCTGCACATAGACCTCGGTGCTGTTGCGCTGAACGCCCTGCTCGACCCGGTAACGGTATTTCTCGCGCCTGGTGCTATCGCTCTTGAACGTCAGCCACGCGGTTTCCATCACCCCGGTAGCGGCGTCCTCGCGCTCGATGCCGATGTGGTTCGAGATCAGGAACGCGCGGATGCGCGGCCACACTTCACCGGGGGCGCCATCGAGCAGAATCCACTGCTCCTCGCCGAGCTTCTGGATACGCACCACGTTTTGCTCCGGGTCACCGACCAGCGGCGCCGGCTTGGGCACCTCGAACTCCTTGCCGAGCAGCACGTCGGTGCGCTCGACCGGTATGGCATAGAGGTCTTCGATCGCCTCGGAATTGCTGCCCTCGGGAAGCTTCATCTGCGGGATGGTGCGGGCCTTGCGATACTCATCGCTCCGATCGCGGAATATGCCATCGTCACCCGTCAACCAGCCGCAACCGGAAACGGCCGTGCTGGTCAGTATCAACAGCATCATCGTCGGCAAAAATCGCATCGACTCTATCTCTCCACTAGGCTTCGCACGAGGCGAGCAAACCAAGATCGGCCAGGGCCGCGCGCACCCGCGCATGGAATTGCGGCGACAGGGGTGTGAGCGGCAACCGGATACCGGGCCCGATGAGGCCCATTTCCAGCAACGCCCATTTCACCGGGATCGGGTTCGACTCCACGAACAGGGCGCGGTTGAGCTCGGCGAGTTCGCCATCGAGCGCGCGGGTTCGCCGCGCATCGCCAGCGAGGGCCGCGCCGCAAAGCGCGGCAACCCGCGCCGGCGCAACATTCGCGGTCACCGAGACATTGCCCCGCGCCCCGCACAGCATCAGTTCCGCCGCCGTGGCATCGTCGCCCGAATACACAACGAACTCCGGCGCACAACGGGCCAGGATCTCCCGCCCGCGCTCCAGGCTGCCGGTGGCTTCCTTTATGCCGACGATATTCGGAACCGTGCTCAGGCGCAGCACCGTGTCGGGCAACATATCGCAGGCGGTACGGGCCGGCACGTTGTAGAGAATCTGCGGTATGTCGACGGCTTCCGCAATCGCACGGAAATGCCGGTACAGGCCCTCCTGGGTGGGCTTGTTGTAGTACGGCGTTACCAGGAGACAGGCGGCCACGCCCATTTCACGCGCCGCACCGGTGAGCTCGATGGCTTCCTGCGTCGAATTGCCGCCCGTTCCCGCGATTACCGGCAGCCGACCGGCGGCGAATGCCACGGTACGACGCACCACCTCGCAATGCTCCTCGACGTCGATGGTCGCCGATTCACCGGTGGTGCCCACCGAGACGATAGCCGCGGTCGAATTGGCGACGTGGAACTCCACCAGGCGCTCGAGTGCGGCCCAGTCGACACTCCCCGACTCGTGCATCGGGGTGACCAGCGCCACGATACTGCCCGAGATCATCTGAACACCCCGCCACGGAAAAGGCAGCAAGCATACTTTTGCGGCCGGGCAAGCTCAAGCAAAAAGCCGGAATTCCCGGCAATGCCGAAAATTACCGTTTTTGCGCCGCGCGCAATGCAGCGCGGCAATTGGCTACACTGCGCGCGGGTCATGATCGGGCGGGGAAAGAATCGGCATGAAGTGGTTCTGCTGCTTGCTGCTCGGTGTTGCCGTGCTGGCGCGGGCCGCCGGGGACGTGCACGTCGGCGCGCTGCAGGCAGGGGACGAAGCGCGGCTGCGCGAGCAGCGCCAGCTGATCGGCGACCTCGCGGCACTGCATCTCGGGCGCGGCCTGAACGGCGAGCGCGAGCGCGATCTCGACACGCTGCAACAACTGCTCGACCGGCGCATCCTCGGCCCCGGCCAGACCGCGGAACTCCAGGCGATGGGCGTCGTGATGGGCGATCTGCTGGCGCACGAACTCGATATGCACTGGGTGATCTACCGCGACGACGAGGGACGCAGCCGCGCGCTGCAGCTCGGATCCTCGGCGAATTTCCTGTTCCCCGTCACCATGATCTCGCGGCGGGTGGATGCCGGAATCCAGGTCAGGGTGCGCGAGGTCCACGATGCGGCCGTGGCCGAAATGAAACCGTGGATCAACAACCGTTACGCGCGACCGGCCACATCGCGCTAACAATCGCTGGCCTGCAAATCATTCGCGGCGGGCCCGGAGCCGCGCTCGACCGCACGCCGCGCAAGCGTCCTCCCGTCGCCCGGCGGCCGTGCAGCGATGCACGAAGGCTCAGAATTGCGCGGGGCGCAGCAGCGCGTCATGACCTCCATCGACAAAAAGGATCGAACCGCAGACAAACCGGGATTCCGCCCCGAGCAGAAAGTCCACCGCGGCGGCGACGTCGCACGGCTCGCCGATGTACCCGACCGGCACCGTGGCCGCGAACGCCTGCATCGCGGCGCCGTAGCGCTGGTCGGCCGCCACCCCGGTGCTCAGCGCGGTATTCACGATACCCGGCGCCACCGCATTCAGCCGTACGCCCTCCTTCGCCCAGGCCGGCGCGTTGCCACGCACCCAGCGCGCCACGCCCATTTTCGAGCCGGCATAGGCCACCTGGCCGTCGCATTTGTCGACATGCACGGCAGCGCCCTCCTCGTCACCCGCCAGCAGCAGATCGACAAATGCCGCATCGGCACTCATGGGCGCGGAATTCGACGAAATCACGACGACCGAGGCCGCACGCGCCGCCAGTGCATCGCGCAGACCTTCGATCACCTCGACCGCACCGAAGTAGTTGACCCGCGCCACCCGTGACGGCGGGTCGACATTGGGGCCGAGCCCGGCACACGCCACAAAGCCATCGAGCCCCTCCGGCGCGGCGGCGCGAATGCCAGCCACCGCGGCCCGGCGCCCCTCGGCGGTGCCAAGATCAGCAACCACCTCGGCATCACGGATATCCGCCACGATCATGCGATCGCCGCGCGCCTGGATCCGGTCCCTGATCGCGGCGCCAATTCCCGTGGCACCACCGGTCATTGCAAATACAGCCATGAATTCTCTCCCGCTCAGGATATGGTGAATCAGCCGAACGCGGCGCGCAGTTCCCCGGCAACCAGCAATTGCGCGGCGCGCCCGTCGTCGAAGACATCGGCCATCGAGACAAAGCCGTGGATCATGCCCAAGTAACGCTGCAGCCTCACTTCAACGCCCGCCGCACGCAGCCGCCCGGCATAGACTTCCGCCTCGTCGCGCAAGGGGTCGTACTCGGCGGTGATCACGGTTGCGGACGGCAACCCCGCCAGGCTCGCAGCATTTTCCGGGCAGGCATAGGGATCACGGCCCTGCTCCATGTCACCGAGATAATGCGACCAGAACCAGCGCATCGCGTCGGCAGTCAGGAAATAGCCCTCGGCGTTGTCGCGATAGGACGGCGTATCGAAGGCACAACTGGTTGCCGGGTAGATGAGCGTCTGGTGCCTGAGCGCCGGCCCGCCGAGATCGCGCGCGCGCAACGCGGTGACCGCCGCCAGGTTACCACCCGCACTGTCCCCGGCCACGGCGATTCGCGTGCCATCGGCACCGAGTTCCGCCGCATGCGCGGCGCACCACTCGAGTGCCGCATAACAATCGTCCGCCGCAGCCGGGTAGCGCGCCTCCGGCGCCAGCCGGTAATCGACCGAAACCACCACCGCCGCGGTATCACGGCACAGCGCACGGCACAACTCATCGTGCGTCTCGAGGCTGCACAGCACGAATCCACCGCCGTGAAAGAACATCACCAGCGGCAGCGGCCCCGACGCCTCCGGTGTGTAGATCCGTATCGGTATCTCGCCTCCCGGCCCGGGTATGCGCCGGTTCTCCACATCACCGACCGCCGTGGGATTCTCCGCCAGCGGTGCCAGCGGCACCTCGCGCATGGTCGAGATTTCCATCGCCCCGGAACCCGAAATGCCGGCCATGGACTCGTTGAGCAGTTCGATCATCGGCAAAACCTGCGGATGCAGCGGCATCGATCTATCTCCCCCTCCAGTTGTATTCGCTGGTCGGCACCACATCGATCTTGTCGAAATCGATAAAGCGCTGGCAGCTGTCGACCATGGCCTTGAGGTTGGCCGCGTATTTCGAGTCGTCATCCCCGGCGGCATAGAAGGCATGCGGGGAACTCATCGCGGCCACCGGAAAATTTTCCTCGATGATTGCATCGTAGTGGGGAGCGGCATAGCTGAGTGCGCGCACCACGACATTCTGCCGGTAACCGAAGGTCGATTGTGTATCGATCGCAACCCGGGTATGGCTGCCCTGCCATATCGTGATCCAGTCCGCGTAGCTCAGGCGCGGGGGTTTCTGCAGAAACACCACCTGGCACATGCCCTCGAGCCGCTCGCCGTCGCCCGGCAACCTCGCATCGGCCACGATCGGCTCCGATTCGCACACGAGGTAGGCGCTGTAACGGCCCACCTGCTCGCGGAACACCGCCAGGTAGCGCTCGCGCCACACCGCGCTGTCCACCCATACCGAGAGCATCGCGTCCATCGCCGGTCCGCTGTTCTGCTGGCGCAGGCTGGCCGCCGGCGCCACAGCGGCATCGACCACGCTGATCCGCAGGCGGCGCGCTCCGGCCTGCAGCAGTCCCTGGGCGACCGGACCGAGCAGGCGCTCGCGGAAGGCCTCAGAACCATCATCGGAGCGCTTCCACAACGGGAATATCATTTTTTCCATGAATAGCCTCCAGCGGCAGTCAAAGAGTGGAGCGGTATCATGACACCGGTAACGCGTGCTGCGAAGCCGCCACCCCTTCATTGTTGCCAAACTGCAATATACGCATCATGCCCTGCGCTTGGGGCAGACGCTGGAGTTTCAGCAAAATTCCCCCTGCATTATAGATTTAGGCATCTATACTGAGGTACTACGTGAGAATGCGGCGCGGAGTCCTCGCGGGCAGGGTTGCGCCATGGAAAGTCACGCAAAGCAATAAGGAGTCCCGCCCTTGAGCGCCCAGATCCATCCGCTGCGCTACCCGCGTCAATCCGAGTCCGTCCTGGTCCCGAGCCCTTTCGAGGGCGGCGATTTGATACTTGGTTACCTCGAACAACTCGGTGTCGAGTATGTGTTCGGGATCCCGGGTGGGGCGATCGAACCGTTCTACAACGCGCTCGCCCGCAGCGAGCGCCGCAACAGCATCCGCGCCGTGGTGGCACGCCACGAAACCGGCGCGGCGTTCATGGCCGAAGGATACGCGAGAAATACCGGGCGCCTGGGGGTGTGCTGCTCCACCACCGGCCCTGGTGCAACCAACCTGATCACCGGCGTGGCCTCGGCCTACGAAAACCAGATACCGATGCTGGTGATCACGCCGCAGACCGCACTCAGCCATTTCGGGCGCAAGGCACTGCAGGAATCGAGCGATACCGCGATCAACACGGTCGGCATGTTCCAGCACTGCACCCATTACAACACCCTGATCAGCCATATCGATCAGCTCGAGCACAAGCTCGCCTCCGCGATCATGACCGCCTTCAACTCGAGCGGCCCGGCGCATATCAGCATCCCGATCGATGTCCAGCGGGCGGCATTCGCGAACACCGAGCCCAGCTACAACCTGTCCACCCTGCTCACCCGCCCGGCCTGGAAGGACGAGACCGCGATCGATGCCTTCCTCGACCTGCTGCTCGGTAGCCGCCAGACGGTGTTCGTGCTCGGCAATGGTTGCCAGGAAGCGGCCGGGCTGATCCTGCGCGCCGCAATGACCCTGAATGCGCTGGTCGTCACCACACCCGACGGCAAGGGCCTGATCAGTCCGTTCCACCCGAGCTACCGCGGCGTGTGTTCCTTTGCGGGTCACGAAAGCGCCGACCAGGCCCTGCGCGACCCCAAGGTGGACCTGGTGGTCACAGTCGGCAACATGCTGAGCGAGTGGGGCAGCAACAATTGGGACCGCGAAACACTGCTCACCGGCCAGCTGGTGCACGTCGACTCCAACGAGGGCAACCTGACTCGTTCGCCGATGGCCCGCCTGCATGTACGCGGCAGCATCGACACCATCTTCGAGACCCTGGTGGCGGAGCTCGGCAGGCACGGGCGTCATGTGGGCAGCCTCGACCGCCAGGGCGCGGAGGACAGCGTGGTTGTCACCGCCAGCGCCAACAACGCCACCTCGATCCTGCCGTTCGAGGTCTCCGATTTCGAGAAATGCCTGGATACCTCCTGCCCGATCAAGCCGCAGTGGCTGATGACCAAGCTCACCCAGCTGTTTCCGCCCAACACCCGCTATCTGGCCGACGCCGGCAACAGTTTCGCCTGGAGCACCCATTATCTGCATCCCTTCGACCGTCGCGTCCTGGAACGGCGCAACAAGGAGCGTGGCGATCGCGGCCGGCGCAGCTCGCGCGGGGGGCTGTTCCAGGCCGGGTTCGAGTTCGCACCGATGGGCTGGGCGATCGGCAACGCGGTGGGCACCGCGCTGGCAAGCCCCGGCGACCCGGTGGTCTGCATCACCGGTGACGGCAGCATGCTGATGAGCGGACAGGAAATCACAGTCGCCCAGCAACTCGGGCTGCCGGTCGTTTTCATCGTGCTGAACGACGCCAGGCTCGGCATGGTCGCGCACGGTCAGCGACTGGGGGGAGCCGAAGAGATCGGTTGTACCCTGCCGCAGGTCGATTTCCGCCGCCTGGCCGAGTCGATGGGCATCCGTGCGTATCTGATCCAGACACCGCAGGACCTGCTGAATCTCAACATTCCGGCCATCTGCCAGCAGCGCACCCCCACGCTGCTCGATGTGCGCATCGACGCCCGGGAAACACCCCCTATCGGCAGGAGAATACAGGTATTGCAGGACATGTAATGCGGGCTGCATGTCCGGCCCCGGGTCGAGGCGACTGGCGCGACTCACCGGGACGACCGGAACGACCCCGTCAGCGGAACCAATGAAATGAGCAGACATCTTCCCGTTGCTTCTCTCGCGATGGCCATCGCCTGCAGCGCCAATTGCCTGGCGGCTTCCTCCGAAGAAGATTTGCTGCTGTCCTTCGGCGAGGAAGAGTTCGTCAGTATCGCCACCGGCCAGAAGCAATTGATCGCCAAGGCGCCGGCCGTCGCCTCGGTCATCACCGCCGAGGACATCGAAACCCTTGGCGCGAGCACCCTGGAGGAAGTGCTCGAAACCGTGCCCGGCGTCCACGTTTCGCTGTCCAGCACTTATCTTTCCCCGATCTATTCGATCCGCGGAATCTACACCGACAAGAACCCCCAGGTGCTGATGCTGGTGAACGGTGTGCCGTTGACCAACGCGCATTTCGGCGACCGCGGCGGGCGCTCGAGCTTCCCGGTGCGCGATATCGCGCGCATCGAGGTGATTCGTGGTCCGGGTTCGGCGGTTTACGGTGCCGACGCGCTGGCCGGCGTGATCAACGTGATCACCAAGAGCGCCGACCAGATCGACGGCACCGAGTTTGGCGTGCGTGCGGGCTCCTTCGATACCACCGAGGGCTGGCTGCTGAACGGCACCCAGTGGGGTGAACTCGAAGTCGCATTCTCGCTCCAGGCGCTCAGCACCGATGGCGACGACCGGCGGCGCGTCGGCTCCGACGCCCAATCGGTGTTCGATGCGGTGGCCGCGGGATTTTTCGCGCCTGTATCGCGCGCACCGGGACCGCTGGAAACCGGCAACCCCGAGGCCATCGACCTGCGTCTCGACCTGAAGTACCGCGACCTGCAACTGCGCGCCTGGAACTGGCGCCAGGACAACACCGGCGTCGGACCGGGGCTGGCACTGGCACTCGACCCCAAGGGTGGCGCGGACGGCGACAATTACCTGTTCGACCTCAGCTACCTGATACCCGATCTTGCCCCCGACACCACGCTCGAACTGCGCGCCGCGTACATGGACATCAACATCAAGACCGAGCAGACGCTGTTTCCGGCCGGCGCGGTGCTGCCGATCGGCGACGATGGCAACCTGAACATCAGCCAGTTCTCGCTGGTCCGGTTCAGCGACGGTTATATCGGCAACCCCGAGTTCTACGAGGAACACACCCGGCTCGACGCCATCCTCAACTGGAACGCGCTGGAAAAGCACAACATCCGCGTGGCGGCCGGCTACAACCAGCAGCAGGAATCCGGTCGCGAAACCAAGAACTTCGGGCTGGGCGTGCTGGACGTGCCCAACCGCAGCTGCACGCTGGCGCTGTGCGTGGTCGATGGCACCCTGAGCAACGTCAGCAATACGCCCTATGTATTCATCGAGGACCAGGACCGCGATGTCTGGTACGCCTCGCTGCAGGACCAATGGCAGATCGCCAACGACTGGAACCTGACCGCGGGCGTGCGCTACGACGACTATTCCGATTTCGGCTCGACCGTGAATCCACGGCTCGCGCTGGTCTGGGATACCGGCACCGACCTGACCACCAAGCTGCTCTACGGACGCGCGTTCCGCGCGCCCTCCTTCGCGGAACTGTTCGTGATCAACAACCCGGTCGCGCTCGGCAATCCCGATCTCGACCCCGAGATCTCCAACACCTACGAACTCGCGCTCGATTATCGCGCCAGCTTCGATCTGCGTTTCGGTTTCAACGTGTTCTATTACGATATCGATGACCTGATCAAGTTCGTGCCGGGCGCCAACGGTGCACAGGTCGCGCAGAACGTCGGGCAACAGGAAGGCAGCGGCTTCGAGCTCGAGACCGAATGGAAGCCGCGCGAGAACCTGCGCGTGATCGCCAATTATGCGTTCCAGAAATCGGAAGATGCCACGCTGAACGAGGATGCCGCGCGCGCACCGGAGCAACAGGCGTACCTGCGCGCCGACTGGCGCTTGCGCCAGAACTGGTCACTCACCGGCGAGCTGCACTGGGTCGCGCAGCGCAATCGCGAACCCGCGGATCCGCGTGATGACATCGACGATTTCACCCTGGTGAACCTCAACCTGGAACGCAGGAACCTCATGGAGCGGCTCGACCTCGGCCTGCGCGTGCGCAACCTCTTCGACCAGAACGCCAGCGAGCCCAGCCCCACCGAGGCCGTGCCGGGCGGTTCCCTGATACCGGACGATTTCCCGCTCGAGGGACGCAGCGTCTACCTGACCGCCCGCCTGCGGTTCTGAGGACGCAACGCATGGAACACAGCCGCGACACGCGCTTTGCCGCGAGAGTGCGCACCCGCATCTGGGAGGAAGCCGCCGACCCGGTCAATCCCTACCTCGCCGCCAGCGCACGCTGTCACGGCTATGCGCTGGAGGATATGGTCGGGCAACTGGACTTTGCCGACACCCTGTTCCTGCTGCTGCGCGGCGAATTGCCCGACGCCGCCGAAGCGCAACTGCTGCAGCGCTTCCTGGTCGCATTCTGCAATCCCGGGCCGCGCCACGCGGCGACCCGCGCGGTCATGAATGCCGCCGCCTCCGGCACCCGCAGCACCAGCCTTGCATCCATAGGGCTCGCAACGCTCGGCGGCGATCACCTGGGCAGCAGCGAAGTCGAGCGCTGCATGCATTTTATCGCCCGCCATCGCGGCACCGACCCACAGGCACTGGCCGCCGCCCTGCCCGGCGTCGCACCGACGCCGGGTGATATCCGCGTTGCTCCCGGGTTCGGCACCCTGTTCGGCGATATCGATCCGTTCGCCGCAGGACTCGCGGAACTGTTCTGTGCCACGGCCGTGGCCAACGGGGCGCTGGATTGGGGCAATCGTTTTGCCGCCGCCGTGCGTCCCGGCGGCAGTGGCTGGCTGGTGCCAGGCGTGGCGGCGGCAGTCGCCGGCGAACTCGGATTCGGACCCGCCGCGGGCGGCATGCTATACCAGCTGGCCTCGCTGCCCGGCCTGATGGCCCATGGACTCGAAATGGCCGGACAGGGAATCGCCGCCATGCCGTTCGTTCCCGATCAGCTCTACACGATGCTGGCACCGGGTGATTCACCTGCGGGGGCGCGCCAATGAGCGATACGCGCTTCTGGGATGCACGGCACGGGCGCATTCTCAGCCGCAAGGGCGGCTGGCAGATCGGGCGTGGCATCCGCGTGCAGGGTTTTTCGCTGCTCGATGACCTGGTGGGCAAGCACGGGTTCTTCGAGCTGCTGTTCCTGCACGTGACGGGCAAGTTGCCGGAACGACGGCTGGCGCACTGGATCGAAGGCAGCTTCATGTGCCTGTCATTTCCCGACCCGCGTATCTGGTGCAACCAGGTCGGGGCGTTGGCCGGCAGTGCCCGCTGCCCACCGACTGCCGCGATCAGCGCCGGCGTGATGGCCAGCGAATCCGCGCTCTACGGGCCCGGCGCCACGCGGCTGGCGTGCCTGTTCCTGCTCGAGACCCGCGCGGCACTCGTCGCGGGCGAGAGCCTGGAACGGTTCATGAGCCGCCGCACCACCCGCGCGGGGCGCGTCCGGGCGCCGGGTTTCTCGCGCCCGATCGCCAGTGGTGATGATCGCGTCGAGGCCCTCGCGCGCCTCTCGCGCGATCTCGGCTTCGAGGATGGCGAGCACCTGCAACTCGCGTGGCGGATCGATGGCTGGCTGCGCGAGCGCGGCGACAATGCCCTCAACATGCTCGGCTACGTGGCGGCGTTCCTGCTCGATCGCGGCATGGACATCGAACACGGACAGCGGCTCTACAGCCTGTGCGTCAATGCCGGTGTGCACGCCTGTTATGCCGAGGCCGCCGACGAACCGGCCGGCGCGTTCCTGCCGCTCGCCTGCGCGGATATCGAATATATCGGCGTCGGCGCGCGCGTGCTGCCTCGGAGCGTGGCGCCGTGAGCCGGGTGTCGCGGTTGCGCCTCGTGTTCGCGATGCTGTTGCTCGGCGGCGTGCTGCCAGTATCCGCCGCGGGCGCACCGGAGGCGAGTCGCGCGCAGCCGACACGCATCGCGGTGATCTATCCCCACGTGCGCGAGCCGTTTCGCTCGGTGTTCCGCGCCATCGCCGATGGCGCGGTCGCGGAAAACCCGGGATCGACCGAGGTTTTCGAAGTCGACACCGAGGACAGCGCGCAGGCCATCTCCGCGCGCCTGCAAGGTTCGCAGGCCAGTGCGGCGATCCTGCTCGGCAAGTATGGCCTGACGCTCAGCCGCAGTATCGACCCGCGCCTGAACCGCGTGGTGGGCGCGGTGTTCGCCGCACCGGACGAACTCCCCGACGGGGTCTACGCGACCTCGCTGGCCCCGTCACCGGGCAGCCTGTTCGGCAAGCTGCGCGAACTGGCACCGGCGGTGCAGCACATCAGCGTGATCTACGGCGCCGATTCGAATGACTGGCTGATCGAACTCGCGCAGACCGAGGTCGCCGCCAGCGGCCATACGCTCACGCCCATCCAGAAGGAAAACATCCGTGACGGCGCCAGTGCCTACCGGGCGCTGCTCGAGCAGCTCGAGCCGCCGCTCGACGCCCTGTGGTTGCCGCAGGCCTCGCCGTTCCTTGATGAAAAATCGGTGCTGCAGATGATCCTGCGGGCCGCATGGGACCGCAACATCGTGGTGTTCTCGAGCAATCCCTCGCATGTGCCCAAAGGCGCGCTGTTCGCGCTGTTCCCCGACAACACGGAGATGGGGCGTCACCTGGCGCGGCTTGCCGCCGACAGCGCTCCCCGCAGCGGCCCGCGGGTCGAGGCACTGGAACAACTAAACACCGCGATCAACATCCGCACCGCCGATCACCTGGGCCTCGGCCTGAACGCTGCCGATGCGCGTTTCGATATGGTATTTCCGAGCCGCTAGGCATCGGGAACGGAGCACACACTCATGCTAAAACGCGGAAAATTCATAAGCTCGATGAGCCTGCAACAGCTCATCGGCATCAGCTTTACGGCCTGCGTACTGCTGCTGTCGGTCACCTCGAGCCTGGTGATCTCCAAGCAATCCGGCGACACGGTGCAACGGCGCCTGCAGGACGAGGGCATGCGGTTGGTCGAATCGCTGGCCGGCCAGAGCACCCTGGCACTGCTCTACGGCGACGCCGGCTCGGCCGCCGAAGTCGCGAAGAGCTTCCAGGATTTCCCCGACGTGCACGGCATCGAGTTGCTGAGCGTGGGCGGCACCCGGCTCTATGCCATCGGCACCCTGCCCGAACAACCGCTCGCACTCGCCGTTCCCCGGCGCCCGGCGCTGGTTGCCGAAGGCAGCAACGACTGGACCTTTGCCGCACCGGTGTACTCGGGCCAGGGCAATGGCGACTCGCCGTTCGCGAGCGCCACCAGCGAGGAGCCCGAATTGATCGGCAGCGTGCGCCTGGTCATGTCGCGCCAGACGCTCTCCAGCATGCAATCCGAGATCGTCCGCGCCAGCCTGCTGGTCGCGGTGATGCTCTCCGCGATGCTGCTGGTGATCCTGCTGGCGATCACCGCGCGTCTCACGGTGCCGATCCGTTCCCTTTCGGCGATCATGCGCCGCGCGCAGGATGGCGAGAGCGATGCCCGCGCCACGCTCGAAGGCACGCGCGAGATCGTCAACATGCAGCAGGCCTTCAACACCATGATGGAGGTGCTGCAGAACCGCGAGGAAACGATCGCAGAGGCGCGCGACCGCGCGCTCGAGCAGGAAAAGGCGGCGCAACTGGCGCGCGACCAGGCCATCGAGCAGGAAAAAGTCACACAACAGGCGCGCGACCAGGCCATCGAACAGGGCAAGGCGCTGAAGATCGCGCGCGACCAGGCGCTGGAGTCCGCGCGCGCCAAGGGTGAATTCGCGGCTACCGTCAGCCACGAACTGCGTACCCCGCTCAACGGCGTGATCGGCATGCTGGACCTGATCTCCGACATGGAGCTCAGCAACAAGCAGCTCGACTACGTGCAGACCGCACGCAGTTCCGCCGACATGCTGCTCACCCTGATCAACGACATTCTCGCGTTCTCGAAGATCGACGCGGGCAAGACGACGCTGGAAGTGGTGGAATTCGAGCTGCGCGACAAGCTCGAGGAAGTGCTGGCGCTGGTCACGCCACAGGCCCAGAACAAGGAGCTCGAGCTGGCCTACGTGATCGACGAGAACATCCCGCTCAGCATTCTCGGCGATGTGCACCACCTCGGCCAGGTGCTGCTCAACCTGCTCGGCAACGCCATCAAGTTCACCGAACGCGGCCAGATCGGGGTCAGCGTCACGCTCACCGAGGACGATGGCGTCCATCTGCACCTGGCCTTCGAGGTCACGGACACCGGGGTCGGTATCGATCCCGCCGCCCAGCAGCAGATCTTCGATGCCTTCTCGCAGGCCGACAGCTCCACCACCCGTCGCTACGGTGGCACCGGGCTCGGCCTCGCGATCTGCCGCGAACTGGTGCGGCTGATGGGCGGCGAGATCGGTGTCGAGAGCGCGCCGGGCGCGGGCAGCCGCTTCCATTTCGAGCTGCCGTTCATCCGCACCCGCCAGGATACGGTGCAGATACGCGCGGCCTTGCCGCTCACGCGCACGGTGAGCGTGCTGCTGTGCGATGACAACGCGATGGTCTGCCGCTCGCTGGCGAACATGCTGCTCGGCGAACGCGTGCAGCTCAGCACGGTCGGGACCCTGGAAGAGGCGCAGCAGGCGCTCGAACAGGCCGCAGGCGGCCAGCGCTTCGACATCGCGATCATCGACGATGCGCTGGTGGAAAGTCCCGCGCATGCGCTGGCCGCGGCGCTCGCCGGCGGCGCCCGGCATATCGTGCGCCTCGGTGTGCGGGCGCGCCCGGATCCGAACTGGATACCGCGCGTCAGCGTCGCCCAGGCGCTGGGCAAACCGCTGCGCCGCAGCGCGGTGCTGGATTGCCTGCGCGCACTGCTCAGCGAGGGTGGCGGCACACCGCGCCAGGTACAGCGCAACCAGGGCCTGCAGGTACGCGAGAATTTCCGCACTTCGCGGGTGCTGGTGGTCGAGGACAATCGCGCTAATCAGGAAGTCGCGCTCGGCATGCTCGAGCGCCTCGGCTGCACCGTGGAGATCGTCGCCGATGGCCTGGAGTGCATCGAGCGGCTGCGCGAGGCGCACTTCGACCTGCTGCTGATGGATTGCCACATGCCGCGCATGGACGGCTTCGAGGCGACGCGCAAGATTCGCGAGATGGACACGCCCTACCGCGATGTTCCGATCATCGCGATGACCGCCAATGTGCAGAAAAGCGCGATGGAACACTGCCAGGCCGTCGGCATGAACGATTACCTGTCCAAGCCGATCAAGCTCGGGGTGCTGCGCGATGCGCTGAACCGCTGGCTGGTATCCGAGGACCGCGACGCGTCGTCGCAGCCCGAGGCACCCGAGTCGCGCGCCGGAAACAGCGTGATCGACATGACCTTCCTCGCGGAACTGCGCGAGCAGATCGGCGATGCGGTCGACCGCATGATCTCGCTGTTCCTCGAGGACCTGCCCGGTTATATCGAGCAACTGCGCGCTGCCAGCGCGGAGCACGACGTGGCGACGATCGGCAACGTTGCGCACACCCTGAAGGGCGCCGCCTCGAACATCGGCGCCGGTCGCCTGGCGCAGAAGGCCCTGCAACTCGAGGAAGAGGCGCGCAGCGGTACGCGCGGCAGTTGCGCCAGCCAGGTGTCCACGCTGATCTACGAAACCAACCTGGTGCGTCACGTGCTCGACGGCAACGCGGGTCACGGCGGCTCCACCGGCACGGTTGCGGTGGACCGGCGCGCCAGCCGCGAGCAGCAGTCACGGATCCTGATCGTCGACGACGACCGCGGTTCGCGCTTTGCGTTGCGCGAAACGCTGCTCGGCGAGGGCCACTCGGTGATCGAGGCCACGAACGGCCAGCAAGCGGTGGAAATCTGCCGCCAGACGCCGCCCGACCTGGTGCTGCTCGACGGCATGATGCCGGTCATGGACGGGTTCCAGTCCTGCGCGGTGATACGCACCCTGCCCGGCTGCGCGGAGATACCGGTGCTGATCATCACCGGCATGCACGACGATGTCTCGGTGGACAAGGCCTTCGCTGCCGGCGCCACCGACTACATCACCAAGCCGATCAACTACGCCGTGCTGCGTCGGCGCATCGATCACATGCTGCAGGCGCGCACCGCCGAGCAGCGCGTGCATCAGCTGGCCTATGTCGACTCGCTGACCGGGCGCCCCAACCGCACCAAGTTCAACGAGCACATGGAATCGCTGCTGGCCGACACCGGGCGCCAGGACAAGCAGTTCGCGCTGATGTTCCTCGACCTCAATGACTTCAAGCTGGTGAACGACACGCTGGGACACGAGGCCGGCGACTTGCTGCTCAAGTACGTCGCCGAGCGCCTGATCGGCTGCGTGCGCAAGGGCGACCTGGTGGCGCGCTTCGGCGGCGACGAGTTCTGCATCGTGCTCGACAACATCCGCTCCTACGACGTGGTGCGCAGCATCGCCGAGAAGATCAAGGAGCACCTGCGGCGTCCGTTCGTGTTCCTCGGCCGCGAGATGCTGCTCAGCACCAGCATCGGCATCGCGGTGTATCCGGAGCATGGCCGCGATGCGAGCAGCATGCTCAAGGCCGCCGACATGGCGATGTATCACGCGAAATCGGCCAAGAAGGGCTACGAATTCTACGAACCGCATCTCGAGTCGGCGAACCTCGAGCGCCTCGAGATGGAAAACGAGTTGCGCAATGCCATCGCGCGCCATGAACTGGTGGTCTACTACCAGCCCCAGGAGGATCTGGCCACGGGTCAGATCAGCGGCATGGAAGCGCTGATCCGCTGGCAGCATCCCCAGCGCGGACTGGTCAGCCCCGCGGCGTTCATCGAGCTGGCCGAGGAAACCGGGCTGATCGGAGACATCGGCCACTGGGTGCTGTGCACGATCTGCGCCCAGCTCAACGACTGGATCGACCGCGGCTTCGAGGCCCCGCGCGTAGCCATCAACCTGTCGCCGCGCCAGCTCACCAACCCCAACCTGGTGGCAACCTTTCGCGAGGTGATCATGGATGCGCGCCTGTCGCCGGATCGCATCGAATTCGAGATCACCGAGAGCGCCATCATGAGCCGGCCCGAGGAGATGATCGAGATGCTGCGCGAGCTGAAAGCCATGGGTTCGCGCCTGGCCATCGATGACTTCGGCACCGGCTATTCCTCGCTCAACTACCTGAAGCGCTTTCCGCTCGACTACATCAAGATCGACCGTACCTTCATCTCGGACGTGATGAGCAACCGCATCGATGCCGATATCGTGCGCACGATCATCGCGCTGGCGCAGGCGCTGGAGGTAAAGGTGATCGCGGAGGGCGTGGAGACGCCGATGCAGCGGCAGTTCCTCAAGGACCAGAAATGCCACTATGCCCAGGGCTTCCTGCTCAGCAAGCCGGTGCCGGCTCCCGAGATCGAGCGCAAGTTCCTCAAGCGCACCAACAACGCCAACCTGGTGCATTTCCCCAAGCAATGAGCCTGGGTGCTGCGGACGGCGTGCGCCGCGGCGTATGGCGGCGTCAGGCCGGTGGCGGACCGACCACCAGCGCCGCGTTGTCGACCAGGATTTCGGCACCGTTCACATAGCGTGATTCATCCGAGACCAGGAACAGCACCACGCTCGCGATGTCCTCGGGCTCGCAGAAGCGGGTGCTGTGCTGCGATATCGATTCGATCTCGGCGCGGGTCGCCTGGTCCTGCCCGGTGGCCACCTTGACCACCATCGGCGTCCTGACGCCATCGGGGTGCACCGAGTTGCAGCGCACCTTGTTTTTTGCCTCGCGGCAGTGCACCGCCACCGCCTTGGTCAGGGAGCGCACACCGCCCTTGCTCGAGCAATAGGCCGCCACGAACGGCACCCCGTGCATTGCCGCGATGGAGGAGATGTTCACGATCGCACCGCCCCCGGCACGCTCGATCGCCGGCAGCGCGTGCTTGCAGCCGAGAAACACCCCGTCGAGATTGACCGCATGCACCCGCCGCCACTGCTCGAGCGTGGTATCCACCACGCTGCCAAGCACCATCATGCCGGCGTTGTTGACCAGCCCGTCGAGACGGCCAAAACGCTCCTCGGCCGCGGCCACTACCCGGATCCAGTCTTCCTCGCTGGTGACGTCATGGCTCAGGAACAGGGCCTCGGTGCCGAGCGATTCGGCAAATTCGCGCCCGCCGCGATCCACCACATCGGTCAGCACCAGCTTCGCGCCCTCGCGTGCAAACAGCACCGCATCGGCACGGCCGATGCCACCGAGCGCACCGGTGATGATAACGACCTTGCCCTGGACTCTACCCATGATCATTGGCTCCGCATTTGTTGGTGAGGCGCACGCCGTGCGCGAAACCGCGGCATTAGAGCAGTTGTCGAGCGGCAGCGGCAATCGCGCTTGCGCTCATCCGTTCCTGGCATCCCCGCTCAGCGCGGCGCTTGCGGAAATCGGCGGGCGCAAGCGGGCGTTGCAGAAATCCCGATCGGCATCGATCCCCCCGCGGCAACCTGGTCCGCAATTACCTGAAAACCTTTATCCATTCCCCCGGCTGCGGTTCACCGCGCGGATAGTAGCCATTCACCAGGCGCAGCGTTTCCTCCGGGTAGGGCTTTTGCGGGCTGATCTCGGCCAGCTTTGCAAAGCTGATGCCCTCGGGGGCGCGCAGGTAATGCACGTTGATGCCGAGCACCGCATCGCGATCGGCACCGCTCATCGGGCGAAAACTGCGTACCGAGGAAACGAACAGGGTGTCGTAGAAGGACGCGAGCGCTGCGTTCGCGGTGCGCCCTTCGAAGACATAGGCATAGGAACCGAAATACAGCACCGCGATACGCCGCGGCGGCGCTCCGCCCTGGCCCGGGTAGAGCGCGGTGTAGCCGGTGATCTCGTCCCCGGAAAAATCCTCCGCCTCGCGCGCCCCGCCCAGGTTCAGCATGCTGGCAGCGAACTCCGCCGGTTTCATCTCGGGCAAGGCGCGCTTCACCGACATCTGCAGGATGGTGTTGTCGCGGTTGGGTCCGGCGAGCACGGTACTCGAGCGCTTCACCACTTTCCAGTCGGTCGGGAATGCAACCGTAAACCCCATCTTTCCGTTGTAATAGCGATTGTCGATCACCGCGGCCGAGCGCGCCTGCTCGCTGAATTTCATGCCTTCGGTGGCGGCGCGGAAATCCTCGGCATGCGCATCGCGCACGACACCATCATCGAGCTCGCCGGCCGCGGCAACCACCTCCTTCAGACGTTCGTCATTGCGCGGATGGGTGGAAAACACGCCGTGGTAGGCCACCGCCTGCGTGCCCTCCTTCCTGGCGCGCGCGCGCATGAAACTCTCCTGCTCCTTCAGCACGCTCAGCACCTCGATCATGGCCTGGGGGTCATAGCCGGTCTTGTGCATGATGCGCGCACCGACCCGGTCCGCCTCGAGTTCCATGTCACGCCCGTAGCCGCGCACCATCGCCGTGCCGGCGCTCGAAGCCGCATCCTGGGTCACGCCACCGACCGCTCCACTGCCGGTCTGGACCGCGACCAGCACGCCGAGAATCGCCGAGCCCACGCCGCTCGCCTTCGACATCCAGTCCTGGCGCGAGGCATGGCGCTCGGTAATGTGGGCGATTTCGTGCGCGACCACCGCGGCGAGTTCGGCCTCGCTGTCGAGATAGGCAAGCAGCCCGCGGTTCATGTAGACGAAACCGCCCGGGGTGGCGAATGCATTGATATCGCCACTGTCGATCACGGTGAAGGTGTATTCGAGTTCCGGGCGATCGCCGTTTTTGGCCAGCTGCTGTCCGATGCGCGCCACGTACTGCGTTAGCGCGGCGTTTTCGTAGATCGGCATCTTGGCGAGTATCTCCTTGTGCATCTCGCGGCCGATCTCGATCTCCTTCGACTGCGACATGCCCCACGCCGCCATGGCCGTCCAGCCGAGTGCAAGCAGCAGGGCGCGCGACAAAAACCGGTTCATGGCGTCGCGAACAGCTTTTGCAGCTGGGTCGTCAGGCCGTCACAGGCAGCCGCCTGCACGCGTGCGATCAAAGGCACCGGCACGATCAGCGCCGGCATGTAGGAAGTGCCGGCTGCCTCGGCACTGATCTTCGCAATCGACTCCTTCGCGCGCACATCCCACACGCTCGCCTCATAATTGGATGCATCATCCCAGGTGCCGAAGCCGATGCATCCCGCGCCGCCCGGGCCGACCGCGCAGGAAATCGAGCCTGCCTTGTCGACGGTTTCGGTCTGACCGTCAACCCATACGATGTAATGCAGGTTCATTTCCCGGATGCGCGCGGCCACCTGCGGCTTTTGCATCAGCGCATCGAGGCGCTCCAGGCTCATCGGCGCGGTGCGCGGCTCGAACCACGGATAGAACGCATTCAGGAACTCGATCTCGGGAACCACATGCGCACCACCGGAGGCCACCCCGCGACCGATGCAGCGGATGAAATCGGGCTCGGTCTCGTAGTCGCTGCTGTGTCTGCGCCCCAGCACCACGATCGCATCGCCGCTGCCGACCGAGGCCGAGCCAACCCGCTTCTCGTCGATGGTGGTGGTGGTACACGCGACCGGCAGCGCCACGAGCAGGAGCAACAGGAAGCGCGATGGCAAACAGAACCGGATAACCACGAATATCTACTCCGATCGACCGTCATGCGCCCGGCCAGGGAAACCGGACGCATCAATCATACGGCGAAACCGCGCGCAACTGCCAACCGCTTACCGCGCGCACCACTCCGGCGACGTTGCTTCAGCCGGACGCGATGCGACACGGCGCCGAGCACCACGTCGATGATCTGCTGTTCGCCGAGGAGCGGGAAGGGTATCCCCGCCGTTTCCACCTTCGCAGCGGCGCGCGCGGCATGCTCGCTCATGGCGTGGCCGTCGACCAGTCGATTGCACCCAAGCGCCAGCTCAGCAGGATCATCAAGCCGAAGCCGATGCGGTACCACGCGAACACCGCGTAACTGTGGCTGGCGATAAAGCGCAGCAGCGCGCGCACCGTCAGCATCGCGACCGCGAAGGCGGCGAGGAAGCCGAGCGCGAACAGTGGCAGATCGGAGGCCTCGAACAGCGCGCGGTATTTCCAGCCCGAGTACACCGCCGCGCCGACCATGGTCGGCATCGCCAGGAAAAAGGAGAACTCCGTGGCCGTCTTGCGCGAGAGCCCGAACAGGATGCCGCCGATGATGGTCGCCGCCGACCGCGAGGTGCCCGGCACCAGCGCCAGGCATTGCGCGCAGCCGACCTTCAATGCCTGCGACCAGTGCATCTGCTCGACGGTCTCGACCGCCACCGCGTGAGTGCGTTGCTCGACCCACAGCATCAGCACACCGCCGACTACCAGCGCACACGCCACCGTGAGCGGGTTGAACAGCCAGGCGTGGATCAGGTCGGCGAACAGCACGCCCATCGTCGCCGCCGGCAGGAAGGCCACCAGCAGGTTGATCGTGAATCGCTGCGCGCCGCGATCGCGTGGCACTCCGCTCACGATCGCGATGATGCGCAGGCGATATTCCCAGATCACCGCGAGTATCGCGCCGAGCTGGATGATGATGTTGAAAGCCTGGGCGCGCGCGCCGCCGAAACCAAGCAGATCGGCCACGATGATCTGGTGCCCGGTACTCGATATCGGCAGGAACTCGGTCAAGCCTTCGACGATGCCGAGCAGCAACGCCTGCAATGCGGGCCAGGTTTCCATGCTCAGCGCATGAACGCCTGGCCGCCGTCGAGCGGCAACGAATGCCCGGTTATGTAACTGGCGTCAGGACCGCACAGAAACACCACCACGCGCCCGATGTCGGTCTCGCAATCACCCACGCGCCCGAGCGGTATGGTGCGAAAAAGTGCCTGCGCCTCCTTGGGGCGCGAGGCGATCCAGCCGTCCATCGCCGGCGACATCGCCAGCGGCAGGATGCAATTGACCCGGATGCCATCCCCGCCCCACTCGCAGGCGGCCGCGCGGGTCAGGGCGCGAATCGCTTCCTTGGCCGCGGCATAGGCACCGTAACCGATCGGATCCCAGCGAATCGATGACGAGGATCCGAGGTTTACGATGCTGCCGCCGCCCTTGAGATACCGATGACAGGCACGCATGAAGCGCAGCGTTGCCAGCGGCCCCGAGTCCATGCCTTCCTGGTAGTGCTCCTCGCTGACATCGAGCAGGTGCCCGAGCGGCACTACCTGGGCGTTGTTCACCAGGATATCGATGCCCCCGAAGGCGTCCACGGCAGCCTGCACGCAGCGTTCGATGTCGGCGGCGATCATCACGTCGCATACCACCGCCACCGCAGGCCCATTGCCACGGCGCTCGATCTCCGCCACGGTCTCCAGCAGCTTGCCCTCGGTGCGTCCCGCCACCACCAGCCGCGCACCTTCGCCGGCGAGCGCCAGCGCGATGCCCTGTCCCACTCCCTGACCTGCACCGGTTACCAGTGCCACCTTGCCGTCGAGAATCCCCATACGCTTGTGCTCCAAGTGTTGTAATGCCGGCATTGTGCCTCAGGTTCGCCCCCGAGGTGCAAGGCATGCGTGCCCGACCGCGTATCCTGCACTTTTTCATGCTGATGAAGCGTCTTACGTGCTGAAATGTGGACAGCGGTATTGCCGCCGACGCAGCGCATGAATGATCAGCCATCCAGCAGCCCGGGGTTGATCTGCTGCACACGGCTCACACCCATCAGCGCCATCGCCACCGCCATCTCGCGCTGGAACACTGCCAGCAAGGCAGCGAGGCCGGCCTCTCCACGCGCCGCCGCGGCCCACACCCAGGGTCGACCGATCTGCACTCCACGCGCGCCGAGCGCCAGTGCCCGCACGATATCGAGGCCGTTGCGTACGCCGCCGTCGACCAGCACTTCGCAGCGTTCGCCGACCGCCTCGACCACCGGGCGCAGCTTGCTGATCGCGGAAGCAACACCATCGAGCTGGCGGCCACCGTGATTGGACACGATCACCCCGTCCGCGCCCGCATCCACTGCGGCACGTGCGTCGTCGGCTTCGAGCACCCCCTTGATCAGCAGCTTGCCGTCCCAGATACCACGCAGCCATTCGATGTCGCGCCAGGTGACGGAGGCATCAAACTGCTCCCCGACCCACGTCCTGTATGCATCCATGTTCGTCGGGTCCGATACCATCTCGGCCAGGTTGCCGAACACATGGGGTTTGCCGCGTAGCCCCACATCGATTACCCAGGCCGGTCGCGTGCCGAGTTGCCAGGCCCGCGCCAGCCATGCGCGCGCGGAAGTGCCGCCATACATGCCGTTGCGCGTATCGCGGTGACGCATGCCCGGCACCGCGAGGTCGACGGTAAATTCCAGCACCGAGCAACCGCTCGCGCGTGCACGTTGCAGCAGTGCACGCACCAGGTCGCGATCGCGCAGCATATAGAGCTGGAACCAGAACGGCCGCGCAGAGGCGGCGCGCACCTCCTCGAGCGTACAGACCCCGACCGTGGACAAGGTGAACGGCACCCCCGCGGCCTGCGCCGCACGCGCGCCCTGCACCTCGCCACGCCGCGCCATCATTCCTGCCATGCCGACAGGTGCCAGCACCAGCGGCATCGCGCTGCGGTCCCCTGCGAGCGTGGTCGATGTGTCGATGCTCGACACATCACGCATCACCCGCTGCTTCAAGCGCACAGCGCGGAAATCGGCGACATTTGCCGCCATCGTCAATTCATCGTTGGCGCCGCCATCGATGTAGTCGAACAGGAAACGCGGCAAGCGTTTCTCGGCCAGGCGCCGGTAGTCCGGCGTGCTGGCCGGCTCCACGTTGAGAGTTCCCATCAGCTTTTTCTCCGGTGCCCGGCGGGCATTCAATCGAGTTTGTTGTTCGACTCCGCAAGTGGTTCGTGCGGTGGGGGGCGGCGCTGAAGTGCTTGTTCAACGATGAATTGACGGGCCATCGCGAACAGGAAGAGTGCTAGATCCGATCGGGTATGTGGCAGCCGGGTTTAGCCCGCACGCTGACTGAAAGGTAGCACATAAGTCTCACGATATTCTGCCAGCTCCTGGCGGATTTCCCGGGCATCGAAACCGAACTGCTCAAGCGTATACTCGTGCATCGGCCGCTGCTCGCGACGATTTTCCGCTACCCAAGAATTCATGCACTGCTTTGCTTCATGCGTAAAATCGATTCCGAGTCTCCCGTAGATGTATCCGATCTGTCCTATCGGATCCGACATCACATCCTTGAACCGGATATCGATGAAGCGCTCTGCCGGCAGTACGCGTCGCGCCTCGAGCAGCCGGGTGATTCGATGAGCCGAGGAGGTGCGCACATAAGCTGCCGCCTCTGTCGGAGCGACACTATCACTCGCCAGGCGCCTTAGCTCAAAGACCATGCTTGCGAGCGAGGGATAAATTTCCACTGGATCGCGGTGCGGTTGAATTACGGTAGCCTTGGGAAACTGTTCGAAGAGAAGCAGGAGATGACTCATGTGTTCCGGGGCCTTGAGAACCCATCGCCCTACCGCCTCACCACGATGTCTTTTCTGCCACTGGATGCAGCGCAACGCCTGCTTCAGGTACTGGTAGGCCGCCCGGTTATCATGACCGAGGTGCCATTTCAGGTAGGTCGGTATATTGCCGAGAGAGGCTGGAGCCGAGGATCTGAACGCATGTTCGAGAAGTATCGCGTCCTCGTCGGGGGCCTCCGCATCAAACGGGTGAACTGCCGCCAGATCCGGATTCCCCTCCAGCATCCGTCGCATCTGCTCCTTCGCATCGGCGATGCGCTGATCCGGCGTCCGAGCAGCGAGTGCCGGGGACCATCCTTGAAATGGAGCCGGATTTCGCGCTTCCCACCACAATAATGCCGTAGCCCGGGGATCACTGGCCATAAGGCGCTGGAGCATCGTGGTCCCGGTTCTGGGAAAACCGACGATCACCAGGGGATCATCGATCTGCTCTTCGAGTATTTCGGGGTGTTTTGCCAACCAGTACTGCAGTCGCAGGCGGTTGACCAGCAGACCGATGATTCTTTCCATCAGCGAAGTGCGACCAGCTACGGTAAGGCGTCCTTCCTCTTCGAGCGAGCAAAGGAGAATACCAAGCGGCTCCAGAAAATCCCTGCCGCCAAAGTCATCGAGTCCGGTTCGATTCGAAGCTTCGCGGAGTACCGCGCCGACCCGCAGTTCATCTTCCATTGGTCGCCGGCTTGATCTGATTCCCAAGCTCTGAAAGTTTTACCACGCGGCAGTCCGGGCGAGGAGGATTGAGCGCTGCGTTCCAGCGCAAACCCATGGTCCCGTGACTGTGGCCAGCCGTGTCGATCCAGTTGCGCACTCCCGGATCACGATGGGCAACAACGATGGTAAAGAAGCCATCGTCATCGCGGAACACACTATGCTTGTTCAATGTGATCCGGTGATAACGGTAGTCAAGCGACTCCATCCAGATATTGTTCACCTGAAAGTTCCAATAGCGGCACTCGGGCTCTTTCGCCGAGACCAGTAATGCTTCATCGGCTGCCAGAGTCCAATATCCATGGTAGAAAAACGGCTGGTTGGGGTCCATATGCGCGGATTCACGCTTCTCCAGCGGCATCAGGTTCAGTTCGTTGGGTCGCTTGATAAACATGTCCGTCCACCCGGCAAATATGCGAGCGGTTCCATTCACGAAAGCTGCGCTGTCTTTCAGTGCCTGCGCCAGGGTTGATGGATCAAGAGGAGCCGGCGGACCCTGTGCGTCAATCCGCTCGATATGCAGTTCGGCACGTTGCTCGTTTTCCCGATTCAGAAAAAACTGGCGAACGATGAGCGAGGAGGTTTCCGGCTCCATCGGCAGCCAGTTGCCTGCATGGGGCTTTGTGCTGAGTATGATCTCGAAACTGCCATCGTCGGCGATCTCGAGATCGTCACCTTCAATGTAGCCGCTGCGACCAGACGCTTCGGAACTGCCATAATTTCCGGTATAGGTGCCTATCCCCAGGTAAAAGACCGAATTTCGATTGCCCCAGAGCCGGTATTCGTGCTGCCCGCTCAAACACGCGTTTTGATAGTAGGCATCCGGATTGTCGGCGCCTATCTTGGCGTCTTCCCGGCTGAGCTGATACAACCGCGGTACCAGTGGGTCGTTGTTCTCGACAAATTTCTCCAATGCGAGACGGGTCAGACGGCTGAGGTAACGATAGCCTTCTGCCCTGTCGAACGCATTGTCGGCAGTGCTCTGGTCGAAAATAACGCTACGTGCGGCTTTGAGGCCATCACAAAACACGTCCCAGGCACGGCCATCCATGATTTCGTCGATTGATTGATCGCCGCTTTCGCTCACTCGCACGTTTCCCGCTGTATCGCAGTCAAACCGGCAACTCCGGTTCAAAGCTGCTTCAAATAATCGATATGGCTTGGGTCTCGGACAGGATCTCAATCCCGGGATGACGAGCGGCGATCATCCGCCGAATCCCGTCACGCCAATCCACCTTGCATGGACCAGTAATCCTGGCGCGTTTGGCCGGATCCGGCCGCAATTGCACAATGCCTTCAGGTGAGGATTCGAAGTGTGCTTCCCGACCTACCTGCTCAGCCATGAAGGCGACCAGTTCTCGTATATCCACGAGCTGGTCACCACCCCAATTGGTTATGACAGCAGGCACTGACGCCGCGGCCAGCAATCCGGGTAAATGATCAAAAATATCGGACTCATGAATCGGCAGGCATACGGTATTCGCGCCGTCGGACAATTGAATGGGGGCTTCTTGAAGAATGGCCTCCAGCAGCATGGCAGGTAAACCACCGTTATCGCCATATGCCACGTTCATGCGGGCAATGACCGTGGGCACGTTGAATTCCCGCGCGGCAAAACGGGCCACCGCCTCCTGCGCCAGCTTCGACACGGCGTAGGTTGCCGAATAAGGCTGTGGCAGTGCCGCCAAGGGATCGGTTTCGACAATATTATGGCGGGGGTTCTCTGGTACGGCATAGACCCGGCATGTAGACATCACCAGGCACGCACGGGTACTACGGAATCGACTCATCAGCTGCCCGGTCGCCTCTGCATTGACCTGAATGGCCCGATCATAGTCGTGGTCGGCGCTCACCCTGGCCGCAAGATGCAATACATAATCGAAACTGTCTGGCAAATCCGCCCAGTCGGGGTCCGCCAGATCGACTGAGCGTGTAACCACACCGACCGCGTCGACACGCTTGCGCGTTGCGGCATCGCTGAAACGGGCAATCCCCCATACTTCATTGTTTTCAGCCAAGCGCCTTGCCAGGGGAAAAGCGATCTGTCCTGCCGGACCGGTGACAAGGATTCTGTGATTGACAAGCTGCACGGTATCTCCTTTCGAATCTGTCGCCAATGCCAAGGCGCTTGCATTTCCTGAACGTAACTGCTCGCACCTCAAAATATCAAGCGGATCCGGTAGCTGCGTTATTGCCAAACGACCAATCAGCGCTGCGCGCGAGCCATATCGAGCGCCAGATCCTCGATCATGTCCTCCTGTCCGCCGACCGTCTTGCGCTTGCCGAGTTCGACCAGGATATCGCGCGAGCTGACACCGTATTTTTTCGCGGCGCGCCGGGCAAACAGCAGGAAGCTCGAGTACACGCCGGCATAGCCGAGGATCAGCGAGTCACGGTCGATGCGGATCACCTGGTCCATCATCGGCACCACCAGGTCCTCCGCCACGTCCATGATCCGGAACAGGTCCACACCGTGCTCGACGCCCATGCGGTCAAGCACCGCGACAAACACTTCGAGCGGGGTATTGCCGGCACCCGCGCCGAGACCGGCCACCGAGCCGTCGATGCGGTTGGCGCCGGCTTCGATCGCGGCCAGCGAGTTGGCGATTCCCAGCGCCATGTTGTGGTGGCCATGGAAACCGAGCTCGGTCCCCGGTTTCAGCTCGCGGCGCAGCAGCGCGATCCGCGCCGTCACATCGTCGGGCAGCATGTAGCCGGCCGAGTCGGTGCAATACAGGCAGTTCGCGCCGTAGCTCTCCATCAGCAGTGCCTGCTCGACGAGTTCCTCCGGCCCGATCATGTGCGCCATCATCAGGAAGCCGACCGTGTCGAGTCCCATCTCGCGACCCATGCCGATATGCTGTTCCGAGACATCCGCCTCGGTGCAGTGCGTCGCCACGCGAATCGTGCCGATACCGCAGTCACGCGCCATCTTCAGGTGATCCACGGTACCGATACCCGGCAGCAGCAGCGCCGATATCTTCGCGCGCTTCACCACGCCGACCACGGCCTCGAGATATTCCTCGTCGGTGTTGCACGGAAAACCGTAGTTGATCGAACGCCCGCCGAGCCCATCGCCATGCGTGACCTCGATCAATGGTATCCCCGCTTCATCGAGTCCGCGCGCCACCGCGCGCATCTCGTCGAGCGATATCTGGTGCTGCTTGGCGTGCATGCCATCGCGCAGACACATATCGTGCAGCGTTACTTTCCTGCCTTTGAGGTCCATGATCATTTCCTCATTTGTTTGCCGGGCTGCGACTGCCGCGCTGAGCGTTTTGCATTTTCCCGCCTTCTGGAAAACCTTCGGATCACACCAGCGCAGGCTCCGGGAGCCGGCACCATTGACACAATCCGTTTGCTCGATAGACCTCAGCCAAGCTGCGCTTCTACGCAGCCACCGGCTCCAGCACCAGCCGCCCGTCGATGATCTCCCGCGCGAACATTTCCGCGGTGCGCAATGCGGCGGCGGTCATGATGTCGAGATTGCCGGCGTAGCGGGGCAGGAAATCGCCGAGGCCCGCCACTTCCAGCCATACCGACACCCGCTTGCCGTCGAACACCGGACCGTTCTTCAGGGTGTAGCCGGGCACGTATTTCTGCACTTCCGCAATCATCTTGTGGATCGAACGGGTGATGGCTTCCTCATCGGGCAGGTCCTCGGTGAGGCAGTGGATCGTGTCGCGCATGATCAGCGGCGGCGCGGCCGGGTTGATCACGATGATCGCCTTGCCCTCGGCAGCGCCACCCACCTTCTCCACCGCGCCGGCGGTGGTACGGGTGAACTCGTCGATGTTCCTGCGCGTGCCCGGACCAACCGATTTCGACGCTACCGTGGCGATGATCTCGCCGTAGGCGACTTTCTGCACCCGGCTCACCGCGGCAACCATCGGGATGGTGGCCTGACCGCCGCAGGTCACCATGTTGACGTTCATCTCGCGCTTGCCGAGATGATCCTGGAGGTTTACCGGAGGAATGCAGTAGGGGCCGATCGCCGCCGGCGTGAGGTCGATCATCAGCGCACCGTGGGCATTGACCTTGGCCGAGTTTGCCGCGTGCACCTGGGCCGAGGTCGCATCGAAGCAGATCTGAACGCCGTCGGCGCGCAGCGTCGGCAGCATGCCGTCCACTCCGTCGGAGGTGGTTTTCAGACCCATCTCGCGAGCCCGCGCGAGGCCCGGCGAATCAGGCTCCACGCCGACCATCCAGACCGGCTCGAGCAGCGTCGAGCGCCGCGCCTTCATCAGCAGATCGGTGCCGATATTGCCCGGGCCGATGATTGCCGCCTTGATCCTGTTCGCCATCGCTTTCCCGTTGCATTGCATTTGAACAACCTCGCCCGCAAATACCCTCCCGGGTTCAGACGAAGTGGCAGTGTGCGCTGCCCATGCCCTGCACTTCGCAGCGCATCTCGTCGCCCGCCCTGACCGGCTCGAGCGGTACCACCGAACCCGAGAGGATGATGTCGCCCGCGAGCAACGGAATATCGTAACGCCCGAGCGTGTTGGCCAGCCACGCCACCGCGGTGAGCGGATTGCCCTGCACCGCCGAACCCAGCCCTTCGCTGAGCGGCATGCCGTTCTTGAACACCCGCACATGGAGCCTGGGCAGGTCGAATTTGCGCGGATCGGCCTCGGTATCGCCGAGCACGAACACGCCGCAGGAGGCGTTGTCGGCAACCGTGTCCTGGATGCGGATCTTCCAGTCACGGATACGCGAGTCGACGATCTCGAAGCACGGCATGATGCAGGCAGTCGCGGCCAGCACATCGGCCTCGGTGATACCCGGACCGACCAGGTCGCTTTTCAGGCGGAACGCGATCTCGGCCTCCGCGCGCGGCGCGACCAGGTTGCCCGCGACCGCAATCGCGGCGCCGTCAGGATAGTGCATGCGATCGGTCAGAAACCCGAAATCCGGTTGCCGCACGTCCAGCATGTCCTGTACCGGCTTCGAGGTGACGCCGATCTTCTTGCCGATGAGCTTCTCGCCATCGGCCAGCCTGCGCTGCAGAAAGCGCAGCGATATGCGGTAGGCATCGTCGATGGTGATCGCGGGTTCGCGCTCGGTGAGCGGAGCGAGCACCGAATGCGAACGCAGTGCCCGGTAGAGTTCGTCGCCCAGCCTCGTGACGGTTTCTTCGTTCATGTGCCGTGCGCCAGGAAGTCATGAGTCATGCGGTTGAACATGTCCTGGTGCTCGACCATCACCCAGTGCCCGCAATTCGAGACCAGCACCAGGCGGATGTCGGGCGTGTTCCTCGCCAGCTTCATGATCCCCGATTCCGGCATCATGCGCTCGTTCATGCCCCAGAACGCCAGCACCGGCGCCTTGATCCCGGGCAGACGATCGGTGAGCTCCGGCACCTTCATCGTGGCCATCACCTGGGCATTCATCAATTGCATGATCTCGGTGCGCTCGGCGATCAGGGCGTCGGTGGCGTAGCGTGGATCGTGCATCAGCGAGCCGGCAAACAGTTCTTTCATCACTGCCGGCGTGACGGCCTGGCCCGAAGAAAAAACCTGTGCCATTTTCTGCATGCCCGGCATCCGGAAATATTCTTCCTTCGCGTTCAGGCCACCCGGCGCCATCAGCACCAGGCGTTCGGTCAGCTGCGGATAGTCGAGCGCGAACTGCAGCGCGATGGCACCGCCGAGCGAGTTTCCGACCAGCGAGCAGTTGCTGACGCCGGCGGCAGCGAGCGTCTGGCGCAGGCATTCGGTGAAGAATGCCAGCGGATACTCGACATCGGCCGGCTTGTCGGAAAAGCCGTAGCCGATATGATCCACGACGATGCAGCGAAAACCGCGCTCGACCAGGTACGGATAATTGCCCTGGAAGTTGCTGTGCCCGCTGGCACCCGGCCCGCTGCCATGCAGGAACACCACCACGGGTCCCGCGCCGACATCGAGATAGTGCATGCGATAGCCGTTGGCACAGGCGGCAAATTTGCCCTTGGGCAGTACTGACATGGGTGTTACCTCCGTCGTCCAATCACACCGCGCCCGCCTACTGGATGATCGCGCTGCTGAACACCGGGGGATCGCCCAGCAGCGGACGGTGCGAGGGGGGCTCGCGCCCGTTGACATCGCGGATACCGTATTGCCGGGCCAGTTCCGCACCGATCCAGACCTTGGCACTGCGATCCATCAGGTGCGGGTCGCGCGCCAGCGCATCGATCACCAGACCGGTGAGTTGCGGCGTTTCCATGGTTTCGAGCAGGTGTTCGTAGTGACGCGCAAGCTCCGGGTCGGCCAGCACCGCCTCGGTTCGCTCGGTCTTCAGCAGACCCATCCAGATGGATACCACCGCCACGCCATGCGCGCGCAGTTCGACCCCCATGTCGTGGGCCATCTTGTCGACCGCCGCCTTGCCCGCCGTCTCTCCCTCGCGTAGCAAGCCAGGCTCGCCCTGCTCAGACATGGGTGTCGGCCAGTTCGTTGATCTGCTGGTTCAGGGTGAGGTAGTCATACAGTACGCCGACCAGGAAAAGACCGCCGGTCAACAGGTACAGCAAGCCGGTCAGCCATTTGCCCATGTAGAAACGATGCACCCCGAAGAAACCGAGAAAGGTCAGCAGGATCCAGCACACGTTGTAATCGACCGGACCGGGGTGAAAACGCCGTTCCGCCTCGCGGTCCATGCCCGGTATCAGGAACAGGTCGATGAACCAGCCGATGAACAGCAGGCCCAGCGTGAAAAACCAGATCACGCCGCTCACCCGCTTGCCATAATAGAAACGGTGCGCCCCCATGAACCCGAAAATCCACAGCACATAGCCCATGACCATCGAATGCGTGTGCTTTTCACTCATCTCCAGACTCCTTGCCGCTTGCCGACAGTGTACCCAATTCGATTCCGTTGCGCGTGATCAAACACGCGCAGTCGGCACTGGTTAAACTGCGCCAATTTGACCGTGCCGGACCTGCCATGACAATTCGCAATCTCGAGAAGCTGTTTGACGCTCGCAGCGTCGCGATCATCGGCGCCAGCGAAAGCGCCGGCAGCATCGGCAGCGTGATCAGCCAGAACGTGCTTCAGGGCGGCTTCACGGGCGAATTGTGGGCCGTGAACCCCCGCTACACGGAGGTGCACGGAATTCCCTGTTTCGCCGATATCGCGGCACTGCCCGCGGCACCCGACCTGGCGCTGATCGCAACCCCGTTCGCCAGCGTGCCGGACATCATCGCCGAGCTCGGCGCACGCGGCACGCGCGCCGCGGTCGTGATCAGCGCGGTTCTCGGCCACGGCGAGGAAGCCGCGGCGGCCCACGCCCGCATGCTCGACGCCGCGCGCCCGCACATGTTGCGCATCGTGGGTCCGAACTGCCTTGGCCTGATGGCGCCCTCGATATCACTCAATGCCAGCTTCTCGCACTTGCCCGCGCGCCGCGGGAAACTGGCATTCGTGACCCAGTCGGGCGCCATCGTGACCGCGATGATCGATTGGGCGCAGGCGCGCGACATCGGCTTTTCGCACGTCGTGTCGCTGGGCGACATGAGCGATGTCGATTTCGGCGACATGCTCGACTACCTCGCCAACGACGCCGATACCGGCGCGATCCTGCTCTACATGGAGGCCGTGACCGGTGCGCGCAAGTTCGTGTCCGCCGCACGCGCGGCAGCGCGCATGAAACCCGTGATCGTGGTGAAGGGAGGAAGGTTCGCCACCGGGGCACGCGCCGCGAGCACCCACACCGGCGCGCTGATGGGGCGCGACGCGGTCTACGACGCGGTGTTCGAGCGCACCGGAATGGTCCGCGTCTATACGCTGCAGGAACTGTTCAATGCCGCGGAAACGCTCGCGCACATCGGCAAGCTGCGCGGCGAGCAACTCGCCATCCTGACCAACGGCGGCGGCATGGCGGTGCTTGCCGCCGATGCGCTAGCCGCGACCGACGGCACCCTGGCCACGCTGTCAGAGGCGACGATCGAGGCACTCGACGCGCTGCTGCCCGCGAACTGGTCACATGCCAACCCGGTGGACATCATCGGCGACGCCGATCCCGAGCGCTTCGCGCGCGCTGCGGCAATCGTCGCCAGCGACCCGCGCGTCGATGCGCTGCTCGCGATTCACTGCCCCACCGCGGTCTGCCCGGGCGAAGACACCGCGCAAGCTCTCTGCGAGGCGCTCGGTTCCCGGCCTGCACCGGCCGTGCTCGCGAGCTGGGTCGGCGGCAGCGGCGCGCAGCGCGCGGACGATATATTCAGCGAGGCCGGCATCCCCAGCTACCCGACACCGGAACAGGCGGTGCGCGGCTTCATGCACGCCGTCAAGCATGCGCGCGGCCAGCGGACCCTGATGGAAACACCGGATTCCGCGCCCGAACTGCGCATGGCGGGCTACGCCGGCATCCGCGAGATCATCGCGACGGCGCTGGCTGGCGGACGCCCGTGGCTGAGTGCCGCCGACACCCGTGCGGTGCTGCACGCCTATGGCATCGAGCTGGTGAACGCGGACTATGTGCTGACCCCGCGCGAAGCAGGCGAGGTGGCGCAACGCATCGGCACCACGGTCGCACTGAAGATCCGCTCACCCGATATCCCGCACAAGACCGATGTGGGCGGCGTGGTTCTCGACCTGGTCGGCGCCCGCGCCACGGAAGCCGCGGCCGAGGCAATGCAGACGAACATCCGGGCGCGACTGCCGCAGGCGCGTCTGGAAGGCTTCAGCGTGGAACCGATGGTGCACCGCAGGGGTGCCTACGAGTTGATCATCGGCATGAGTTGCGACCCGCAGTTCGGGCCGGTACTGGTATTCGGCCAGGGCGGCACGGCGGTGGAAGTGATCGACGATCGCACACTCGCACTGCCGCCGCTCAACATGCAGCTGGCACGCGCAATGATCGGGGGCACGCGCATCGCGCGGCTGCTGGCCGGCGCGCGCGGTCTGCCCGGGGCGAATCTCGAAGCCATCGCGCTCACCCTGGTAAAGCTCTCGCTGCTGGTGGGCGACTGCGCCGAGATCGCCGAACTCGACATCAACCCGTTGCTGGCCGACGAAGACGGGGTGATCGCACTCGATGCGCGCATCCGCATTGCACCTTCCGCCGCGCGCGGCACCGAGCGTCTCGCGATCAAGCCCTACCCGCGCGAACTCGAGGAGGATGTGAGGCTTGCCGACGGACGGTGCCTGTGGCTGCGCCCGGTACGCCCCGAAGACGAACCCGCGCTGCAGCGTGCGTTCAGGAAACTCACCCCCGAGGAGGTCTACCTGCGCTTTTTCGCGCCGCTGAAAATGCTCTCGCACACGATGGCAGCGCGCTTCACGCAGATCGATTATGACCGCCAGATGGCCCTGGTCCTCACCGATCACGGAGCACCCGGTAGCGGCGAGATCCACGGCTCGGTCACCATCGTCTGCGACCCCGACATGCAACGTGCGGAGTACGCCATCCTGGTGAACCATGACATGACCGGCAAGGGGCTTGGTACGCTGCTGATGCGACGCATCATCGCCTATGCGCGCGGACGCGGGATCGGCGAGATATTCGGCGAGGTCCTGAGCCACAATACCGCCATGCTGGGTCTGTGCAGGACGCTCGGTTTTCACCTCGAGACGCACCCGAGGGACCAGAGCGTGGTCACGGTGCGCCTGCAACTCGCTGACACGGCGCCCGCATGAGCCGCGGACACAGGCCGCATCGTCCCTCAGCGCGACGCCGGCCCCCACTGGTGCACCAGCTCGCGGATCAGCGCGGTATCGTAGCGCGCATCCCCGATGATCACGTCGGCGTCGATCGATGCCAGCACACTGCCCGCGCTGTCGACGACGAAGAAATGCGGGAACAGGTGAAACTCCGGAAATCGGGCCAGGAAGTCCTGGTTGGTATTGTCGTCGCCGTAATAGACACGCAGCACCTCGAAACCGCCATAGAAAAGTCGTGCTGCCTCGGGGTCCATTTTCAGGTGTCTGTCGAGCAGGAAACACCACACGCACCAGTCGCCGCCCACCATCACCAGCACCCGGTGCCCGGCGGCGGCCGCGCCCGCCCGCGCGGCCACCAGATCGGCCTGGGGATCGCGCCCGGTATCAAATGCCGTGGCGTACGCGGGTAACGCCCGGAGCAGCTCATCGTCGGCGCCGGCCGCGGGCGAGGCAGCCAGTGTCAGCGCAAGCAGCGCGCAAGACACCAGGTGCCGCGCACATGCCAAAACTGTAAGCTTCGAAAGCATTCTTTTGCCCTTACAATCCACAGCGTGGATACACCAGCCAAAGCTCAACCGGAGACTGACCATGGCACTCGACATCCCGGACCGGCTCGCGATACAGGAACTGCTCGAACGCTACTGCCACAATGCCGACTACAACCCTCCCGAGCGCATGCGCGAGATGTTCGCCAGCGACGGCATATTCGAGGTCCCGGCGATGGAGCTGCGCTTCGAAGGCGTCGACTCGATCATCGCATTCTTCAAGTTGAGCCGCGAGAACAATTCCTCGGCGCGGCATGTTATCAGCAACATCGTGATCGAGGGAGACGGCGACCGGGCGAAATCCTCCTCCTATCTGCAGGTGCTGTCGGTCAAGGACGGCGTGATCACGCCGCTTGGATTCGGCCGTTACCTCGATCAGCTCGGACGCTACCCGGAGGGATGGAAGCTACAGCACCGGCTGGTGGCGATGGGATGACGTACTTCGTACTCAAATACGATATGCGCGCCCCGCAGCCGGGCACGCCGCGCGCTCCAGGGCCCTGAGACCGGCGCGTTCAGGCGCCGGGCGCCGCACCGGCGTCGGTGCAGTCCAGCACTTCGTCGAGCACGGAGGTGGCATAGCAGCCGGCGTTGAGCCGAAAATCGATGCGCAGGGTGGCCGGATCGAGCCACTCCCAGGCCAGATCATGCGGCATCAGGCGCAAGGCCCGGCGCTCCTGCTGCAGCCCGACACGCTCCAGTCCGCCCGCCAGATCCGCATGCTCGGCGGCCAGCCGGCACTCGAGTTCGCCAACCCGCCCGGCGCTAGCCGGCCGAGAGCGCCCCCACAACGCACCGCTGGGGTGGATCTCGCCACGCACCACACGTTCGAGCATCAGCGCGTCCGGCTCATCGAGCGCAAAAAAGCTGCCGCGACCCTCGAGCATCATCAAGTCGCCCGCCAACGCCATGCACCACGACCCGTCGACGACCCGCGCCGCCAGAATCGAGTTGAAGATCTCCGCACGCGCAGCCGAGATCAGCAGGCCGCGCAGCTTGCGCTCGCGCACCTCGGCCCCGCCACCGAACCAGGCGCGCGCCTGCGCAAGGTTGCCGTCACCGCGACCAAAACGCTGCACGCCGAAATAATTGGGCACCCCCTGCAGGCCGATCGCAGCGAGGCGGGTGTCGAGCAGCGCCCGATCGCCCGCAAAGCCGCGCACCACGATCCGGAACCGGTTGCCACGCAGTCCACCCACCTGCAATTTGCGCAGGCGCCGCACCGACTCGAGGATTTCCACCGTCGGCGGCAGGTTCCAGCGCGGCGGGTCCGCGCGCCCCGGCAACTGCACGCTGAACCACTGCGTCGCAACGGCATGTCTGTCCTTGCGCCCCGCATAACCGACCGCGCGCGGCGCCACACCGGCGGCCTGCGCCAGCAGTTGCGCCACGTGCCCGGTGTTCTCGCCCGTCTTGCGCACCCGCAGCCACAGATGCTCTCCGCTGCCCTCGGGCTGCATCTCGATCCATTCGTCGACCGCGAAATCCGCCGCCTCGCTGCGAATCCGGCCGCTGCCGGCGGCGGTGCCCACCCGCGGGCGCCGCTGACCGGACCCCGCGCTGCTCACTGCGCCTGCCACGGCAACTGATCGAGATCGACATTGCCACCGCTGAGGATCAGGCCAACGCGCATGCCCGAAAAAAGCCGGGGTTCGGCCAGAACCGCCGCCAGCGCCGTCGCCGAGGAGGGCTCGATGATCTGCTTGGCGATCTCCCAGAACAGCCGCATCGCGGCGATGATCTGCGCATCGCTCACCGTGATCACCGCTTCCACATGCTGGCGTATCAGCTGGAAATTCAGTTCGCCGAGCCCGGCGCGCAAACCGTCGGCAATGGTCTGCGGGCTGGTTTGCGGCAGGCGGATGCCCGCGGCAAGCGAGCGACAGGCATCGTCGGCACCCGCGGGCTCGGCCCCGAACACGCGCAGCGATGCGCGCAGGCCCCGGGCCGCGATCGCGGTTCCCGCAAGCAAGCCGCCACCGCCGACCGGTGCGATCACGGCATCGAGATCGCGTGCCGTGGCGAGCAACTCCAGGGTCGCGCTGCCCTGCCCCGCGATTACCCGCGCATCGTCGTAGGGAGGTATCACCTGCGCGCCACTGCGCGCCGCAACTTCGGCCAGCATCGCCTCGCGCGCCGCGAGCGTGGGTCCGCAATCAACGATACGAGCCCCGTAGCGCAGGATATTGGCGCGTTTCGCGGCATTGGCGTTGACCGGCACCACCACCTGCGCCTCGATCCCGCGCAAGCGCGCGGCCCACGCCAGCGCCGCGCCGTGGTTGCCCGAGGAATGGGTCACCACGCCCGCGCCCGCGCCGCGCTCATCGAGACCCATCACGGCATTGCAGGCGCCTCGCGCCTTGAAGGCACCGGTTTTCTGCAGATGCTCGGCCTTGAAGAACAGCGAGGCACCGCTGATCGCATCCAGCGTGCGACTGCGCAGCACCGGGGTGCGATGAATCCACGGCCTGATGCGCGTCCAGGCGGACTGCAACATGGCCAGGTCCGGCAACTCCGCATTGCCGCGCATCACCCGCCCCCACCTGCGTTCCTGACGGTTGCTATCTTCAACGTTGTCCCGATCGCAGCGAGAAACTCGCTCTCGGCACGCAGGTCTTCCTCGACCAGCGGATGCTTGCGCAGCCAGTCGGCGGGAATCTCGAGTTTCCAACCCTTGCGCGCCGTACGCAGGCGCAGTGCCGGCAGGCGCTGATCGACCCGGATACGGTTGAACAGGCAGGCAAGACGCAGCACCAGCACCAGCGCCCAGTCCGGTTTGAAGCGATAGGTGTTCACTTCGGGCGTGCGTGGCTTGCGCCGGTGATTGAGCACCAGGAAGCTCAACATCTTCTGCTCGCGGCGCGAGAAGCCCGGCATATCGGCGTTTTCCAGCACATAGGCCCCGTGCCTGTGGTAACCGCCGTGCGAAATCGTCAGACCGAGTTCGTGCAGTTGCGCCGCCGCGCCCAGCACCTGCTGGGCGAACCGGAGTTCCACGCCGAGCCGGTCCGCGACCTGTGGCAAAAGCGACTTCGCGACGCGCTCGACGCGCGCCGCCTGGCGCCGGTCGATATCGAACTGCTTGGAAAGGTAATCGATGGTTCTGCGCCGGGTGTCCTCGTGCTCGCCCTGGTCGGCCAGTTCATAGAGCACGCCTTCCTTCAGCGCATAGTCCGAGACGTGCATGCGCTCGATCCCCAGCTCGAGAAACGCCGCATGCAGGATCGCAAGGCCGCCCGGAAACACCGGAATCCGATCGGCGCTGAGGCCGAGACCCTGCAGTGCGTCCGTCTTTTTCAGACCGAGCATGTGCTCGGCCACGCACTCGATGCCTTCGCGGGTGACCAGGTGATCGCAGGGCATCAACTTGTCGATCGCACTCTCGACATAACGCACGGTGCCCGAACTCCCGACCACCTCGTCCCAGCGGCCCACGCCGTATCCATCCGCGAGATGCCGGATTTCCGCCCGCGCCAGGGTCAATGCGCGCCGATAACGCGCGCTGCTGATCTTGCGCTCGGGAAAAAAGCGCTCGCTGAGCGAGACGCAGCCGATGAACAGGCTCTCGACCCGCTTGGCGGTGCGCTTGCCGACGATGAACTCGGTCGAGCCGCCGCCGATATCGATCACCAGGCGCCGTACGCTGTTGCTGGCATGCCCCTTGACGACCCCGAGGAAAATCAGACGCCCTTCTTCCTGTCCGCTGATCACGTCGATCGGCACGCCAATCACGCGCTCGGCCCGCTCGAGAAACACATCGGCATTGCGCGCCGCGCGCAGCGTGTTGGTGCCGACCACGCGCACCTTGTCGCGCGGCACCTTGCGCAACTGCTCCGCGAACACGCCGAGACTGTCCAGCGCCCGCGCCATCACCGCCTCATCGAGCAGCTCGTCGGCTCCCAGGCCCTGCGCCAGGCGTACCGTGTCCTTGCGGCGATCGACGGTGACGATGCGCCCCGCATCCAGCCGACCGATCAGCAGATGAAAGCTGTTGGACCCCAGGTCGAGCACGGCGCAGACCGATTCGGCATTCTGACTCATAAGCGGGTTTTCGCTGGCTTCATGGCGATCGCTGTTATAAAAATGTCATGAAAACGTGCTATGTGACTTTGTGGATCCGCGAATCGCAGGCTTCGGCGACCGGGCGGCCAAGTGTAAACGCTGGGCGAGTATTTTCAATTACCAGGGTATCTCGATGCCGAAACGCAAGAAATCTCCTCCCATGCTCTCCAAGGAGCTGAGCTGGCTCTCGTTCAATGCCCGGGTGCTGCAGGAGGCCGAGGATCCGAACGTACCACTGATCGAGCGGGTGCGCTTCATGGGGATATTCTCCAACAATCTCGACGAGTTCTACCGGGTGCGATTTGCCGATGTGCGCCGGCTCGCCGCATTTTCCAAGGGCAAGGAAAAAGCCGGCTACGAGCGGATGCTCGACGATATCCGTGACTCGGTAGGCGATCTGCAACAGCGTTTCGACCGCGTCTATCTCGGCTGCATGGCCGAACTGCGCAGCAACAACATCTATCTTGTCGACGAGCGTCAGCTCGACCCCCAGCAGCGCGCATTCGCGACCCGCTATTTCTACAGCAAGGTGATGCCCGAGCTTGCGCCGCTCATCATTTCCGACTCCATGGCACCACCGCAGCTCGAGGATGGCGCAATCTACCTGGGCGCACGCATCGTGCTCGGGAACCAGAGCGTGCGCTACGCGATCGTGAACATCCCGACCGACCGGCTGCCGCGGTTCGTGGTGCTGCCCTCGTCCAGCGCCCAGCCGCAGCGCCAGGTCATCCTGGTACTCGACAACATCATCCGCGCCTGCCTGAGCGATATTTTCCGCGGCGTGTTCGAAATCGCGCAGGCGGACGCCTATACGTTCAAGGTGACCCGCGATGCCGAGATCGAGCTCGGCGAGGGCATTACCCAGAGCCTGGTCGATGCGCTGTCGAGCGGCCTGAAAAAGCGCCGCAAGATGGGCGATCCGGTACGCATGATCTATGACCGGCGGATGCCGAGCGACATGCTCGACATCCTGGTCAAGCGCCTGCGTCTCGGCAGTTATGACAATGTCCTGCCCGGGGCGCGCTACCACAACTCAAAGGATTTCATCGACTTCCCCAATCTCGGCTCGAAGGCGCTCGAGAACCGCGCGCTGCTGCCATTGCAGGTGCCACGCATCGACCATCACCCGAATATCTTCGATGCCATCAGCGAACGCGATGTCCTGCTCAATTATCCCTATCACTCGTTCCGCTACACCGAGCAACTGGTCAGCAGCGCGGCACTCGATCCCGCGGTGCGCTCCATTTCGATCTCGCTGTACCGGGTCGCGCGCGACTCGCATATCGCACGCTCGCTGATATGCGCGGCGCTGAACGGCAAGGAGGTGATCGCGATCGTGGAGCTGCGCGCGCGCTTCGACGAGGCCACCAACATCGGCTGGGCCGAGCGCCTGACCGATGCGGGGGTGCATGTCATATTCGGCATTCCCGGGTTGAAGGTGCATTCCAAGCTGATCCTGGTCAGCCGCCAGGAGGGTGCGCATCTACGCCACTATGCGCATATCGGAACCGGCAATTTCAACGAGAAGACCGCGCGTATCTATACCGACATCAGCCTGTTCACCGCCAACCAGGAGATTGCGGTCGACGTGCGCAACGTGTTCGATTTCATCCGTCATACCTACCGTCGCCACAAGTTCCGTCACCTCGCGGTGTCACCGCTGTCGAACCGCTCGACCTTTCTGCGCCTGATCCACGCCGAGGTGCTGAACGCGCGCGCCGGCAAGCGCGCCGAGATATTCCTCAAGTGCAACAGCCTGGTCGACGAGGAAATCATCCTGCGCCTCTACGAGGCGAACCAGGCGGGGGTGAAGGTGCGCGTGATCGTGCGCGGCATGTGCTCGCTGGTCGCCGGCGTGAACGGCTACAGCGAGAACATCGAGGTAATCAGCATCGTCGATCGCTTTCTCGAGCACAGCCGCATCTACATCTTTCACAATGGCGGCAGCCCGCGCTACTACATCTCGTCGGCCGACCTGATGACCCGCAATCTCGATCATCGCGTGGAGGTCACGGCACCGATCTACGACGAAGCCGCGCAGCACCGGCTCCAGCGCCTGATGGACACCCAGTGGGCCGACAACGTCAAGGCACGCTTGCTGGCCGGGGACCAGGACAACAACTACCGCGAGCGCGGAACCCGGAGACGGTTGCGCTCGCAGGAAGTGCTGCACCGCTATTACAGCGATGACCAGCGTCGCGAGCAGGCCGCGCTCGACAGGGAGCAGTGAGCGGAGCCGCAACCGCCCCGGGTCAGGGCGCTGGCACCGTGCTCGCCAGGTCCCCGACAGCTCAGCCGGTGCGCTTGCCCCCACCCATGCAGTCCGGTGAATCCGGGGCGCCCGTTTGCCCGCGCCATTCGGCGGGTGTGCAGGTGTGCAGGGCCAGCGCATGCACGCCGCCCTGGAGTTGCTCGCTCAGCGCCGCATAGACCTGCTGGTGGCGTTGCACGCTGCGCCGGCCCTCGAACGCGGCACTGACCAGCACCACCTTGAAGTGGGTCTCGGATCCCGCCGGAACATTGTGTCGATGACTCTCGTTCAGCACCTCGATGTGCTCGGGAGCGAAGGCGGCAACGAGCTTCGTTTCAATGATTTCGCGGGTCGGCATGGTTTCCTTCTCCTGGGACGGACGGACCTGTTTCACTGGTTCCACAGGCATCGTTCCATGATAATACCCGGCCTCGCGTATTCGTGCTAAGCAGGTTTGCACCTCATGCCAACACCCGAACTCCTTTCTCCCGCCGGCACTTTCAAGTCGATGCAGTACGCATTCGCCTACGGTGCCGACGCGGTTTACGCGGGGCAGCCGCGCTACAGCCTGCGGGTACGCAACAACGATTTCAGCCAGCTCGAGCGCATCGCCGAGGCGGTCGCCTACGCACATGATATCGGCAAGCAGTTCTTCATCGCCAGCAACGTATCGCCGCACAACGACAAGCTGCGCAGCTACCTGCGCGACATGGAGCCGGTGATCGAAATGCGCCCCGATGCACTGATCATGGCCGACCCGGGGCTGATCATGATGGTACGCGAGCGCTGGCCCGACATGCCGATCCATCTCTCGGTTCAGGCCAACGCGGTCAACTGGGCCACCGTGAAATTCTGGAAGACGATGGGGCTCACGCGCATCATCCTGTCACGCGAACTGTCGCTCGAGGAAGTCGCGGAAATCCGCCAGGAATGCCCCGACATCGAGCTCGAGGTCTTCGTGCACGGAGCGCTGTGCATCGCCTACTCGGGTCGCTGCCTGCTCTCGGGCTACATCACCCACCGCGATTCGAACCAGGGCGCCTGCACCAACACCTGTCGCTGGAAATACCAGGCACACGAAGCCGAGGAAACCGCTTCCGGCGATGTGCTCGCCGTCTACCAGCCACCACCCGTGCCAGAGCCTGCCGCGCCTGACAACCGGATCTACCTGCTGCAGGAAGAGGGTCGTCCCGGAGAGTACATGCCGGCCTACGAAGACGAACACGGCACCTACATCATGAACTCCAGGGACCTGCGCGCCATCCAGCACGTGCAGCAGCTGATCGATATCGGCGTCGATTGCCTGAAAATCGAGGGGCGCACCAAGTCACATTATTACGTGGCGCGCACCGCACAAGCCTATCGCCGCGCCATCGACGACGCACTCGCGGGCAAGGCCTTCGACATGGAGCTGATGAACGAACTCGAGAAGCTCGCCAGCCGTGGCTATACCGAGGGTTTCTACCGCCGCCATCCGCCCGGTGAATTCCAGAATTACGAGCGTGGCGTGTCGCGCGGGGACTACCAGCAGTTTGTTGGCGAGGTCGTCGCGATCGACCGCGACCGGGGCATGCTGAGCGTATCGGTGAACAACCGCTTCGAGGTCGGTGACAAGCTCGAGCTGATGACCACCGGGGGCAACTGCGTGTTCACGCTGAACGAACTCAGCAACGAAAAGGGCGAACGCCGCACCGATGCCCCGGGTTCCGGGCACGTGGTGCAGTTTCCGATTCCCGAGACGGCAGTGCTGGCACCCGGGGAGCGCTACGCGATGCTCGCGCGCTACCTTTGAGGCCTCAGTACATCAGCGCAAACAGCTTGCGCTGGTACTCGGCGGCCAGCGGATCGCCCTTGCCGAGGGCGCGGATGATATCGAGCAGCGTCTTGCGCGCCTCGCCGTCGCGGAATTCGCGATCCTTGCGCACGATGCCGATCAGCAGTTCCAGCGCCTCGCGCGCGCGACCCGTCTGGCTGTACTGCACCGCAAGCAGATACGCGGTATTCATGTCGTCGGGGTCGCGCGCCTGGGCTTCCAGCAGCGCCTGGATCTCGGGCGTATCGGCCGCCTGCTGCTTCAGCTCGAGCTCCGCGATCAGCCGCTCGTAGTCGCTGTCCTGGTCAACCATCGGGATCGAATCGAGCACGATCTGTGCCTCCTCGAGCCGCGACAGATCGAGCAGCACCTGCGCATACAGCCTGGCGATATCCGGGCGTTGCTTCGACTCTTCATAGGCCCCGCGCGCCGGCTGCAGGGCGCCGGCCACATCGCCCGCCTCGAACAAACGCAGCGCTTCGGCGAACAGCGTATCCCAGGGCTTTGGCAGATGTTTCTCGAGCAGGGCGCGCACCGCCGGCTCCGGCTGCGCGCCGACAAAGCCGTCTACCGGCTGCCCGTCCTTCATCAACATCACCGTCGGCAGGCTGCGCACACCGAACTGGCCCGCGATCGCCTGCTGCTCGTCGCAGTTGACCTTGGCAAGCAACACCTGGCCGGCGTATTCGCGCGTGAGTTTTTCGAGTATCGGCAGCAGCATCTTGCAGGGACTGCACCAGTCCGCCCAGAAATCGACCAGCACCAGACGCTGGTGCGACTCGTCGATCAGCATCTGCTGCGCATTCGCGGGTGTGATCTCGACCATCAGTTCAGGCATCCACAATGCTCCCGTTGGATCCGGTGTGTTCAGTTGACCCGGCCGGCGGCGGCCAGGCGGGTGAAAAAGTCCATGATTGCCGCATCGCTCATGGATGCCGCCGATGACAACTTCCCGTGATTGACGAACAGGGTATTGCCCTCGGGATCGAGCAGCACCACCGACGGGATTCCCTTGTCGATGGGATCCTCGTAACGCGCGGTGATGTCGAGGTTGCGGTGAGACATGCCCACGTCGATATGCAATTCCAGGAACTCGCGCTGCAGCAGCCCGGTCAGCGCGGGGCTCTGATAATGACTCTCCAGCGCGCGCGAATCCGTGCACCAGTTGGCACCGAAAGTCAGCAGCACACGCTTGCGTGCGGGATTGTTGGCCAGCAGCGCGGCAATGGCGGCGTTCGCGTCGGCCTTCTCGTCGTAGGGACGGAACTCGTCGTAGGTGGCACGCGCGCAGGCGGACAACAGCAGCACCACGGCGGCAGGCACCAGCAGGCGCCGCAGCGGCAGGATTGCGGTATCGACCACCGACATACACTGGAACTCCGTCAGGCCGGGATGTCCCCGGGTTCAGTCCTCGGAATCGTCCTCGACCGGCTTGCGGGTACGCGAACTGGAGGATTTCTGCACAAAATGGTGGCTCTCGACATAATCGCGCTCCAGCCACCAGGCGGTCTGCTTGACCGCGCGGGTACGACGCTCGCTGGCCTGGCGACGGCTGTCGCTTACCGGCTCCTCGTCCTCGCGCCGGTCACGACCACTGCGTTTCTCGCCAAATATGGCGCCCGGCCCATCAGGCACATCATCGCTCTTGCCGACCACCTTCAACCCGGGTCGGTTGGCGCTGGCGCCTGCTTTTCCATCGGTGATTTTCCTGGCCATCGGATACTGCCGGAGGCGAAGTTTCTGGCCAAATTATAAGCGCACAACCCAAAACCGCCACCCCCCGGCCCGGGCATTTGTCCGGCTTCGGCAACAAACGCCCAAACGGGTCAGACAAACGGTTCGCCGCGCGCCGCCTTGTCGAGCAACAGTTTCGGGGGCTCGAAGTCGGCACCGTAGCACGCGGCCAGTTCACGTGCGCGCGCGATGAAACGCGCCAGGCCGCAGGCATTGATGTACTGGAACACGCCACCCGTGTGCGGCGGGAAGCCGATACCCATGATCGAACCGATATTGCCGTCCGCAGCGCTGCAGACGACACCCTCCTGCATCGCGCGCACCGCTTCGGTGCACTGCGCGTACAGCAAGCGGTCCCTGATGTCCTCGAACGGAATCACGCGATGCCCATCTGGCGCGAAATGCTCGCGCATTCCGGGCCAGATCCGCTTCTTGCCGGATTCCGGGTAATCGTAATAGCCACCACCCGCGCGGCGGCCCTTGCGCCCGAAATCCTCGACCATGCGCCGGATGAGTTCACCGGCCGGCTGTTCCTGCCAGATCTCACCGCGCGCCTCGACATCGGCCTTCATCTGCAGGCCGTTGCGGTAAGCGGTCTCCTGGCTGATCTCGTCGATCGCGGCAAGCGGCCCCACCGGTGAGCCATTGGCCCGTGCCGCCGCCTCGATCAGCACCGGATCAATGCCCTCCAGCACCATCTCCGCACCCTGCGAAATCGTTTTGGCGATCACCCGCGAGGTGAAAAATCCCGGTGCGTCGTTGACCACGATCGGCGTCTTGCCGAGTTGCTGCGCCAGATCGAAAGCCATCGCCAGCGCCTCGTCGCCGGTCTGTTCGCCGCAGATGATCTCGACCAGCGGCATTTTCTCGGCCGGCGAAAAGAAATGCATGCCGATGAAACTGGCCGGGCGCACCGAAGCTTCGGCGAGTTCGGTGATCGGCAGCGCCGAAGTGTTCGATGCCAGCAGGGCACCGTGCCCGAGCACCGCCTCGAGTTCGCGTACCACCGTGGCCTTGATGGCGCGGCGCTCGAATACCGCCTCGATCACGGCCTCGCAGCCGCCGAGATCCTCATAGCTGTCGCTCGGGCGGATGCGTGCGAGCAGGGCCTCGCGGCCCGCATCGTCGAGCCGCTTGTTGCGTTCGCTGGCCGTGCGCGCATATTCCTTGCCACGTTCGGCCGCGGCCAGGTCCACGTCCTTCAGCACCACGTCCAGGCCCTTGCTCGCCGCCATATAGGCAATTCCCGCGCCCATCTGTCCGGCACCGATGATGCCCAGGGTGCGGAACGTGCGCCGCGCCACCGCGGCGGGCCGGCTCGAACCCTTGTTGATCGCCGACATCTGCACGAAGAACGCCGTCATCATGTTGCGCGCGGTCTGGTCGAGCAGCAGGCTCAGGAAATAGCGCGCCTCGATTTTCAGCGCGGTATCGAAATCCACCCGCGCGGTATCGGCCACCGCGGCGAAAATGGCCTTCTGCGCCGGCATCAACCCCCGGGTCTGGTTCATGACATTGACCGGGCCGAGCATCAACAGGCCCTGGTTCGCCTTGTGCTCGGGGCCACCGCCGGGCATCCGGTAGTCCTTCCGGTCCCAGGGCTGGCGCGCCTCGGGATTGGCAAGCAACCATGCCCGCGCCTGCGCGTGCATTTGCGCCTCGTCTGCAACCACTTCGTCGAGCAGCCCTTTTTCCAGCGCCTTGCGCGCCGCCAGCCGGCTACCCTGGCTGACCAGGCCGATGGCTTCCTGCATCCCGATCAGGCGCGTCGTGCGCACCACACCGCCGGCACCGGGCATCAGCCCGAGCTGCGCCTCGGGAAGTCCGACCATCACGCCTTCGATCGCGATGCGGTAGTGGCAAGCCAGTGCAATCTCGAAACCGCCGCCGAGTGCCGCCCCGTTGATGCCCACCGCGACCGGCACGCCGAGCATCTCGAGCGCACGCAGCGTCGCCTGGGCACCGAGAATGCCCTCGAACAGCTCTGCCTTGCGTACGGCGTCGGGCTCGAGATCCATCTCGAGTATTTCCTTGATGTCACCGCCCGCAAAGAACTGTCCCGGCTTGCCCGAGCGCAGATACACCCCGCGCACGCCGCCCGCTGCAACCAGGCGCTGCAATTCGGCAACGGCCGCGCGCATCGCCGCATCGTATTCCACGCCCATGGTGTTGACGCTGGCGCCCGGCTGATCGAAAACCAGTTCCACGATGCCGTCGCCGGTTTGTTCGAGTTTGATATATCCCATGATCTGCTGCTCTCTCCGCTGGGGGCCGCGCGTACGCGACTCAGACCCGTTCGATGATGGTTGCTATGCCTATGCCGCCGCCGGCGCACAGGGTGCACAGGCCACGGCGCAGACCGCGGCGCTCGAGCTCATCGAGCAGGGTGCCGAGAATCATCGCGCCGGTGGCCCCGATCGGGTGGCCCATGGCAATGGCGCCGCCATTCACGTTGATGCGCTCGTCGGGGATTCCCAGCAGCTGCTGGTAACGCAGCACCACCGCCGCAAACGCCTCGTTCAGCTCGAACAGATCGATGTCAGCGACCGTCAGCCCGGCTTTGGCGAGCACCTTGCGCGTCGCCGGGGCCGGCCCCTCGAGCATGATCATCGGCTCGGTTCCGACCAGCGCGGTCTGCACGATGCGCGCGCGCGGACGCAGGCCGAGCTCCTTGCCGGCGCGTTCGTTGCCGATCAGCACCAGCGACGCGCCATCGACGATGCCCGAGGAATTGCCGGGCGTGTGCACGTGATCGACGATCTCGAGCTGCGGGTAACGCAACTTCAGCAGCTCGTCCTGGCCCCACTCGCCAAAAGCCGCGAACGCGGGTTTGAGCCCTGAGAGATCCGCGGCCGTGGTTTGCGGGCGGATCAGTTCGTCATGATCGAGAATCGTGAGCCCGTTCATGTCACGCACCGGCACGATCGACCGGAAGTGGCCCGCGGCACGCGCCGCGGCGGCGCGCTGCTGCGACATCAGCGCATAGCGATCCACATCCTCGCGCGAGAATCCGTTCAGGGTGGCCACCAGGTCCGCGCCCACGCCCTGCGAGATGAACAGGTTGTGCATGGCCACCCAGGGATCGCCCTGCGCGCCGCCACTGGCACCGATGCCGATACGCGACATCGACTCCACGCCACCGGCGGCCACCAGGTCCTCGAAACCGGAGGCTACCTTGGCGGCCGCCATGTTCACCGCATCGAGACCACCGGCGCAGAAACGGTGCAGCTGGGCACCGGCTGTCGCATCGTCCCAGCTCGAATAATTGATCGCGGTGCGCGCGATGTCCTGCCCCTGCTCGCCGACCGGCTCCCGCAGGCGATCAGCAGATCGTCCACGCGCGCGGTATCGAGATCGTTGCGCGTCTTCATCGCCTCGAGCAGCGTGACCAGCAACTCGATCGGCTTGACCTCGTAGAGACTCCCGCCGGGCTTGCCCTTGCCGCGTGGCGTGCGGATCGCGTCAAAGATGAATGCTGCTTCTGCCATGATGTCACCGCGTATTGCAAAAAGGATCTGCGGGCCGGCCCGCTGTCCGGCCCGTACCACCCCACGCAAGGGGGGCCGTACGGCTTGCACAGGATAGCGTCGCGCCGCCGCCCCTCAATGGCAAAACGGTTCAAGATCGGATAGCAATAGCGGTCAACGGACAGGCGTTTCAGAGCGCCTGCTGGGCACGGAATTCACCGGGCGTCAGGCCGGTCCATTTCTTGAAGGAGCGATAGAATGCACTCGGATCAGTGAAACCCATCAGGATCGCCACATCGTTGATCGACAGCTCCGGGCGATTCAGGTACGCGATCGATGCGTCGCGCCGGCAATTGTCCTTCAGCTCCTGGAACGTGGTGCCCTCGCGCTTGAGGCGCCGGCGCAGGGTCGGCGCCGACATGTGCAGCAAATCCGTGATGCGCTCGAAACTCGGGAAGCCGCGGCTGAAGTCGTGGCCGATCAGCGAGCGCACCTGGTCGACCAGGCTGAGCTTGCCCGGATCCGCCGGCATGATCAGCAACTGGTAAGGCGCGGTGCGCAGGAAATCGAGCAGCGAATCCTCGTTGTGCACCAGTGGATAGGCGAGGTATTCGGAAGGAAAACTGAAACCCGGCACCGCAGCGCCAAAACCCAGATCGCAATTGAACAGCTGCTGGTAACGCAACCGCGACCCGGGGGCCGTGCCGCAGAGGCTGACATTCGCGAGCGGCAGCGGCCGCCCGATCAGCCAGCCGAAAAAGCGGTGCCACATCGACAGGCAACAGGCCGACTGCACCGCCGACATCATTGCCCCCGGCTCCTGTGGCCCATCGAGTTGCGCCTCGGGCGCGACGAGCACCTCGAAGCGCGCGCCATCGTCCTGCCGATGCAGGCGCATCACCAGCTTGTGATCGAAGAACACCCGGTGGAACTCGCACAGGCGCCGGATTGCGCGCCCGAGGTTCGGACAGCCGAGCACGCAGTAGCACATCATGCGAAACGCGCCGGGATTCATCCCGACATCGCGGCGCAGCCCGAAGGTCTCGTCCTGCAACGCCGTCATCACGCCGCGATACAGCCGGCTGTAGGCGATGATCGGGATCTCGCTGCGATAACCCGGCGCACCGGGATCGAGCGGATCGAAATCGAGACCCGCCGAGGCGCAGGCCTCGGCGACATCGAGCCCGTGATCGCTCAACATCCGCAGCAGGGAACACGCAAACTGCGTGGGTATCTGCTCGTTGGGCTGCAGCGTGTCGCGGGTCCGGGTCGGCACTGAATGGAGGCCTCGATGCGGGCGGAGCGGCATTATGCCAAAGCCCGTGCGCGCTTGTCGTGGGACGGGAGGGGACCGGCGCTGGCGGCTTGGCTTATACTGCAAGGCAGCTTTTGCGCAAGCACGGGGACCGGCATGAAAGAGCTGCGTTATGACATCCTGTTCAACGGCGAGCTGCTGCCGGGTTGCGATTCCGCCACGGTTGCCGCAAATCTCGCCCGCCTGTTCAAGGCGAGCCACGCAACCGTCAGCCACCTGATGGACGGCGCGAGTCACGTGATCAAGCGCGACTGCGACAGGGAGACCGCCACCAGGTACCGCGGCGCGATGGAGCAAGCCGGTGCCCGCGCGATACTGCGCGAGATCGCGTCAGCGCCGGCGCCAGCGGCGGCGATCGAAACTACACCAGCGCCAGCGAGCAACCCGGACACCTCGTTGACGATTGCACCCGCGGGCAGCGATGTGCTGGCCGCGCACGAGCGCAGGACGGTTGTCGCGGCGGAGGTGAACACCGCCCACATCAGCCTGGTTTCCGCATTCGGCGCCGCACCGCAGGTGCCGGCCACGGCACCGCCACCCGCACCCGATACAACGCATATCAGCATCGCGGAAGCCGGTGCCGACCTGCTGCCGCATCGTGCCGGGGTGCCACCGCCACCACCGCCCGACACCAGCGCGATCACGCTGGCCGCAGCGGGCGCCCCGATGGCACCGCCCGCCGAACCCGTGACTGTCGATCTGCCCGATATCAGCGCCCTCACGCTGGCGCCACCCGGAGCCGATCTGGAACCATTGCGTGCCGAGCACCCGCTGCTCGAACCGGACACCAGCGCGCTTGGCATCGAACCGTTGAAGTAGGTGCTACGCGGCGGGCAAGCGCGGCAAAATCACGCTCACGCGCAGACCCGGCGAATTGTCGCCGAGCGTCACGCTGCCGCCGTGGAGGTTGATCACCGCCTGCACCAATGACAGGCCGAGACCGTTGCCGGGATGCAGGCTGCGACTGCCCTCAACTCGGTAGAAGCGCTGAAATACCTTCTCTCGTTCCGCCTGCGGTATTCCCGGTCCGTCGTCGCAGACCGCCACGCAGTGCTGCTGCGCTTCCTCGGTCAGTCGCACATCGATATGAGCACCCGGTGGCGCGTACTTGATTGCGTTGTCGAGCAGATTGGCGAAAGCCTGGAACAGCAGGTCGCGATCAAAGCTGCCGGCGCACACGGCGGGCAGATCGAGCCGCACCTGCTGATCCTTGTCCGCGGCGAGCGGTTCGTAGAACTCGCAGACATCGCGCAGGATGGTTGCGAGGTCGGTGGCGGCAAACGCCAGGCGCTTGTTCCCCGACTCGATCTGGGCGATGCGCAGCAGCGCATTGAAGGTCGCCAGCAGCGCGTCCGACTCCTCGATCAGCCCCGCCACCTGCTCGCGGGTCTCGCCGCGCTCGTCGAGTTCGAGGCTGGCCAGATTGTTGCGCAGGCGGGTCAGCGGTGTGCGCAGATCGTGGGCGATATTGTCAGACAGCTGTTTCAGTCCTTCCATCAGTTGCGCGATACGATCGAGCATGTGGTTGAAATTGACGATCAGCCGCGTGTAGTCATCGTCGGGGTGGCCGCCGGTGACCGGTATGCGCCGGCTGAGTTCGCCCCCGAGTATGTCCGTGATGCTGCGGTTCACCTGGCGCAGGCGGCGTTCGGTGATCAACACCTGCACCACCGCGCCGACGCTTCCAAGCACGATCGTGGTCAGCATGGTCTGCGTCAGCACCGTCAGGGTGAGCCGCAGGTATTCGCTGATATCCTGGTAATGACGCGCGACCAGCAGGCGCTCGCCGCCCGCGAATTGCGTGCTGCTGCCGACGAAGTCGACATCCTCCGCGGAGTCGATCCAGCCACGCAAGCTGTGCCTGACGCCGGCCCATTCCTCGCGCTGCCCGAGGCGCTCGGGCCAGTGCGCAAGATTGCCGCCGATCTTGCGACCCTGCGCGTCGACCAGCAGATAGAACAGCCGCGGCAAGCGCGGCTCCTGGATCCGCCGCGCGATCTCCTCCGACACCGCGGCTTCGCCCCCGGCCGCGTAACGCTCGTTGAGCATGCGCGTCTCGGCGCCGATCAGCGCGTTCATCTCGCCAAAAAACCTGTAGGTGAGCGAAGCGTAGATCAGCGCCAGGACGACGAATACGGCAACGCTGACCCCGATCAGGTAGCTCAGCGTATAGAGAAAAAGATTAGCCCGGAAAATCCGGCTCAGGTTCATCGAGCATATACCCCGCGCCACGCACCGTTTTGAGCAACGGCCGTTCGAATTCCTTGTCGATCTTCTGGCGCAGGCGGCTGACATGCACGTCGATCACGTTGGTCTGCGGATCGAAGTGGTAGTCCCACACGTTCTCCAGCAGCATGGTACGCGTGACCACCTGGCCGGCGTGTTTCATCAGGTACTCGAGCAGGCGGAATTCGCGTGGCTGGAGGTTCAGCGATTTGCCGGCGCGCGTGACCTTGTGCGACAGCAGGTCCATCTCGAGATCGGCAACCCGCAGCCGCGTGATCGTGGCCGAGGATTCCTTGCGCCGCAGCAGGGCTTCGATCCGCGCCAGCAGTTCCGCGAACGCAAACGGCTTGACCAGGTAATCATCGCCCCCGGCCTTCAATCCCTTGACCCGGTCATCGACTTCGCCGAGCGCACTCAGGATCAGCGCCGGCGTGTTGTTGTCCGCGCCACGCAAGGTCCTGATGATGGTGAGTCCATCCACGCCCGGCAGCATCCGGTCGACCACCAGCGCGTCGTATTTTTCCGCGCTGGCCCGGTACAGTCCGTCCTTGCCATCGGCCGCCTGATCGACCGCAAAACCGCTCTCGCGCAGGCCCTTGCTGATGTAGTCGAGCACGCTGGCATCATCCTCGATCACGAGAATGCGCATATTTTCCACTCCCTGACATCGCCGCATCGCCGCAATGAACTGCACCGGCTCGCCTCCGCTCGACCTCCCCGCATTGTGCCGGTGGACGGGTAAACGGCGCTTTGCCCTGCCCTTACCTTTTGGTAACTTGGCGCTACACTTGCGCTTTGCTGAATATTCAGACGCGACGGCAAGTCTAGCATGGCATCCCAGACAATCGACCCTCGACCCGGGCAGCAGTTGCCGCCCGCCGGCCTGCGCCGCCGCCTGGCCGCGATGCTATATGATTCGTTGCTGCTGTTCGCGGTCACCTGGAGCGTGACCGCGATCGAAATCGCACTGCGGGTGGCCAGCGTCGGTGATGCGGCGGTGCGCGCGAGCGAGCACGGCGCGGTTGCCGGTCCGCTGCTGCAGATTCCGCTGGCCTGTGCGGTGGTGCTGTTCTTTGGCTGGTTCTGGACCCGCTCCGGCCAGACGCTCGGCATGCAGGCATGGCGGCTGCGCATCGAGACGCTGGAGGGCGATCGCATCGGCTGGAGCCAGGTTTTGCTGCGTATCGGCGGCGCGGCGATTTCGCTGGCCTGCTTCGGACTGGGCTACCTGTGGATCCTGTTCGATCCCGCGAAACGCGCCTGGCATGATCGCATCTCGCGCTCGCGGGTCGTGGTGCTGCCGGCAAAATGAGCCTCCGGCCACGCATTTCGCTGGCGTATAATCCCGAGACCTCATGGCGCCGCATGGCCGCGCCCGCACAGGATCACTGCCCGGAGACCTCATGCATCTTTCGCTGAAAACCATCGCCGACCCTGCTGCCCATCGCTGTTCCTGCCTGGTATTGCCGGTATTCGAGGAGGGCAAGTTGCCGCTCGCAACCGCGGCCGTGAACAAGGTCTGCAACGGGCGCATCACGAAACTGGTGAAGAGCGAGCATTTCAGCGGCGCTCCCGGCAAGAGCGTGCTGCTGCATGCGCCCGCCGGCGTTGCCGCCGAACGCGTGCTGCTGATCGGCGCCGGCAAGGCGCAGGGCAGCGACCCCGGCGGGTTTCGCAAGATGATCAGCCATGCATTCTCGGCGCTGAAGACCACCGGCAGCAGCGATGCGGTGTTCATGCTGAGCGATGTCGACACCATCGGCCGTGACGCACTCTGGCAGGCACAGCAACTCGGCCTGCTTGCCACCACCGGCGACTATCGTTACACCAGAACCCTGTCCAGGCCCGAGCCCGGCCCCCGCCTGAACCGCGTCGTGGCGGGTTTGAGCAAGCCGTGCAGCGCCAAGGTCACGCGCGCGATGGCACGCGCGTTGGTCGAGGGTGGTGCGATCGGCGCCGGCATGAACATGACACGTGAACTCGGCAACCTGCCGGCCAATATCTGCACTCCCTCGTACCTGGCAAGCCAGGCACGCGCGCTGGCGCGCGGCAATGCCGCCCTTGGCTGCAAGGTGCTGGATGAGAAAAAAATGAAGGAACTGGGCATGGGCGCCCTGCTCTCGGTTACCGCCGGGACCCGCGAACCGGCGCGGCTCATCGTGCTCGAGTACCGCGGCGGCGCGCGCCACGCAGCCCCCCAGGTGCTGGTCGGCAAGGGCGTGACCTTCGACTCGGGTGGCATCAGCCTGAAGCCCGGCGCGGCGATGGACGAGATGAAATTCGACATGTGCGGCGCGGCCAGCGTGCTCGGTACCATGAGCGCGATCACCCGCCTGAAACCACGCCTGAACGTCGTCGGCATCATCGCCGCCTGCGAGAACATGCCGAGCGGCAGCGCCACCCGCCCGGGCGATGTCGTGCGCAGCATGGCGGGCATCACCATCGAGGTGCTGAACACCGACGCCGAGGGACGCCTGATCCTGTGCGATGCGCTGAGCTATGCGGCGCGCTACAAACCTGCCGCGATCATCGACATCGCCACCCTCACCGGTGCCTGCGTGGTAGCGCTCGGCAAGCATGCCAGCGGCCTCTTCAGCAATGACGAGGAACTCGCCAGCGAGCTGCTCGCTGCCGGCAACCTCGCCCATGATCGCGCCTGGCAGATGCCGCTGTGGGACGATTACCAGGAACAGCTCAAGAGCAATTTCGCCGATGTCGCCAATATCGGCGGCCCCGGCGCGGGCAGCGTCACCGCCGCCTGTTTCCTCTCGCGCTTCGCGAAGAACCAGCGCTGGGCACACCTCGATATCGCGGGCTCTGCCTGGGACAACGGCGCGGCAAAAGGCGCGACCGGCCGGCCGGTCGGATTGCTGACCCGCTACCTGCTGTCACAAGCCGCCAGGAGCTGAGCGGTGACCCGGGTGGATTTCTATGTGTTGCCGGTCAGCGAACCTCACGGGCGCCTGAGCTTTGCCTGCCGCCTGGCCGAAAAGGCCTGGCTGGGCGGACACAAGGTCTATCTGCACGGCGAGGACGACGCCGCCGCCCGTTCACTCGATGAGCTGCTGTGGAGCTTCCGCGACACCAGTTTCGTGCCGCATTCGCTGCAGCCGGGGGCATCCGCCACGCCGGTGCTGATCGGCAGCGGGGACGATCCGGGCGATCATCACGATGTGCTGATAAATCTCGGCGCCGCGATTCCGGAGTTTTTCAGCCGCTTCGAGCGGGTTGCGGAGATCGTGCTGAACGACCCCGAGTCGCTGCGCGCTAGCCGGGCGCGCTGGAGTTTCTACAAGGATCGCGGCTACCCGCTCGAGCACCACGACATGCAGCATATGAGGAGCGCCGGTGAGTGAGGATCGCGACATTCCGCTGCTGGTCGATATCGTCGAGCTCGCCTTGCCCGGCACCCCCGGCGGCCCGCCGCCGGCACCCGATGTGCAGGCGGCGCTGAGCATCGAGGCATCCTTCCTGATCGATGAACTGGTCGATGAGTACCTGCCCCGGATCGAGGCCCGGCTGCGCGAGCGCCTGGAAGCCCGCCTGCGCGAGCTGAGCACCACCGCCTTGCGGGAGAAGCCCCCGCGCTGAGCCCCACCGGGTTGGCGCGCCCCGCCGCCGGCCCTTATCATTTTTCAATTTTGTGCGACACCATGGACAAGACCTACAAGCCCGAGGAAATCGAGAACCGCTGGTACACCGAATGGGAACAGCGCGGGTATTTCCGTCCGGGCGGAACCGGCACTCCCTACTGCATCGCGATCCCACCTCCCAATGTGACCGGCAACCTGCACATGGGGCATGCATTCCAGCAGACCATCATGGACGCCCTGATCCGCCATCACCGGATGCGCGGCCACAACACCCTGTGGCAGGGCGGCACCGATCATGCGGGCATCGCCACCCAGATGGTCGTGGAGCGGCTGCTGGCGGCCGAAGGCAGCGACCGGCTCACGCTCGGGCGCGAGGAATTCACCCGCCGCGTGTGGCAATGGAAGGAGCATTCCGGCGGCAATATCACGCGCCAGCAACGCCGGCTCGGCAACTCGGTCGACTGGTCGCGCGAACGCTTCACGATGGACCCGGAGCTCTCGGAGGCGGTACGCGAGGTGTTCGTGCGCCTGTACCGGGAAGGGCTGATCTATCGCGGCCAGCGGCTCGTCAACTGGGATCCGCAACTGCACACCGCGATATCCGACCTCGAGGTCATCGCCGAGGAAGAAGACGGCAGCATGTGGCACCTGCGCTACCCGCTGTGCGACGGCAGCGGCTACCTGGTGGTTGCCACCACGCGCCCCGAAACCATGCTCGGCGATGCCGCGGTCGCGGTGCACCCGGAAGATGAACGCTATCGTCACCTGGTCGGACAGCGGGTGCAGTTGCCGCTCACCGGGCGCGATATCCCGATCATCGCCGACGCCTACGTCGACCCGGCTTTCGGTACCGGCTGCGTGAAGATCACCCCGGCGCACGACTTCAACGATTACGAAGTCGGCAAACGCCACCAGCTAGAGCTGATCAACCTGTTCACGATCGACGCCGAAATGAACGCGAACGCACCGCCGGCGTACCGCGGCCTGGACCGTTTCGCGGCGCGCGCTCGCGTGTTGTCCGACCTCGAAGCCGCCGGCCTGCTGGAGAAAACCGAGAAGCATCGCCTGAAAGTGCCGCGCGGCGATCGCAGCGGCGTGGTGATCGAGCCCTACCTGACCGACCAGTGGTTCGTCGCCACGCAGGCCCTCGCCGAACCCGCGATCCGCGCGGTCGAGGACGGGCGCATCGAATTCGTGCCGCGGCAATGGGAGAACACCTATTTTGCCTGGATGCGCGAGATCCAGGACTGGTGCGTCTCGCGGCAGCTGTGGTGGGGCCACCAGATCCCCGCCTGGTACGACGCGCAGGGCAACGTCTACGTGGGTCGCAACGAGCAGGAGGTGCGCGACACCTACGCCATCGGTGCGCTGGCGCTGCGCCAGGACCAGGATGTGCTCGACACCTGGTTCTCCTCGGCGCTGTGGACTTTCTCGACGCTCGGCTGGCCGCGCGAGACTGCGGAGCTGCGGACTTTTCATCCCACCGATGTACTGGTGACCGGCTTCGACATCATCTTTTTCTGGGTCGCGCGCATGGTGATGATGAGCCTGAAGTTCATGGACGAAGTGCCCTTTCGCAAGGTCTATGTGACGGGCCTGATCCGCGACGAACACGGCCAGAAGATGTCCAAGTCCAAGGGCAATATCATCGATCCGATCGACCTGATCGACGGCATCGGCAGCGACGAACTGGTGCAAAAACGCACCTCCGGCATGATGCAGCCGCAGCTGGCCGAGAAGATTGCCCGCGACACGCGCAATGAATACCCCGCGGGCATCGCCGCGCACGGCACCGATGCCCTGCGTTTCACGCTGTGCGCGCTGGCTTCCACGGGGCGCGACATCAAATTCGACATGGGTCGCCTCGACGGCTACCGCAATTTCTGCAACAAGCTGTGGAATGCCGCGCGCTATGTGCTGATGAACACCGAGGGCCAGGATTGCGCGACGGCAGCGGATGCCGATTACGCGCTGTCGTTGCCGGATCGCTGGATCCTGTCGCGGCTGCAGCAGGTGAGCGCGGAAGTCGAGCGCTCGTTCGCGCTGTTCCGCTTCGACCTCGCGGCCCAGGCGCTGCATGAATTCACCTGGAACGATTACTGCGACTGGTACCTCGAGTTTTCCAAGCCGCTGCTGGCCGGGGCGGACAGCGAGCCCCGGCTGGCGCGCGGCACGCGGCGCACGCTGCTCGGCGTGCTCGAAACCCTCCTGCGGCTGGCGCACCCGTTCATCCCGTTCATCACCGAGGAGATCTGGCAACGGGTCGCGCCGGTGGCCGGTGTGCGCGGTGCGACGATCATGCTGGCGGACTATCCGGTAGCCGATCCGGCGCTGATCGACCCCGCCGCGGCGGCCGATGTGGCGTGGTTGCAGCAGGTGATCGTGGCGGTACGCAATATCCGCGGCGAGCTGGACATCGCACCGGGGAAGCGCCTCGAGCTGTGGTTGCGCAATGGCAATGCCGAGGATCACGCGCGCCACACCGCGCACCGGGCGTTGCTGCATGCGCTGGCGCGCCTGTCGGACAGCAACTGGCTCGAAGGCGCGGACGCACCTCCGGCCGCAACCCAGGTGGTGGGGCAGCTTGAACTGCTGGTGCCGCTCGCCGGCCTGGTCGATGCCGAGGCCGAGCGCGCCCGGCTCGGGCGCGAGGACGAGAAGCTCGGCAAGGAGATCGCGCGGCTCGAAGCCAGGCTGGCCAACCAGGGATTCGTGGCCAAGGCGCCGGCCGAGGTGGTCGCAAAGGAACGCGCCCGGCTCGATGAACTCGGTGCCACCCGCGCAACCCTCGCGCAGCAGCTGGGAAAATTGCGTGCGCTGTAGCCCGGGAGAGGAGAAGTCCGGGGGGTTCCACCCGCTTGGCGCGGTCCAGCCCGGCCCCTGCAACGACACCGGCCGGCCATGTTAATCTGCGCGCTCGCGGGAGCGATCCACCGGGCAAAAGCAGAGTGCCGGTTGCAGCTTGATGCGAGTCATGGATAAAGTCGTATTCTTCGCGGACAATGCGCGCGGCTCATCGATCGCGCCTCGTGCATGAATCAGGGGCGATCGGGACCCGCACTTGGGCGGTCTCCCGGAACCATCACACATACTGGAAGGCGCAATGAGTCACTCCACTGCTTCGGAACACCCGGCGTACAACTACACGGTGGTTCGCCAATTCGCGATCATGACGGTTGTCTGGGGGGTGGTCGGCATGATGGTTGGCGTGCTCATCGCCGGGCAGCTGGCCTTTCCGGTGCTGAATTTCGACCTGCCGTGGTTCAGTTTCGGGCGCCTGCGCCCGTTGCACACCAACGCCGTGATTTTTGCCTTTGGCGGCAGCGCGTTGATTGGCACCTCGCTGTACGTGGTGCAACGCACCTGCCAGGCACGGCTGCTTTTCGACCGGCTTGCGGCCTTCGTATTCTGGGGCTGGCAGCTGGTGATCGTGCTGGCCGCGATCACGCTGCCACTGGGCTATACCTCGACCAAGGAGTACGCGGAGCTCGAATGGCCGATCGATATCCTGATCGCCGTGGTCTGGGTGTCTTATGCGGTCGTGTTCTTCGGCACCATCATGAAGCGCAAGACCTCGCATATCTACGTGGCGAACTGGTTCTATGGCGCGTTCATCCTCACCATCGCGGTTCTGCATATCGTCAACAGCCTCGCGATACCGGTCACGCTGACCAAATCCTATTCCATCTACGGCGGCACCATCGATGCGATGGTGCAGTGGTGGTACGGGCACAATGCGGTGGGCTTTTTCCTGACCGCGGGCTTTCTTGGCATCATGTATTACTTCGTGCCGAAGCAGGCCGGACGACCGGTCTATTCCTACCGTCTGTCGATCGTGCACTTCTGGGCCCTGATCACGATCTACATGTGGGCCGGCCCCCACCACCTGCACTACACCGCCCTGCCCGACTGGGCCCAGAGCATCGGCATGGTGATGTCGCTGATACTGCTGGCGCCCAGTTGGGGCGGGATGATCAACGGCATGATGACGCTGTCCGGGGCTTGGCACAAACTGCGCTCCGACCCGACGCTGCGCTTCCTGGTGGTGTCACTGTCGTTCTACGGCATGTCGACCTTCGAAGGCCCGATGATGGCGATCAAGACCATCAACTCGCTGTCGCATTACACGGACTGGACCATCGGCCATGTGCATTCGGGCGCGCTCGGCTGGGTCGCGATGGTCTCGATCGGCGCGATGTACCACCTGATTCCGGTCCTGTGGGGCCGCAAGCAGATGTACAGCGTGTCGCTGATCAACACCCATTTCTGGCTCGCGACGATCGGTACGGTGCTTTATATCGCCTCGATGTGGGTCAACGGCATCATGCAGGGACTGATGTGGCGCGCCTACAACAACGACGGCACCCTGACCTACAGCTTTGCCGAATCGGTCGTGGCCAGCCACCCGGGCTATGTGGTGCGCCTGATCGGCGGCGGCATCTTCCTCCTCGGCATGCTGATCATGGCCTGGAATACCTGGAAGACCGTTGCACCCGGCATCGCGCCGCAGGCAGCAGCGCAGCCCCAGGCAGCCTGAATCACGGAACCGGGCAGCACCGATGCAAGCGGATGACACGAACACACTGAGCCATGCGCCGGCAGCGCGCTGCGCCTGGCAATTCAAGGAAACGCTCCATGCAGCATGAGAAGATCGAGAAGAATATCGGGCTGATGATCGTGCTGACCCTGCTCGCGATCAGTTTCGGCGGCCTGGTCGAGATCGTGCCGCTGTTTTTCCTGAAACAGACCACCGAGCCGATCACCGGCCTGAAACCGCTCACCGCCCTCCAGCTCGAAGGACGCGATATCTATATCCGCGAGGGTTGCGTTGGCTGCCACTCGCAGATGATCCGCCCGTTACGCGCCGAGACCGAACGCTACGGTCACTACTCGGTGGCGGGCGAGTCGGTCTACGAGCACCCGTTCCTGTGGGGCTCCAAGCGTACCGGCCCCGATCTCGCGCGCGTGGGCGGTCGCTACAGCGATGACTGGCAGCGCGCACACCTGTTCAATCCGCGCGATGTGGTACCCGAATCGAACATGCCGGCTTTCCCGTGGTTGTTCGAGAACACGCTCGACGGCGCGCACACCGCCGCCAAGATGCATGCATTGCGCACGGTCGGGGTGCCGTACACGGACGAGGACATCGCGGGCGCGGCACAAGCGGTTGCCGGGCACAAGGAAATCGACGCCCTGATCGTCTACCTGCAGCAGCTCGGCACCCTGCTGAAAAGCGAACGCTGAGGCACACGCATGGACCAGGGAGACTGGATGGGCATAGGCACGCTGCTGGCGTTTATCGCGTTCATCAGCATTTGCGTGTGGGCCTGGAGCGGCAAACGCAAGGCACGATTCGACGAGGCGGCGCAATTGCCGTTCGCCGACGAACACCTCGGCGGCATCAAGAAAGGTAAATCCGATGAGTAGTTTCTGGAGTGCATACATCGTCATCCTCACGATATTCACGATCGTGGCGACCGGCTGGCTCCTGTTTGCAAATCGCACCCGTCCCGCGGATTCGGAAGCCAAGACCGGGCATGTTTACGATGGCATCGAGGAATACGACCACCCGCTGCCGGCGTGGTGGTTCCATATGTTCGTCATCACGATCGTGTTTGCGATCGGCTATCTCATCGCCTACCCCGGACTCGGCAATTTCCGCGGCCTGCTCGACTGGACCCAGATCGATCAGTGGCAAAACGAGGTGGAGGCAGCCAAGGTCAGGTACGAGCCGGTGTTCGCGGGCTATCGAGATCTCCCGGTCGAGGAACTGGCGAAAACCCCCGCCGCCGTGCGCATGGGCCAGCGAATCTTTGCTGTCAACTGTGCCCAGTGCCATGGCGCGGATGGCCGTGGCAGCCGCGGTTTCCCCAATCTCGCGGACGGCGACTGGATCTGGGGTGGCAGCGTGGACGCCATCCACACGACCATCGAGAAGGGACGTCAGGCCGTGATGCCGCCCTGGGTGGCGGTGCTTGGCGAAGACGGCGTGAACAACGTCGCCCACTATGTACTCACCCTGTCCGGCACCCTGCCCGCCGGCGCCGAGAGCGCGGCCGGAGAGACACAGTTCAAGACCATCTGCGCGAGTTGCCATGGTCCCGAGGGTAATGGCAACCCGTTGCTGGGCGCACCCAGGCTTAACGACACCACCTGGCTTTATGGCAACGAACTGGAGCAGATCAAGCACACGCTCCGCGCGGGCCGCAACGGCAAGATGCCAGCCTTTGGCGAGCAGCTCGGCAGCGACAAGATTCACCTGCTGACCGCGTACGTGTACAGCCTGTCCGCACCATGAGCAAGGACAGGATTCCGGTGCACGAGTACGCACCGGCGGAGGTCGGTGACCTCGATCTGTACCAGAAGCGCGAGCGAATCTACACGCGCAAGGTCGAGGGCTTCTTCCAGAAGCTGAGGCTCTACACCGGCTGGCCCTTGCTGATCCTTTATTTCGCGGCGCCCTGGCTCAACTGGGACGGACGCCAGGCCATCTGGTTCGACCTGCCGGAGCGCAAATTCCATATCTTCGCGATCACGTTCTGGCCACAGGATTTTCCGTTGCTGGCCTGGCTGCTGGTGATCGCCGCGTTCGCGCTGTTCACGGTGACGGTGTTTGCCGGTCGCGTATGGTGCGGCTACACCTGCCCGCAAACCGTCTGGACCAGCATTTTCATGTGGGCCGAGCAGATCAGCGAGGGGACCCGCAACCAGCGTATCAAGCTCGACAAGGCACCCTGGAACGCCAGCAAGCTCGCCCGCAAACTCCTCAAGCACACGTTGTGGCTCGGCTTCGCGGCGCTGACCGGCATCAGTTTCGTCGCCTATTTCACGCCGGTTCGCCAACTGGTGCTGGATCTGCCGACCGGGCGCAGCGGATTCTGGGAGTATGCCTGGGTGATCTTCTTCACCCTGGCGACCTATATCAACGCCGGCTGGCTGCGCGAACAGGTCTGCATGTTCATGTGCCCCTATGCGCGTTTCCAGTCGGTGATGTTCGACCATGAAACGCTGATCGTCTCCTATGACGGCAAGCGCGGCGAACCACGCGGCTCGCGCAAGCGTGGCCAGGACCGCCCCGGCGGGCTCGGCGACTGCATCGACTGCGAACTGTGCGTGCAGGTATGCCCGACCGGCATCGACATCCGCGACGGCCTGCAATACCAGTGCATCACCTGCGCGCTGTGCATCGATGCCTGCGATTCGGTGATGGACCGGATGGAGTATCCGCGCGGACTGATTCGTTACACCACGGAAAATGCGCTCGAGGGCAAGCCCAGCCGGGTGCTGCGTCCGCGTCTCATCGGTTACTGCATTGCGCTGCTGGCGATGATCGCGCTGTTTTCCAGCGTACTGTTCAACCGCATTCCGGTCGGCATCGATGCCATTCGCGAGCGAGGACAGCTGTTCCGCGAAATGCCCGATGGCTCGATCGAAAACGTCTACACCCTGAAGATCCGCAACATGGGCGAACACGAGCGCAGCTATCGCCTCTCGGTCAGCGGCATTGCCGGGGCAACCATCGTCGGCACCAGCGAACTCACCCTGCGATCCGGTGACATCGTCGCCCTGCCGGTCGCCGTGCAGGTGCCGCGCGAAGCGCTCCCCGCCGCCAACTCCGCGCTGCTGTTCGGGGTCGAGGCTCGCGATGACGCGCAGATCCGGGCCAGTGCCGAGAGTCGCTTTCTCGCGCCGGTCCCGCCGCGTTGAGCAGCGCCGACGGAAAAATCGTACCCTGGTACCGACAGGGATGGCCATGGTTCCTGATACTGCTGCCGGCCACGGTGGTGGTGGCCTGTTTTTTCACGCTCTACCTCGCGATCCGCCACCAGGATTCGCTGGTGCGTGATGATTACTACAAGGAAGGCCTGGCAATAAACCGTGACCTGGCACGCGCGCAGTACGCGCGCGAACACGCCATCGCGGGCGTCCTGAGCTTCGATGCCGCAACGCTGGCCGTTGAATTGCAGCTCGACAACGCATTGCCGACGACGCCCGGCCTGCGTCTCGAGATACTGCACCCGACCGACCAGGCACGCGACCAGGTACTCACACTGCTGCGTGCCGGCGACAACATTTTCAGCGGCAAGGCCGCCGCTTCCCTCGACGGCAAATTCCATCTCCTGCTGGAGCCCGCCCGCGGCGAGGCCCACCTCTGGCGCCTGCGCGGCACCCTCGTGGCCGATGTCAGCGGCATCTCGACGGCACGCCTCGGCGCAGACTGAGCCAATGGAGCCAGCTGGCTGCTTTCACTGTGGATTGCCGGTGCCACCGGGCAGCAATTTCAGCGTGCTCATCGAGCAGCAACCACGACCCATGTGCTGCGCCGGCTGCGCCGCCGTCGCCACACTGATCGCGGCCGGTGGCCTGTCCGGTTATTACCGCCACCGCGACGCCCCTTCCGCGGTCGCCGCCGACACCGGCAGCGGCGCCGCCGAGTACGCATTGTTCGACAACCTCGACGCGCAGGCGGAATTCGTGGCCACGCAAACCGACGGCCATTGCCGGGCCGAACTGGCCGTGGATGGCATTCATTGCGCCGCCTGCACCTGGCTGCTCGAACACCATCTCGCGCGTCGGGACGGCATCGACAACATCAGCGTGAACCTGTCCGAGCGTCGCGCCAGCGTCCGCTGGCATCCGGAGGTACTGCCGCTGAGCCAGCTGATGGCCGCTATCCGCGAACTGGGCTATCGACCCCGCCCCTACCTCGGTTCCACCCGCATCCAGTCCGAGCGCGGCGAGAACCGCCGCGCGCTGCGCCGACTCGGGGTGGCCGGAATCGTGCAGATGCAGATCGGCATGTTCGCGATCGCGCTCTATGCCGGGGCCTTCGGCGACATGGAGCCGCAGTACCGGGATTATCTGCGATGGGCGAGCCTGCTCCTGTGTATCCCGGTGGTGTGCTACTCCGCCTCCCCGTTCTTCAGCGGCGCGCTGCGCGGGCTGCGCCACGCGGCACCCGGCATGGACCTGCCGATCGCGCTGGCGATCGGGCTGGCCTTTGTCAGCAGCGCCTGGTTCACGGTGCGCGGCGGCGGCACGGTGTATTTCGATTCGGTGGCGATGTTCACCTTCCTGGTGCTGCTCGGGCGTTACCTCGAAATGCGTGCACGCCATCGCGCCGGCATGGCCAGCGGCGACGTGCTGTCGCTGGTGCCGGCGGCCGCGACCCGGGTGCTCGAGGACGGACAGCGATTCGAGCTGGTGCCGGTCGGGCGCCTGCGCCAGGGTGACCGGATCCTGATCCGCCCGGGCGAAGCCCTGCCCGCCGACGGCCGCGTGGCCCTCGGCAGCAGCCATGTCGATGAATCCAGCATCAGCGGCGAATCGATGCCGATCAGCAAGACGGCGGGCGATACGGTGAGCGCCGGAACCCTGAATATGGAGGGCTCGCTGACCGTGGAGGTGAACGCCACCGGCCTGCAGACCCGCCTCGGCGCGATCCTGCATCTGGTGGACCGGGCGCAGCAGGAGAAGCCGGCGATCGTGCAACTCGCGGACCGCGCCTCTTCCTGGTTCGTGGTGACCGTGATCGTGCTGGCCACCCTGACCGGCTGGTACTGGTATGTGCACGACAGCGCACGGACGCTGGAAATCGTGCTCTCGGTGCTGGTCGTCAGCTGTCCCTGCGCCCTGTCCCTGGCAACGCCGGCCGCGGTGACCGCGGCGACCACCGCCTTGAAGACGCGCGGATTCCTGGTGACCCGAGGCCACGCGCTGGAGGCACTCGCGAACGCCGATACCGTGGTGTTCGACAAGACCGGCACCCTCACCACCGGCAGTATCCGGCTGGCCGCGGTGGAGCCGCTCCACGGCAATGCCGACGCCCTCCTCGACATTGCCGCCGCGATGGAGGCGCACTCCGAACATCCGATCGCGGGCGCCTTCGACACCCCGCCGACGTTGGCGGTCGAGGATTTCCGGGCATTCCCCGGCGACGGCATCGAGGCCCGCATCGAGGGCACGCGTTATCGCCTGGGCAGCGCCGCGTTCGCAACACCTTCCGGCCTCGCCCCGGGCGTTGCTCCGGGCGCGGGAAAATGGATCCTGCTGGCCTCGACCACCCGCGCGCTCGCGTGGTTTCGCCTCAGCGACAGCGTGCGCGACGATGCGCCGCAGGCGATCGCGGAACTGGCACGGCTCGGCCTGTCCGGCGCCATGCTGAGCGGCGACAACAATGCCGAGGCCGGGCGCATCGCCACGCTGCTCGGGCTGCAGCAATGGCAGGGCGAGTGTGCCCCCGGGCAGAAACTCGCCGCGGTGCGCGCGATGCACGCCGCCGGCAAACGCGTGGTGATGGTGGGCGATGGCATCAACGACGTGGCGGTCCTCGCCGGCGCCGGTGTTTCCGTCGCGATGGCCAACGCCGCCGACGTGACCCGGGCCAACGCCGACTGCATGCTGCTCGGCAGCGGCTTGCTGCGCATTCCGGAGGCGATCCGCGTGGCGCGCCACACCCAGCGCGTCATCCGCCAGAACATCGGCTGGGCGCTGCTGTACAACTTCAGCTCGATCCCGTTCGCGGCCGCGGGCCTGGTGCCTCCGTGGCTCGCCGCAATCGGCATGTCGGCCAGTTCGCTGGTGGTGGTTGCCAACGCGTTGCGGCTGCGCCAGCATGGCACATCGAGCAAAGCCGGGGAGCTTGCCGCGCATGGATAGTATCTACGTGCTGATACCCGTCACCTTCGTGCTGCTCGGCTTCGCGCTCGGCGCTTATCTGTGGTCGGTCAGCAGCGGGCAGTTCGATGATCTCGAAAAGGCCGCGCACAGCATACTTTTCGACGACGATATCCCGCCGGCTGCGGAGCTGCCCTCGCCAGCGCCCGGCAGCCAGGACAGCGCGCCGAAGCCACCGTGAACCACGCCCCCGATATCGCCGCCGCGCTGCTGCTCGGCCTGCTCGGCAGCACGCATTGCGTCGGCATGTGCGGTGGCATCAGTGCCGCGCTGGCCTTTGCGTTGCCGCGCGCCAGCGGTGCGCTACGGCGTCATGTGCTGCTGGGACTCTACAGTTGCGGGCGCGTGACGAGCTACGCCGCGATGGGCGCGATGACCGGGGCGCTGAGCGGCCTGTTGTCCGCCGAGCACAGCGCGGCGCTTGCCTGGATCCGCATCGCCGCCGGCGCGTTGCTGGTCCTGATGGGTCTGTATCTGGCCGGATGGTCGCAGGCACTGGCGCTGCTCGAGCGCGCCGGCCACGGGGTGTGGCGCCATGTGCAGGTACGTGCGGCACGCCTGCTGCCAATCGACAGCGCGCCAAAGGCCCTGCTGGCCGGTGCTGCCTGGGGTTGGCTTCCCTGCGGCCTGGTCTACAGCACCCTGGCCTGGACCGCGAGCAGCGCCAGCGCGCCACGTGGTGCGCTGCTGATGCTGGCGTTCGGCGTGGGTACCATGCCCGCGGTGATCGCGAGCGGGGTGCTGGCAGCGCAGCTGCGGGCGTTATTGCAACGCCGCGGGTTGCGCATCGTGGCCGGTTTGCTGGTAATCGCGTTCGGTATCTGGACCATGGCCGTCGTCCTGCTGGCCGGCGGCCATGCCGAGCACCACCATCACTGAGAATCCTGAGCAGACGACCCCCCACGCAAGTACGACGCAAGCTGATTGATCTCCATCAATATTCCATTGACCACACGATGGAAACGGGGAAAATTCGCAGTGCCCAAAGCGTTGACGTGTATCAACGACAAGATGGAGCGGCGGCGTAAACTCCTCTCAATGCAACCCGTTGACCCCATAATATGGCCGCACGAAATGGAAATGCCCGTCACCTATCGCGGACGTGATGACCGTGTAAGCTGGGACCCCGCGCTGATCCGCAAGTACGATATCGCCGGACCGCGCTATACCTCGTACCCAACCGCGCTCCAGTTCCACGACGCATTCGGATCACGCCAGTACGAACGCTACCTGCTCGAGCGCCCGCCCACGATCGGCCCGCTGTCGCTGTACGTGCACATCCCGTTCTGCCGCAACATCTGTTACTACTGTGCCTGCAACAAGATCATCACCCGCGACGCCGAGGTCGCGGAACGTTACCTGGTTGCGCTGGAGAAAGAGCTCGAACTGCTCGGACGCCACTTCGATCGGCGGCGGCGCGTGACCCAGTTGCACTGGGGTGGCGGCACACCCACGTTTCTCTCCAACTCCGAGCTCACCCGCCTGATGCACAGTCTCGCGGTGCATTTCAATCTCAATGATTCACCGGATCGCGAGTACTCGATCGAGATCGACCCGCGCAGCGTGAACACCGAAACCATCGCCCTTCTCAAGGGCCTCGGGTTCAACCGCGTGAGCATGGGAATCCAGGATTTCGACCCTGACGTGCAGCTTGCGGTGAACCGGGTGCAGCCCTATGCAATGGTCGAGACCCTGGTCGATGCGGTGCGCGGGCACCGCTTCAAGTCCATGAGCTTCGACCTGATCTATGGCCTGCCCAGGCAAAGTCCCGCGAGCATGGAGAAAACCCTGGCCCAGGTGATATCACTGGCCCCGGATCGCATCTCCTGCTACAGCTACGCGCATCTGCCCGAAGCGTTCAAGAGCCAGCGCAGCATCGACCGGCTGCAGGTGCCGGGCGCCGACGCAAAGCTCGAGATCCTGCACACCATCATCGAATCGCTCACCGACGCCGGTTATCTCTACGTGGGAATGGATCACTTCGTGAAGCCCGGGGACGAACTCGCGCACGCGCTGCACAACGGCACGCTGCAGCGCAATTTCCAGGGCTATTCCACCCAGCTCGCGCCGGAATTGCTCGGCATCGGCGTGTCCTCGATCAGCAGCACCGGCGATCTGTACAGCCAGAACGTCAAGACCATCGACGAATACTATGCCCGCCTGCACGAGGGAAAGCTGCCGGTGCAGCGCGGCCTGCTGCTGAGCGCCGAGGATCGGCTGCGGCGTGACGTGATCATGGAGCTCATCTGTCGCATGGGCCTCGATACCGGTGCGATCGGATTGCGTCACGGCATCGATTTCAACAGCCATTTCGCCCGTGAACTCGCGATCCTCGCCGGCATGGAGCAGGAAGGGCTATTGGCCAGCGAAGGCGATCGCATCGTGGTCACGCCCGCCGGACGGCCACTGGTACGTAATATCTGCATGGTATTCGACACCTATCTCGATCTATCAAGGCAACGTTTCTCCCGCACCATCTGAAGCGGGCGGACCTGTTGTTAATGCACGGCCAAGGTATTTATACTCTGGTTATCGGGGCGTTATTGCCCGTGACCAGCGGAGCCGTGTGTGAGCGAACCTGCGAACTATTCCGAACAGCCGGTCATCGGGCAGCGTTGCCCCCACGATTACCAGACCAACTGCGGTAATTGTCGCCTGAACAGCATCTGCCTGCCGCTCGCGCTCGATTTCCACGAAGTCGAGCAGCTCGACCGTATCATCCAGCGCAGCCGGCCCCTTCAGAAAGGCGAGCATCTCTACCGCCAGGACGAAATATTCAGCTCGGTCTACGCGGTACGCTCGGGCAGCGTAAAGGCCTATTCGATCACCGACAATGGCCAGGAGCAGGTGACCGGGTTTTACTTCCCCGGCGAAATTCTCGGCATGGACGGCATCGCCAAGAACAAGCATGCAAGCTCGGCGTTCGGCACGCAACAAGCGCCGCAAGCTCTCGGCCGCGAATTTCCGCCTGCCGATGTCGCGTACCGATATCGGCAACTACCTCGGGCTGACGGTCGAGACCGTGAGCCGGGTTCTCAGCCGCTGCCAGAAGATGGAAGTGCTGGGGGTCGACAACAAGGAGATCACCATCATCAACGCCGACGGTCTGCGCTCCATCGCGGACGGCAGCGAGGCTCTCTGATTTCCGCGCCCAGGCGCCTGCCGAGTTGTCTTGGCACGCTGGAAGGGCATTCTGTTTTTGCAACGATACGAGCACCAAGATGATAAATCACGCTGCAGGCCTGTTGTTCAGTCCCACTCGCGAATGGCAGAAAATCGAAGTCCGCGGGGACCGCGGCGGCAACATCTTCTACTTCCTGGTGCTGGCGTTGCTGCCGGCGGCCGCCTGGTATTACGGAACCACGCAGATCGGCTGGAGCGTCGGCGATGGCGAAGTCACCCGGCTGACCGCTGCCAGTGCGTTACGACTGATCGTGTTGTTCTACCTGGCGATGGTGATATCGATCGTCCTCATCGGCTACTCGATCCACTGGATGGCCATCAGCTATGGTGCCACATCGAGCCTGCTGCGCGGGATTTCAGTCGCGGGCTTTACCGCCACGCCATTGCTCCTCGGCGGGTTGATCGGTTTCAGCCCGGTGCTGTGGGCGGCACTGCTGATCGGCATCGTGACCGTGAGCTGGAGCCTCTATCTGCTGTATCTCGGCATCCCGATCGTCATGCACGTTCCCGAGGACCGCGGCTTCCTGTTCGCGAGCGCCGTGGTGGCCGTGTGCCTGGTCATCCTGATCGGGATCATGGGCGCCAGTGTGATCCTCTGGGACATGGGCTTTGCACCCGAGTACACCAACTAGCCGCTCACGGGACACCCTTCGCCAGCGGATCGGTCTCGAACCCCATGGACCACCGATATTGGCAGTCCATGGCGGACAAACCATGGGCCAGGCGACCTGCGCATGACTGAGAACAAAACAGACGCCAGCAGATTCACCCAGCATATGGGTGTTGTTTTCAGCCTCCTCGCGCTGCTGGTGGTGACGGGCTACGTGTTGGTGAAGCAGCCGCTGCGCGCAATACAGGGAGATTTCCAACTCACTCTGCAACGCCAGGGTGCACTGGATGACGCGCTGCATCATGTCGAGGCCGCACAACTGGCACAGCAGGCTTATCTGCTGACCGGACAGGAATCATACCGCGCAACGAGCATCTCGGCACTGGATGCGCTGGGTGGCCGCGCAAACGCATTGTCCCGCCCTGGCGGCGCAAAGCAGCCCGGTCATGCGACGCCGGAACTTTCCGCGCTGGTGGCGCAGTTCGGCGCCGCACTGGAAGCACAGGCGCACGCTTACCAACTCGGCGAGTTGCCGACGCAAGCACTGATGCAGATTCCCGAACCCGCGGCGCAACAGCTGGTGACCGTGATCAAGGGCCAGATGAGCCTGGAACGGGAGAAACGCGATGCCGAAACGCTGAAATTTCGTCGCAACGCCATCTGGGGCATGATCGGCCTGGTGGTGGTTTCGCTGCTGGCCATCGCCATGACCTTTCGCGATCTGTACCTGCTGCGACGCGAGATCGACGCGCGCACCAGGGCCGAACGCGCGCTGGAGCGCGCCAATGAGGAGCTGGAAAGGCAAGTCGAGGAGCGTACGGCGGCACTGTCCGCGAGCGCTGAGCGACTGCGTCACAGGGAGGCAATGCTCAACGATGCCCAGCAAGTCGCGGCGGTGGGCAGCATGGAATGGGACCCGCAAACGGATCAGATGGACTGGACCGACGAGCACTTCCGGCTGTGGGGGCTCGAACCGGGTTCGGTGCCTGTAACCAACGAGCTATTGTTTCAGTCGGTACACGCAGATGACGTCGTAAAAGTGAATGCAGCCTGGCAGGCTGCCCTGGCAGGCAAGCCGAAATATGACATCGTGTACCGAATTCACCGCGCCGACGGCGAGGAGCGCTGGATCCACACCCGCGGCAAGATGTCACTCGATTCGCGCGGCAAACCCGTGCGCTTCTCGGGCACCGTTCAGGACATCACGGAACGAATGCGGCACGAGACGCGTATCCGCGTGCTGTTGGAGCGGCTGCAGCTCGCGACCCGGAGCGCGAACATGGGCGTCTGGGAGCGCAATGTGCAGACCGGCGAGTTGTTCTGGGACGACATGATGTTCGAACTGTATGAGATGAAGCCCTGCGAAGCGCAACAGATCCATCGGGAATGGCGCGCGCGCGTTCATCCGGATGATGTCGATGCGGCGGCGAAATCCGTGCGTGACGCTTTGCTCGGCGAGCATTTCTACAACTCGGAATTCCGCATCATCCTGTCCGATGGCGCGCTGCGCTGGATAAAAGCCCGCGGTGGGGTGCACCGCGATGCGACGGGCCAGCCTTCGCACCTGATAGGTGTCAACTGGGATGTCACGGAGATGAGGAATGCGCAGCTCGAGGCCACGCATAGCCGTGATCTGGCGGTACGCGCCAATGCTGCCAAGGATATCTTTCTGGCGACCATGAGCCACCAACTGCGCACGCCCATGAACAGCGTGCAGGGGATGCTGGAACTGCTGAGCCTGACGCCGCCTGGCGCATCGCTGACCGAGATCGTGGGCGCCGCGACCGAAGCAAGCCACAGTCTGCTGCGTATTATCGATGATATGCTCGACCATGAAAGCATCGTTCGCGGCACTCTCGCCATCCGCCTGAGCCCGGTTTCCATCGCCGCCCTTTTGCAGCATATGCAGACCATGTACACCCCGTTGGCCAAGGCCAGCGGGATTACCCTGACACAGCACTCCGACCCGCACCTGAGCCCCGCCCTGCTGACGGATCCGGCGCGCCTTTCCCAGGTGCTGTTCAACCTGATCGACAACGCCATCAAGTTCTGCCCCGGCGCCAGCGTGGACCTCCGCGCAGAGTTGATCGAGACCGGCAGCGACTGCGACACCCTGAGCATTACCGTCGCGGACACCGGCTGCGGCATGGATGAACAAACCCTGCGCCGCGTGTTCACTGACGAGCAACCGTCGGACCTGAGCGCCGCGCGGCTCGAGGGTGGCGCCGGATTCGGTCTGGCACTGGCCCGCAAACTGGTGCACCTGATGGGTGGCACGATCACTGCCGACAGCTCACCGGGACACGGCACCAGGGTCCGCATCACCCTCGACCTGAACCACGCCGCAGACACCGGGAGTCCGCCCCACAGTGGCGAACCGCAGGCCACGTCTGCACCCTGTGCAAGCGCGGACACCGCGCGGGTGCTCGGCGTGGACGATCACCCCCAGAATCGCAAGTTGCTGGCGCACCAGTTGATGCAACTCGGCGTGCAACTGGAGATGGCCGAGAACGGTGAGCAGGCCCTCGGATTGTGGCGCGAAGGTCGGTTCTCGGTATTGCTGGCGGATCTGAACATGCCCGGCATGGATGGCTTCGCGCTGGCGCGCGCGATCCGTGAGATTGAAGCCAAGGGCGGGCTTCCCCGTACCCCGATCATTGGCTGGACCGCGAATGTGATTGACGGCACGCTGGAGCGCTGTCACGCCGCGGGGATGGACGAGGTGCTGAGCAAACCCACCTCGCTCGATACGCTGAAACGCACGCTGGACAAGTGGGCGCAGCCTGGGCAATCGGCGTCAACGAGCCCCGCGGAAGCCGCATCCGCCACACTGGCGACACCTGCCGCCGGTGCGGCGGCGGTGGACACTCGGGTGCTCGAGGCCCTGGTCGGCGATGATACCGAGGTCCTACGCGAGTTCCTGCTCGATTTTGGTGACGGCGCCGCAAGCATCGCGCGTGAAATCGCCACCGCCAGTGCCCAGACGCAGGCACAGGATGCCGGTTTGCTGGCACACAAGTTGAAATCCTCCGCCCGCGCCGTGGGTGCGCTGGTGCTCGGTGATCGCTGCGAGCTTATCGAACAGGCGGGCAAGGCCGGCGATAACCGGGCCGTGGCAGAACTACTGGCCGACTTCGATCGGGAGTTGGCGGCGGTACAAGCGTATATCGACCAGAACTGGGACAGGAAAGCGAGCAATTGAGCGGCATTCTTGGCTACCAAGGGCGAGTGTGGCAATGCCTTCTTGAAGGAACCTGATGTATTTCCGCTGCTCTAATGCTATAACACACGAACGGCGTCGGGAATGCGAATGCGAATTGCTCCGGAAATCGTGCTGACCGACGAGGAGCGAGCGGAGTTTACTCGCTTGGCAGGGTGTCCAGAGTTGGTGGGCAGGATCTACGTCTGCGCCGTAGTGTATTCACCAGCGTACCGGAACTGGTCAAAGCGATCGATGAATACATCGTGCATCACAACACCAAACCCAAGCCATTCATCTGGACCAAAAGCGCCCGCGGCATCCTGCAGAAGGTATGCAGGGCAAACAAGCGCTTAAGTTCCAAAAGGAATACAACACTACGCTGATATGGAGAACTGGAGAACTCATGATCGATACCCCGTCGCTGCGCGTTCTGATTCTGGATGACGAGCCATTCATGCTGAAGTTGCTCGCTCACCAGTTGACGATCCTTGGCTTCAGCGAGATTATCACCTGCGAGAACGGCTTTGCGGCGCTCGCGGTCATCGACGCCAGCGGGCCTGCAATCGGGCTCGTTGTTTGCGATCTGAGCATGCCGGAAATGGACGGTGTGGAGTTTATCCGTCACCTCGTCGCGCGGGATTTCCAGGGCGCCTTGATCCTGGCAAGCGGCGTCGATATCCGCATCCTGCAAGCGGCCGAACAGCTGGTGAAAGCGCATGGCATGACACTGCTTGGCGTGCTGCAGAAACCGGTTTCGCCGCAATCGCTGAAACTGCTGCTCGAGCAATCGTTGCCGAGTCTTCCGCGCAACCACATCCGGTCGCGCGCGGTTTTTACTGCGCCCGAAATCCGCGACGCAATCGATGACAAGCAGTTTATCAACTACTATCAGCCAAAAGTGGGAGTCCCCGGCGGAGAATTGCTCGGAGTGGAAGCGCTGGTGCGATGGAAGCACCCGATAAGCGGGCTGATTTACCCGGACCAGTTCATTGCCGAGGCCGAATCCCACGGCCTCATCGATGTGCTGACGAATCTGGTACTCGCAAACGCACTGAGCGATGCCGCTGCATGGCGCTGTTCCGGGCTGGCGCTGCCGGTCGCGGTCAATATTTCGATGGACAGCATGAGTGATCTGGACTTTCCGGACCGGGTGGCGCAACTGGCTGCCGACGCGGGCGTGACGAGCGGCGACATGGTGCTCGAGATCACGGAGTCGAGGGTGGCGAGAGATGCCCGTACCGCACTCGATGTTCTCACCCGGCTGCGTCTGAAGGGCTTTTCCCTGTCGATCGACGATTTCGGCACCGGGCATTCGTCCATGGCTCAGTTGCGCGACCTGCCGTTCAACCAGATGAAGATCGACCGCAGCTTCGTGCACGGGGCCCATGGCAACAGCACCACCCGGGCAATCTATACTTCGAGTCTTGCAATGGGCAAGGAGTTGAACCTCGATATAGTCGCCGAAGGGGTCGAGACCTTCGCGGATTGGACATTTTTGACGCGCACCGGCTGCCACGTCGCGCAGGGGTTTTTCATAGCCAGACCCATGCCGACCGAGGAACTGCCGAACTGGCTGATGGCGTGGGACGACCGTGTTCTACGGGAACTTTCCAACCCTATTGAAGCTGAAGCTGAATGAGACATGGCGACGACGTTCAATACCAAATCCAGGATACTGATTGCAGCGGACAGCGCAGCCAACGCATCGCTGGTCAAAAAGCTGCTCGAGGATGAATTCGGCACCATAGCGATATCGACCAATCCGGAGCGGATCGTCGAGGAATACCAGGAAGCCCAGCCCGATGTGCTGGTCCTCGCGTTCAACGGGATGGACAAGTCGCAGCGCTATTGCCTTGGTCTATACCGCCTCGGCAGCGAGATCCAGCAACGTCCCATCCGCATCATAATGCTGTGTACCAAGGAAGAAGTGCGCCATGCCTATGTGCTGTGTCGCGATGGCTTGTTCGACGACTACGTGCTGTTCTGGCCGGTCTCGAACGACGCCCCACGGTTGCTGATGGCAGTGCACCATGCAACGCACGAGCTGGCCTCAATGGCCACTCAGCAGCCACGGGCAGTGGAATTTCTGGCACAAGCGCGGCGCCTGGCGGAACTCGAAACCCTGCTTCAGGAGCGTATCGCCGCCGATGACGCGTCACTCGCATCAACCAATACTGCGCTGAAGAACACCGAGCACGATATCAGTGTGGCGCTCGACGGTTTTTCGCGCCGCATCACCAGCGGCGGCATGCACGGTATGCTCGAGGTAAAGGATGCCGCCGGGCTCAAGAGCGAGTTTGCCCACTTCAGGCGCGAGGCGATCAGCGCACCACTCGAGGCGCTGACGCAATCGGTTCAGCCCCTGGCACGGCAGGCAGAGCAGTTTCGCGCCTCCTGCACGCCGTATATGGAATCGATGCGCGCACTCTCTGCGCTGGCCGACCGGGTGCAGCCGACATTGCTGGTGATCGATGATGACGAGTTCCAGTGCAAGCTGGTTGCCAAGGCACTTGAAGCACAAAATTACGAGCTGGCCTTTGCCCACAGTGGTCGCGACGCGCTTGCGATCCTGCGCCGCCTGCGCCCCGACCTGATCCTGCTCGACGTGATAATGCCGCTCATGGACGGCATCGAGATGGCGCGCCAGATTAGGCTTGTCAACTGGCTTGCCAATATACCGATCATCATGCTGACCGGAAGAAGTGACAAGGACACGGTGCACGAATGTCTCAAGGCGGGCGCGAAAGACTATATCGTGAAGCCCTTTGACCGCTCCACGCTGGTGGCAAGAGTTGCGCACGCCTTGGGTACAGCGCCGACGGGCACTTAGCGGTGATTACATATCCGGCCTGAAGGGGGACGGTATTTGCATGGCACACAATGAGTCGCGCAGGCACCTGACCCGATGGGAGTGGGTGACCGTAACCTACAGCGTAGTGGCGATGCTCGTCGGCACACTGGTCTTGGCGGGCTGGATACTGGAGATCGATACGCTCAAGCGCGTGGTGCCGGGTCTTGTCTCGATGAACCCGGTAACGGCAATTGCGTTCATTCTGGCGGGCCTGTCACTCGGGTTTCGTTTTCGAACACCTGACCCGCAGGGCAGCGCTTGGGCGGCGCCGCGGCACGCCGTCTCGCTGCTGGGCGCGGCAATGGTGTCGGGCATTGGTGTGCTCGGCGTGATCAATGCCATTGATGGTGGCGACTGGGGCATCGATCGATTGCTGTTCGCGCAAAGACTCGCCCATGATCTCCCCGGGATCCCCAATCGGATGGCACCCAATACGGCGATCGGCTTTGTTTTCCTGGGGTTTGCTTTGCTCGTGCTCGACCAGACGACTCAGAATGGACGCCGTCCTGCCGAACTCTCGGCGCTCCCTGTGTTGTTCATTGCACTGATGAGCCTGATTGGATACATCTACAACGTCAGGGAACTGTCCGGCATAACTACGTTTATCCCCATGGCCTTGCACACGTCGGTGGTATTTTTGCTGCTCGCGATCGGCACGTTCAGCGCGCGCCCCCACGCAGGAATGATGGGCATAATCACCGGCGACCGCTTCAGTGAAGTCCTGTTGACCCGGATTCTCCCCCTCATAGTCATCGTGCTGACCACGCTGGGGTGGCTTTCCCTCGAGGCGGAATGGCGTGGACTCTTCGGCCACACACGCTTGTCGCGATGCGAACCCTCGCCACCATCATCATCGTCGGCGGGATCCTTGCGTGGAGCGCCGCGTTGTTGCGGCGCGCGGCTGCCGTTAGCCAGCGACTGAAAAATGAACGTACCCGCTTTTTCGACCTGACCCACGACTTGGCCTGTATTGCGGGGACGGACGGGTATTTCAAGCAGGTCAATGCCGCGTTTGTCACGACGCTCGGGTATACCGAGCACGAATTGCTGGTGCGCCCGTTTATCGATTTCGTGCATCCCGAGGACCAATTGGCCACCCGCGCGAAGGCGGATCATCCTGATGAATCGGCGGCGTGGTTTGTGAATCGCTATCGCTGCAAGGATGGCTCCTGGAAAACTCTGTCATGGTCAGCACGTGCCGCACCGGAGGACGGCGTTTTTTATGCTTCAGCGCACGACATAACCGAGTTGCAGGCGTTGCAAAATTCCCTGTACGCTCGCGAGGAAGAACTCGCGATCACGCTGCAATCCATAGGCGATGCCGTATTGTGCACCGACATCCATGGTCGGATCACGCGGCTCAATGTCATGGCCGAACTCCTCACGGGCTGGACGGAGCGCGAGGCCAGCGGCCTCCCGGTCGCCACGGTTTTCCGGATCATCAATGAACGGACCCGCGTGCCGGCGCCGATTCCCGTCCTGGAGACCCTGGCAAGCGGCGCTGTCCGCGGGTTGGCCAATCACACCGTGCTGGTGGCACGCGACGGCCTCGAGCGACCCATCGCGGATAGCTGTGCCCCCATCCGCAGCCGCACGGGTGAGGTGGTCGGCGCCGTACTCGTGTTTCGGGATATCACGGAGGAGCGCCGCGCCGCCCGGGAACTGCAGGATGCGCTTCGGTTTGCCAAGTCGGAAAGCGCCCGGCTGCAAATCATATTGGACACGGTGGTTGACGGGATCATCAGCATCGATATCGAGGGTTGCATCGACGCCTTCAATCCGGCGGCCGAACGCATTTTTGGCTATCACCGCGCCGAGGTGCTCGGGCGCAACGTCAACATGCTGATGCCTGAGCCCGACAGGAGCGCGCACGACGGCTATCTCCGGAATTACCGCGAAACCCGTCAACGCAAGGTTATCGGCACCGGTCGCGAGGTCACTGGCCTGCGCAAGGATGGTTCCCTGTTTCCGATGGAGCTGCACCTCGGCGAAACGAGCGACGAGAGCAGGTTCATCGGGGTGGTACTCGATGTGAGCGAGCGAAAGCGGTTCATCGCTGAACTGCAATCCGCCCGACAACGGGCGGATGCCGCCAATTCCGCCAAGTCGGCCTTCCTCGCCGCGATGAGCCACGAGATCCGCACCCCGATGAACGGGGTGATCGGCATGATCGATGTGCTGCATCAGACCAGCCTGAAAGGCTATCAGGTGGAGATGGTCGGTCTCATCCAGGATTCGGCCGCCTCCTTGCTCACGATCATCAACGACATTCTCGATTTCTCGAAGATCGAGGCGGGAAAACTCGCCGTGGAGCACGAACCGCTCGATCTGGCGCAGCTCGTCGAAAGCGTCTGCGTGATGTTGAACCGCCTGGCTGAAAAGCAAGGCGTCGAGCTGACCGTCTTTGCCGACCCCGCCATCCCTGGCGCGGCGCTGGGCGATGGCCAACGCATTCGCCAGGTGCTGATCAACGTGATCAACAATGCGATCAAGTTCTCGAGCAACCAAGATCACCAGGGGCTTGTTTCGGTGCGGGCCGAATGCGTCCGGGGTGACACCGAGGACATCACGATCGAATTCCGGGTGCAGGACAATGGCATTGGCATGGATCCGGATACGCAAGCCTTACTGTTCAGGCCGTTCATGCAAGCCGATACCTCGACCAGTCGACGATTCGGGGGGACTGGTCTCGGTTTGGCGATCTCCTACCAGCTAACGCAGCTCATGGGCGGCGAGATCCGGGTCGAAAGCACCCTGGGGGTCGGCTCCACGTTCTTCTTCCGACTGCCCCTGCGCTCCGTGCCGGACGCCCCGACAAGCCCTGACGCGACCAGCGATGCCGCCGGGCTGGCGTGCCTGGTCATCGGCACCGCCCACGGGCTGGCACCCGATCTGGCCACCTACCTGGTGCATGGCGGCGCGCGAGTGGAGCGCATCGAGGAGTTGAGTCACGCCCGGGAATGGGCGCGCCGCGGCGCATCGGGTCTGTGGGTGTGGGTCATTGATGCCGGGGATACGCACCCGAGCGTGGCGGAGCTTGAAGCCGCCATGGACCTGCGACTCAATCTGGATGTACGGTTTCTGGCGGTCGTGATCGAACGTGGCAAGCGGCGCAACCTGCGCCAAACGGGTGCCGGGGTTTTCACGGTCGATGGCAATGCGCTATGCCGGCGAACCTTGTTGCGTGCAGTCGCGGTCGCCGCCGAACGCAAACCATTGGCAGAAGAGCCGCACTCGTCGCTCGGTGCAAAATACGGCGAAGGCATCCGGCTGCTATCGCGGGAAGAGGCCCTTCAATGCGGTCGCTTGATCCTGGTGGCCGAGGACAATGAGACCAATCAGAAGGTGATTCGGCATCAACTGGCATTGCTCGGTGTAACCGCCGACATCGCCGACAACGGTTTGGAGGCGCTGGCGTGCTGGCGCCTGGGGCACTATCCATTGTTGCTGACCGATCTGCATATGCCGGGTATGGACGGGTATGAGCTCACGGCGGCGATACGCGCGGAAGAAGGCGACACGGCGCATATCGGCATTGTCGCGCTCACCGCAATTGCGGTCTCCAGCGAATCGGAGCAGTGCCTCGCCGCGGGCATGGACGGATATCTGAGCAAGCCCGCGCGGCTCGAGGAAATCGATGCCGTCCTTGGCAAATGGCTGCCGGCACTGGAGATCGAGCAGCCAGACGCCGCACAAGCCAGCACGGAGCTAGCGCGACCTGCAAGCGCTGCGCACGCGGCTGAACAGCCGGTGGATATCAGCGTACTGCAGGCGTTGGTGGGCGATGATCCGCAGATCGTGCGCGAATTTCTTGAAGATTTTCGGCGCAGCGCAGCGCCGATCGCGGCAGAAATGCACAACGCCCGGCAATCCGGCGAGCTCGCAGGCGTCGGTGCGGCGGCCCACAAGCTCAAATCGTCGGCGCGGACCATTGGCGCACTGGCATTGGGAGATTGCTGCGAGCGCATCGAAACGGCCGCCAATAACGGACAACACGCCGGGATTGACGAATTGCTGCCTCCATTCGACGCGACGTTCGCGGCCGTCAATCAGTTTCTGGATGCTTACTGAACTCTCCGATCGGCTTTCAGTGTGTGCGCTCGACCGAAACGTGATGCGCCGCCGAAACACTGATGCACACCATGGCGCACGTGACGGGCCGGACGGCATGCGTGGCACCTTCGAGCGCGCCGGCGCCGGCATGCTCGTGGCTCTCGGGTCGCGACGGTATTCGCGGCTCAGGACGCGGCGCGCAGCGCTTCGTCCACATCGAGGCCGCACTCGCGCATTTTCGCCAGCTTGTAGCGCAGCGTGCGCGCGCTGATCCCGAGGCGTTCGGCGGCGCCGCTCCTGCTGCCACGAGTATCCTTCAGCACGTTCACGATGATCTGGTATTCGCGCAATCGCAGATCGCTGCCCAGATCGCCGCCCTGCTCACCCTCGGCCAGGGCCGGTTCCGCCGCCGGTGCCTCGGCAAGCGCCGCCGCCGTGAGCGCGGGGAGCGAGCCACGCGGCGGCACGAGACGCAGATGGGGCGCCGAAATCACACAGCCGTTCTGCAGAATCAACGCGCGTTGCAAGGCATTGTCGAGTTCGCGGACATTGCCCGGCCACGGGTGGGCGAGCATCGCGCGCAGCGCCGAATCGTCGAAATACACCGCGCCGTGGTGCATCTTCGCGGCATGTGAACGCACCAGCCGCTCGGCCAGCGGCACGATATCGGCCGGGCGCTCGCGCAGCGCCAGGCAGTGCAACGGAAACACGCTGAGCCGGTAGTAGAGATCCTCGCGGAATATGCCGTCCTCGACACAGCCCAGCAGGTCGCGGTTGCTGGTCGCGATCACCCGTACATCCACCGCGATCGGCTTGCGCCCGCCGAGTCGCTCGACTTCGCGCTCCTGCAGCACCCGCAGCAACTTCGCCTGCAGCGAGGCATCCATCTCGGAAATCTCGTCGAGCAGCAGGGTGCCGCCCTCGGCCTGCTCGAACTTACCGGGCATGCTGGCGTAGGCCCCGGTGAATGCCCCCTTCTCGTGGCCGAACAGCAGCGCCTCGAGCATGTTTTCCGGAATCGCCGCGCAGTTGATCGCCACGAAAGCGCGCTCGGCGCGCAGCGAATGGCGGTGGATATAGCGTGCCAGCACTTCCTTGCCGCTGCCGCTCTCGCCGCTCAGCAATACCGTCGAATCGGTGCGCGCCACCCGTTGTGCGAGTTGCAGCAGCTCGACCGAGCCGCGCGCGACCGCGACCGGGTCTTCCTCGCCGAGCAAGTTGCCGGCACCGTAGCGCGCCACCGCATCGAGCAGCAGTGCCGGTGCGAACGGCTTGACCAGGTAATCGGCGGCGCCATCGCGCATGGCCTGTACCGAGCGCTCGATGCTGCCGAACGCGGTGATCAGCACCACCGGCACCTGCGGATGGATTTCGCGGATACGACGCAGCAGGGCGTGCCCGTCCATGCCGTCCATGTTGACATCCGAGACCACCAGGTCGACGCCCTCCGTGGCCAGCGCCTGCAGCGCCTGGGCACCACCGGCGACCGCGATCACCCGCGTCCCGGCCAGCTCCAGCGTATCGCTGATCGCCTCGCGCAGATCGGCATCGTCTTCCACCAGCAGTATCCGCATGCCACAGATTCTGTTGTCAGCCATGAACACTCGCCTCCGTGACGCCCGCATTGCGCAGCAACGGCAATACCACGCTCGCCCGCGTTCCCTGGCCCGGTCGCGACTGCAGCTCGAGTCGTCCCCCGTGGGCTCTTGCCACCGACCTGACCACCGCCAGCCCGAGCCCGGTTCCCTGTGCCTTGGTGGTGAAGAATTCCTCCTCGATCCGCGCCAGCAGGAGCTCGCTCATGCCCGGGCCATCATCGCCAACGGTGATCACGATCTGCTGCTCGCGGCGCTCGATCGCGAGTCCGAGCACGCAGCCCCGTCCCCCCGCCTCGAGCCCGTTGTTCACCAGGTTCAGCACCGCGCCGATCAGCGCCTCGCGATTGCCCTGCAGCACCAGCGTGGTATCGCAGCCGAGCCGCCACTCGCAGCGTGCCTGCGCCGCCGCCAGCGGCGCCTCGAGCGCGGCCTCGATACCCCGCACCAGCTCCTCGATCGTCACGGCCTGGGTCGGTTGGGCATCGCCGCGCACGAATACCAGCATGTCGCGCACCTGCTGCTCCATGTGGCTCAGGCGCGCCAGGATCCGCGCGGAGAATTTGCGGGTCTGCTCGGGCGGCAGATCCGCCTCGCAGAGATTCGCGGCGTAAAGCATCGCGGCGGCCAGCGGCGTACGGATCTGGTGCGCCAGCGCGGCCATCATCCGGCCCATGGCGGTCAGCCGCTGGTGGCGGCTCAGCCGATCCTGCAACTCGCGGGTCTCGGTCTGGTCGGTCAGCAGCACGACCTGGCCCCAGTCGCGATCGAGCGAGCGGGTCGCCACACTCACCCGGCGCCCGCTGGCAAGCGAGATTTCGTGACCATCGTCGGGGCGTGGCGCAAAGGCACGGCGGATCACGTCGACCCATCGCTGCCCCGCCAGCTCGACCTGCAGCATCTCGCGCGCGGCCGGGTTGCAGTCACAGACCACACCCTGCGGATCCAGCACCACCACGCCGCCCGGCAGCAGGTCGAGCAGACTGCGCAGGCGCTGTGACAGACGCTCCCGCTCCTCGAGTTCGCGCAACCGTGCACGGTCCACCTGGTCGAGTTCGGTGGAAAGCTGCTCCACCCGCTGCTCGAGCAGGCGATAGGAATCAGTGAGTTCGCCCGAGACGCGGTTGAACTGCGCAAAGGCGGCCTGCAATTCGTTGCTGTCACGAATTGCCGGCGCCCGCGCAGGGGCGCTCATGGCACCACCATGGGCAGCGGGATATTGTGTACAGCGTGCGTCACGCCGGGGGCCCTCCGGAATCTTGACGTTTCGCGGAGGCAAAGCAAATCTGATGCCGTATTTTTTTATTCTTTTAATTCAACAGGTTATTGATTGTAAAGTTCAATTCGTCAAGCTTCCGCCGCATCACCCCGATTGAGCAGATCGTATTTACGCATTTTCTCCACCAAGGTCGTGCGCCGCAGCTGCAACCGCTCGGCGGCGCGTGCGACCACCCCGACACAGTCATCGAGCGCCTGTTCGATCAGGCTCCTCTCGAGACCCTGCAGGTACTCCTTGAGGTCGAGTCCGCTGATCGGCAGCAGGCCCGATTGCGAGTCGAGAGCCGCGACAGGTGCCGGCGTACAAGGCACCGCGGGCACATGTGCGAAGTCTTCCTCCGGCTCCTCGACATGGCGAAACTTGAGCGGCAGGTCACGCGCCCCGACCACCGCGCCGGGATAGGTGATGGCCATCCGTTCGACGAGATTGGCCAGCTCGCGCACATTGCCCGCCCACGGGTGCCTGGCGAGCGATTCGATCGCCGAGGAGGTGAAGCTGACCGAGCCGCGTTGTTCGCGCTCGAGCCGCGCGACCAGTTCGTTGACCAGCAACGGCAGGTCCTCGCTGCGTTCGCGCAATGGCGGCATCTCGATCGGAAACACGTTGATCCGGTAGTAGAGATCCTCGCGAAAGCTGCCCTGCGCGATCATCTCGTCGAGATTCTTGTGGGTGGCACAGACGATACGCACATCGGCCTCGAGCGTCTGGTTGCCGCCGACGCGCTCGAAACTGCGCTCCTGCAGCACCCGCAACAGCTTGACCTGCATCGCGAGCGGCATATCGCCGATCTCGTCGAGAAACAGGGTGCCGCCGCGTGCCAGTTCGAAACGTCCGCAACGGGCACTCACGGCACCGGTGAACGAGCCTTTCTCGTGCCCGAACAGCTCGCTTTCGAGCAGCTCGGCCGGCACCGCACCGCAGTTGAGCGGCACGAACGGCCCCGCGCGGCGACGGCTGTTCTGGTGGATTCCGCGCGCCACGACTTCCTTTCCGGTCCCCGATTCCCCCAGCACCAGCACCGTCGCGTCGGTGTCGGCAACCTGCGCCATCAGGTGGCGCACCACCTGCAGCCCCGAACTGATGCCGACCAGCGAACGAAACAGTTTCACTTCCTGCTGGGCACGGCCACGGCTGGCCGCGTACTGCTCGCGGTAAATGCGCGCGCGGTGCATCTCGTCGATCAGGCGCCGGTGCTGCAGTGGCCATTCGAGCCGTCCGATCAGGTTTGCCGGGCTCGCCGACGCCCCGTCGGTGACCTCCTCGCCGCCCAGCAACAGCACCGGCAGCCCCGGGTCGCGGCGCTGCAGTTCGGCCAGCAGCACATCGATGTCGGCCGCCGCCTGGCCGGCGGCAACCAGTGCCATGGTGGGTTCGTTCAGCGCGGACTTTGGCAGTTGCGGATAGGTTTCGTGGTGTTCGCCGAGAAAGCGCAGGATGGTCGCGGCTTCACCGCGACGGGCCGGTTCCGGATCGATCACCAGTATGCGACAGCTGCTTGTCATGCGCCGAGAATCCCCTGCCTGCTGTTATATGCTTGCGGCGAGAGTATAGACGGGACAGACCGGGTTTCGACAGAAAAAAGACTGGCAATGGCAAATATCCAGTCAATAAAACGTCAATTCAGGCGATGCTGGCCTGCTCGCGAATGCCTTCCCAGCCGCTCTTGATGGTGCCGAGCAGACCGCCGACTTCATCCAGGGGGGTGGCCTTGCGCTCGCGGTGAACCGCCAGCAGGCGCAACGTCATGTAGTCGTAAAGGCGATCGAGGTTTTCCGCGATCTCGCCGCCGTCTTCCTTGTTGAGGGAGGCCTGCAGGCCGCTGATGATCCCCAGCGCCTTGCCGAGCGCCTCGCCCATCGCGGCCGCGTCACCGGCAGCGAGTGCACCCTTGGCCTGGGCGATACGATCCAGCGCGCCATCGAGCAGCAGCTGGATCAGGCGGTGCGGATCGGCGTCAACGATTCCGGTCTGGGCATTTATCTGCTGATACTGGGAAAGCGCGGACTTGTTGTACACGGACTGGAACCTCCGGGCGGACGATTGGTTTGGCATGGCATCGAGCGTATCGGCAGTCGGTGGCCACACTTTAACCCGGACTCGTCGCACAAGCCCGGAAAAACGATTTGAATAATTTTTCTAAAGTTTGGCGGGCAGGCGTCGATAACGATCACGAATGCCGAATTTGCCGGCAGGTGTTTCAAGACGGATATCAACCAGCAGCCCCGGGCACGGGGTGTTGTACCAAGGAGATGCACAATGCCCCAGATCATCAATACCAACATTCCTTCGCTCAATGCCCAACGCAACCTGAACACCACCCAGCAGTCGCTCTCGACCTCGCTGCAGCGGCTGTCCTCGGGTTTGCGTATCAACAGCGCGAAGGACGATGCGGCCGGTCTTGCGATCAGCAACCGCTTCACCTCGCAGGTGCGCGGCCTGAACCAGGCGGTGCGCAACGCCAATGACGGCATCTCCCTGTCGCAGACCGCGGAAGGCGCATTGTCGGAGACATCCGAACTGCTGCAGCGGGTTCGCGAACTGTCGATCCAGTCGGCCAACGGCACCCAGTCCAGCGTCGAGCGCTCGGCACTGCAGGCGGAAGTCGCGCAGATCCAGCAGGAAATCAACCGGATTGCCGAAACCACCACCTTCGGCGGTCGTAAACTGCTCGACGGCACCTTCGGCACCGAAACCTTCCAGGTCGGCGCCAATGCCAACGAGACCATCTCGATCAGCATCGCGAATGCCCGTGCCACCAATATCGGTGCCAATACCGTCACCAACACCGGCACCGCGAACGCGGCTGTCGCCTCTGCCGCCACCGCACCCGCCAACGTCACGGCAGCCCAGAACCTGACCCTGTCGGGCGCACTCGGCAGTTCTGTCATCGCGGTCGCCGCGGGCACCAGCGGCAACACGCTGGCGCAGCAGGTCAAGGCAGTCAATGCCAGCACCGGCGTCGATCTGACCGCGCGCACCACTGCCACCTTGGGCGCGATTTCCGAGGCGGGCACCGTGAGCTTTACCATCGGTACCCGCAGCGGCACCACGGCGAGCAACACCGCGTACACCTCCGCAATCAGCGTGCAGGTAACCGACGTGTCCAACCTGCAGGGGCTGGCCGATGCGATCAACGCCGGCTCGGCGGCGAGCGGCGTGTCCGCGACCGCCAACGGCGCGACCATCTCGCTGGTCAACGCCGAGGGCCGTGACCTGTTCATCCAGGACTTCAACAACAGTAGCGCCACCAAGACCGCCACCCTGACCGGCGGCTCAGGCGCAGCCGTTACCCTCACCGGCGCAGGCAACGACTCGAGCGCGGTCGGTGCAACCCTGAGCTTCACCAGCTTCCAGGCATTCTCGGCGGCCACCAGCGTGACCGGCACGATTTTCACCGCGGCCACCACCGCGAGCGCCCTGAGCAGCGTGGCTGCGATCAACATCGGTACCCAGACCGGGGCGCAGAGCGCGATCGCGGTTGCCGATGCGGCGCTGCAGTTCATCGACAACGCGCGCGGCAGCCTCGGTGCCGTTCAGAACCGCCTGCTCAGCACGATTTCCAACCTGAGCAATGTGGCGGAGAACGTGACCGCGGCGCGCAGCCGGATTCTGGATGCGGACTTCGCGGCGGAAACCGCCAACCTGACACGGGCCTCGATCCTGCAACAGGCCGGCATCTCGGTACTGGCCCAGGCCAATGCGCTGCCGCAGGCCACGCTGGCACTGCTGCAGTAAGAAGCAGCGCCCTGGTGACACCGCGGGAGGATGAGTCGTGACTCGGACTCCTGCGGTTATCGTTTTTTATACGCCATGATTTGGTACTGATGACATGGAGACAGTGCCTGTACAAAACCTGATTCGATCGCCCTCCCGCGATCCGTTGCCGGCCGCCTCGGTCAATGCCGCGGCAAGCGGCAACGGCCGTACCGCACCGGCGCAATCGGCGCCGGCTGCACAACAAGCCGCTCGCTCCGTACCCTTGGCAGATCAACGCGCACGCGAACTGAGCCAGGAGTCCCTGCAACAGCTGGTCGCGGAATTCGAGCAGCAACCCGCGGTGCAGAGCCGCTCGCTGTCGTTCGTGGTCAACGAGGACACCGGCCGCACCATCGTCTCGGTGTTCGACCGCGAGACCGATGAGCTGATACGCCAGATACCGTCCGAGGAAATCGTGCGCGTTGCCAAGGCCCTGCAGGATCTGCGCGAACAGAGCGGATCGAGCCTCGGCGGTAGCGGCCTGTTGCTCGAGGAGCAGGCCTGAGGTGTAATGTGCGCCAATGAGCGGTGCCCGGCAGGCGAGGATCCAGTAGATGGCAGTTGGCGCGGTAGGTGTGGGTTCGGGGCTTGACCTCGAGAGCCTGATCAACAATCTGATCGCGGCCGAGCGCACCCCGAAACTCAACAGCCTGGCGGCCAAAGAAGCCACGATCCAGGCCAATATCTCGGCCTTCGGCGGCCTCAGGAGTGTACTCGACCAGTTCAGGAACGGCCTCGCCGGCCTGCTCGATGCCGGGGCCTTGCAGGCGCGCACCGCGACCTCCAGCATCCCTTCGTACTTCTCGGCCAGCGCCGACAGCACCGCGCTGGCGGCGCAATACGATGTGCAGGTCCTGAACCTCGCTCGCGCGCACAAGCTGGTCAGCACCGCGAACTTTGCCAGCTCCACCGCCACCGTCGGTGCCGGCACCCTGGACATCAGCTCGGGCACCACCACCTTCCAGGTCACGACCACGGCCACCACGACGCTGGCCGAACTCGAGGGCCTGATCAATAGCGCGCCGGGCAACCCCGGCGTCACCGCCTCGCTGATCGTGGTGGCGGCCGACCCGCTCGATGCCGGTGCCGGAACGCTCACGCGCCTGGTGCTGGGCGGTGCGGGCACCGGCGCGGCCAACACCATCGGCATCGCGGTCAATGACGGCGACGGCAATCACACCGACAACCAGGGGCTGTCGCGCTTCCACTTTTCCGCCACGGACCTTCCCGGCAGCCAGCTGGCGCAGCAACAGGCCGCTGTCGATGCGCGGATCGCGGTCGATGGCTTCACCGCGTTCAGTAGCAGCAACAGCTTCAGCGGCGTGATCGCCGGAGTGACGATCACCGCCCAGCGCGAGCCCGCCGATCCGCTCGCTCCGGAGGTCGCGCAGCTCACCGTGGCGCAGGACCGCGCGCAGCTCACGAGCAAGGTGCAGGCCTTCGTGAAGAGTTACAACGAGGTCGTGAACACCATCAGCGAGGTGTCGCGCTACGACGCCGCGACCGGGACTGCCGGGCCGCTCAACGGCGATTCGACGGTGCGCGGCATCGCGTTTCGACTGCGCGGCATCATTTCCTCCAGCGTCGAGGGAACCAGCACGTTCGGCACGCTCGCCGAACTCGGCATCAGCACCCAGAGCGATGGCACGCTCAAGCTCGACACGACGCGCTTCAACACCGCGCTGGACAGCAACTTTGCCGATGTGAGCCAGTTGTTCGCCTCCGAGAACGGCGTCGCCAAGCGTCTCGACGACGCGCTCGAGAGCTATATCGGGCGCGACGGAAGTCTCGCCACGCGCAGCGAGGGCTTTGACCGCCAGATCAAGTCGATCGCGGACCAGCGCGACCAGCTGGAACTGCGGCTCGAGAAAATCGAGAAGCAGTACCGCGACCGTTTCACCGCGCTCGATGCGCTGGTCTCGCAGCTGCAATCGAGCGGCGACTTCCTGCTCGCACAACTGCAGACCACCGCCAACATCATCGGCGGCAATACCGGCGGCAATAACTGATGAGCGAACCCATGGCGCGGTTGCCCGCCAATCTGCAGGCCGCCTGGGAGCGGATCGAAGAGCTCGGCAAGCGGCTTGCCGCAGCGCTCCAGGACGATGCCGCGATGGACGCCCGCGACCTTGCCGTGCAGCGCCATCGCGAGGTCGTCGGATTTTTCGAGGCCTGGCCCGCCGATGCGCGCAGTGCATCGTTGCGGCTGTCGCTGCTGCACGGGCTGAATGCCGCCAACGAGAAACTCGTGCACCGCGGCAGGGTATTGCTCACCGAAGCCGCCGGCACCTCGGCGAGCACGCGCCACAAGCAGCGCGCGATCACCGCCTACCACGCCCAGGAACTCCAGCCCGGATCGCGGCCCTAACGCAGGAAGTTGAACAGACTGAGATTGGCGAACTTGGCAAAGCTCTGCTGTGCCGCCTGCAGCACGAAGTTCTGGAATGCCAGCCGGCTGGCCGCCTCATTGAAGTCCACATCGACCGTATCCGATAGCAGGCCCTGCTGGATCAGCGCAACATCCTGCTGCTCCGCGCGCAGATCATCGACCAGGTCAAGCCGCGTGCCCAATTCGGCGCGCGAACCAAACACGGATTGCTCGGCCAGATCGAGATTGTCGAGCGTTTCGGCCACCACGCGCGCGCGTTCCGCGGCCCCTGCCGTGGTATCGGGGGATGCCTTCAAGCCGTCGACGAATCGCTGTACGGTCTCGAGCAGGGACTGAGTTGGCGAGGAATTGATCCGGAACCGGTCACCCGCCGCCGGACTGCCGCTGATGCGGGTCTCGGTACCGGCCAGCGTGATGATCTGGCCGGTCACGAAGGGTTGTGCGGTGGCGAACACCGTCTGGGTGCCGTTGGCATGGTTGCGCCGCACCACCGAGTAGGTGGTGGGCGGGTTGTCGAAGATCAGCAGCAGGTCATCGGGGTAGAGCGCATCGAACGCGGCCTGGTCGACGACGCGACCGGTGCTGATATCCCCGGCACCGGAGTTGGCCCCTGTCCTGTGCGCGGTAAAGTTCTGGTTCGCGGCAGGCACGTCGACGAACAGCTTTTGTCCGCTGTCGCTCACCGCGACTTCCACGCCCGGCGCCACCGCGAGCTTGCGCTGGCCCTGGTCTCCGGCATAGGTCACCGCGCCATTGTCGCGCTCGACAAACGGCATGGTGCCACCGGACGCGCCGGCGAACATGTAGTCGCCGCTCGCGGTGCGGGTATTGAAAATCCCCAGCAGCTGCTCATGCTTCTGCTCCGCCTCGATCACGATCGCGCCGCGCTCGGCCACCGATAGCGCGCCGTTGCCGGCCAGCACCGCCAGTTCGCGCAACCGGAACAACACGTTCTCAACCGCCTCGAGCTGGGTTTCCTCCTGGCGCAGGTCGCGCTCAGCGAAGTCGGCATTGCGCAGATACTGCTCGTTCAGCGCCAGGCTCTGCTCGATCTGCAGCGCCAATGCCGCCGCGGACGGATCGTCCGCGGGCGTGATCACCCGCTTGCCGGAGGAAATCTCGGCCTGCGAGCGTTGCACCGCGGCCTGCGCATCGTTCATCTGGCGCACGCCCGCGTTGTATACCTGCAGCGAGGATATTCTCATCGTACGATCCCCGACCGCGCTCGCTCAACGGAACGCATCGAACAGCGACTCGATGGTGGAGCGCGCAATCGCAATCACCTGCGCGGAGGCATTGTAGGCCTGCTCGAAGCGGATCAGGTTGGCGGCCTCCTCGTCCAGGTTGACACCGGAGATCGACTCGCGGGTCTGGCTCGTCTGTTCGAGCAGCGCCTTGCCGGCATCGGTCTCGATCCGCGACTGACGCGTCACCGTGCCGACGAAACCCGCCAGCTCACCATAGGCGCTCTGGTAGCTCGCACTGCCCCCGGCCAGTCTATCGGCCGTTTGCAGCGCGGCTAAAGCCAAGCCGTTGCTGTTATCCGCGGTCCCGCCGGTGTTGTACTGGACATTGAACAGATCGCCGGCAACCGGGCTGCCGCTCAGCGTGAGCTGGAAGCCGAAATAATCGGGGTCTCCGGGGTTGGTGCTGAACAGCGTGTTCGTGGTACCCGGCGAATAGGGCAGGTTCGACGCCAGCACGATCGGGGCTCTCGCATCCCGCACCTCGTAACTGGTCGCGCTGGTGAAGCGGATCAGCAACGGCGGCGTGAGCGCGCCCGGCACGGCAAAATCGGCGTTGTCACGTCGAAGGTCGTATCGGTCGCAATGACGCCGTCGCCGATATTGCCGATATCGTTGCCGGCCCGTACCGGCTGGGCGAAGGCGAAATCCTCCGGGCGCGTGATCACAGCGCGGAAGGTATCGCTGCCGCGCCGCGTCGGCTCGATGATGAAGCTGTCGCCGGCAACGAAATTTCCCGGCGGTACTTCGCTCAGGTTCAGGTCTACGGTAAAGCCATCGACCGTCACCAGGGTGTCGGTGAGCGGGCCGGCACCGCTCGCCACGATGTTCGAGTCCGATAACCGGAACAATTGCCAGGAGCCGCCAGCACCGATGTCGAGCTGGTAGTTGCTGGTGGTGAGCAACGCGGGATCGTCGATGAAGATCCGTACGCCGCCGGTCGAGGCGGGATCGTTGTCCGCGGCGGCGCGGGCACGAAACCGCGCCGCTTCGGGATCGTTGACGTCACTGAACACCAGTGCGCCGAGATCGCCGTCGAGATCCATGCCGAGCTGGTTCTGGCGGTTCACATCGTCGGCAATTCCGATCGCCACCCGCCCGATTGCGTTGAACGACTCGTCGAGCACCTGCTCGCGGAACTGCAGCACGCCACCGAGCTTGCCACCGGTGGTGTCATTGGTGACCACGCGGCTCGCGCCATTGAGCACCAGCGCCAGCTGCTTGCGGGTCGGGTCGAAATTGTCGGTCACGCTGACCGCCTTGTAGGCCAGTGAGCCGACCACCAGTGCCTGGCCCTTGCCGAGAAACAGGTTGGTCGATTTGCCCTGGGTCACGACCTGCACATCGACGATTTCCGCGAGTTGCTGGATATAGCGCTCGCGCTCATCGAGCAGGTCGTTGGGCTGATCGGCCACCACCCCGCCGACCGCAACCTCTATCTGCTGATTCAGCCGTGCGATATTGCCCGCGAGCCCGCTGATATCGTCCGCAAACGTGTCGATACGGGCGTTCAGGCTGGAGTTGATATCCGCGAGTCGCGTATAGAGCGCGGAGAAGCGCGACTGCAATGCCACCGCTTCGCTGACCGCGACCTGGCGCCCGGGCAGCCAGCGCGGATCGGCGGATGCCGCCTGCACGCTGTTGAAAAAGCTGTCGATGCGCTTCGACAGGCCGACATCCGGATCGGCCAGGATGCTGTCGATCTGTTCGTTGTAGAAGCGCAGCGTATCCGCCTGGTTGTAGACCCAGGCATCGGTGCGCAGCTGGCTGGTCACGAACTCATCGACCACTCGCGTCACGCTGTCGAGCAGCACACCGTTGCCGATGTAGGAACCGCTGAGGAACTGTGCCGGCTGGGTGGCGAATTCCGCGCGCTGGCGGCTGTAGCCCTCGACGCTGGCGTTGCTGACGTTGTGCCCGGCGGTCGCGAGCGCGCCTTGGTAGGCAACCAGCCCCGAGGTGGCGATGCGCAGCAGATCAGCCATCGTGCCACTCCGTACCCGAAATCGCGTTGTCGCGCAGCAGGCTCATGACCTTGGTGGCATAGGCCGGGTCGGTTGCGTAACCGGCGCGCTGCAGGCCCTGGATGAACAGACCCGGATCGCCGGCGTTGGCCAACGCGCCCTGGTAACGACCGTTTTCGCGCAACAGCCGCGCGTAATCCGTGAAACTTTCGGCAAACGACGAGTAGGCGCGAAACCGTGCCTGTTGGGGCCGCGGGATGCCATTGCGGAATTCCAGCGTGCGTACCCCGACACTGCGCCCCTCCCAGAAACTGCCGGCCTTGATATTGAACAGGTTGAAGCTGCTGCGCCCGGCCGAATCACGAATCACCGACTGACCCCAGCCGGTTTCGAGCGCCGCCTGTGCCACCAGCACCCGATGATCGACCCCGAGTTCCGCCGCTACCCGCCGCGCCTCCGGCAGCACCGCGCGCACGAAGCTCGCCTTGTCGGTGAATTCGCCCGGCGCCTCGGCGCGAGCGCGAACCTGCTGCACGATCGGCTCGATCAGGTTCAGTGCGTTGCGCACCACCGTTGGCACCTTGCGCGTGCTGGCGTGCATCGGTGCGCGCTCGATACGACGCTCGCCGAGACCGCTCTGATCGAGTGCGTGGCGCACATCGGGCTCGGCATCGGCCCCGAACTGCTGGCGCAGCTGGCGCTCGAACACGCTCGCCAGCCCGAGTCCTTCACCTGCGGTCAGCGAAACGCTCAACTGCTGGTCGAGCATCTCCTGGCGAAACTGCATCTCGTTCGTGTTCATCGGGTCACCGTCGGCGAACAACTCGTTGGCCGCGCGCATCCCCTTCAGCAGCTGGGCCACGAAAAACGACTCGAACTGCCGTGCCACCTGCCCCAGCGCGGCGCCGCCGTCGGTTTTCGCCAGCGTGTTGATCGACTGCAGACCGCGCAACTCGCTGAAGGTGTTTGCCGCGCTGACACCCGGGTTCATGACTCAGATCACGATCAGGTCGGCACGCAGCGCGCCGGATTGCTTCAACGCTTCGAGGATCGCCATCAGATCACCCGGCGCGGCACCGACGGCATTGACCGCCTGCACCAGCTGGTCGAGCGTGGTGATCGAGCCCATCTGCCACATATGACTCGATTCCTGCTGCACATCGATATTCGATTGCGTCGTCACCGTGGTCTGCCCCTGCCCGCCCAGCATCCCCGGCTGGCTGACCTGGGTGTTCTCGGTGACCACCACGCTCATGCTGCCATGGGTGATCGCCACCGGCTCCACCGTCACGTGATTGCCGACCACGATGGTGCCGGTGCGCGAATTGATGACCACGCGTGCCGGCGCCTCGCCGGGATCGACCTCGAGGTTTTCCAGCAGCGACATGTAGGAGACGCGCTGGTCGATATCCTGCGGCGCCTGTACCCCGATCGAACCCGCATCCAGCGCGTTGGCCACGTCCGGTCCGAGCAGCTCGTTGATGCGCGCGGCCACGCGCTTGGCGGTGGTGAAGTCGGCCCGCAACAGATTGAACACCAGCTCGCCGCCCTGGGTGAACGAGGTCTCGACGCTGCGTTCCACCGACGCGCCGTTGGCGATGCGCCCCACGCTCGGCACATTCACCGTGATTTTCGAACCATCCAGACCCTCGGTGCCGAAACCTCCGACCACCAGGTCACCCTGCGCCAGTGCATACACCTGGCCGTCGATGCCCTTCATCGGCGTCAGCAGCAGCGTGCCACCGCGCAGGCTCTTGGCATTGGCGAGCGAGGAGACCGTCACATCGATGTTCTGCCCGGGCTTGGCGAAGGGCGGCAACTGGGCATGCACCGCGACCGCGGCCACGTTCTTCAACTGCAGCCGCACGCCGTCGGGCATCGCGATGCCAAACTGGCGCAGCATGCTGAGGAAGGACTGCGAGGTGAACGGCGCCTGGGTGGTCTGGTCACCGGTACCGTCGAGACCCACCACCAGTCCATAGCCGATCAGGTGGTTGCCGCGCACGCCCGCCAGGGTGGAAATATCCTTCAGCCGCTCGGCCTGTGCCGTGACACTGGTGAACAGCAGGACGACGGCAAGAAAGCCGCGCAGGGTGCTCATAACGGCCACCAGCCGCCGTTGAAGAACTTGCCCAGCCAGCCCATATTGTTCGACTGCGCCAGTTCGCCGGTTCCGCTGTAGCCGATCCGCGCATCGGCGAGTTGGGTCGATGCCACCGAGTTGTCGGGTCCTATGTCTTCCTGGCGCAGCAGGCCGGTCAGGCGGATATACTCGTTGCCACGGTTGAGCTGCAGCCACTTCTCGCCGCGCACCCGCAACAAGCCGTTGGGCAGCACGTCGATCACGCTGACCGCGATGCTGCCGGTCAGGCTGTTGCTCTGGGAGCTGGCGGCCTCACCCTTGAAATCGCGTTTCTGCTCGAGGTTGGTCTCCAGGCTGTGGTCACCCACGTTGACGCTGTCGCCGAGCAGCAGGCCCTCGTTGAACTGGACCCCGCTGTCCTTGTTGATCTGGGTGTCGGCGTCCTTGCTGGCCTGGGTCTTTTCCTGGAGGCGCACGGTGATGATGTCGCCGATCTGCGCGGCACGACGGTCCGAGAACAACGAGGTGCCGAAGCGCGCGTACTGGATGGAACCCTTGGATTGAAACTCCGGCAGTGCCGAATTTGCCTCGAAGGGCGCGTAATTCGGATCGTCCGGCATCTCGCGCAGCACCGGCGCCGCGCAGCCCGCGAGCAGCACGAAGCCCGTCAGCGGAATCAGCAACAACAACTTCATGACTCAGGGCGTCCTTCAGAGATTCTGCGTGATGTAGGCCAGCATCTGGTCGCTGGTCGAGATGACTTTGGCGTTCATCTCGTACGCACGCTGGGTGGTGATCATGTTGACCAGCTCCTCGACCACCTCGACATTGGAATTCTCCAGCGAGCCCTGCACCAGGGTGCCGAGACCGTCGAGGCCCGGCGTCCCGTTGGTCGGGCTGCCCGAGGCCGTTGTCTCCAGGAACAGGTTGCCGCCGATCGCCTCGAGCCCCGCCGGGTTGATGAAGTCGGTGACGGTGAGCGAGCCGATCTGTTGTGCGGCCGCCTCACCCGGCAGCACCACGCTGATCACGCCGTCGTTGCCGACCGTGACCGAGCGCGCACCTTCCGGGATCGTGATCGCCGGCTGGATCACCAGGCCGTCGGCATTCACCACCTCGCCATCGCGGCTCAGCTGGAACTGGCCATTACGGGTATAGGCGGTGGTGCCATCGGGCAGCAGCACCTCGAAGAAACCGCGGCCGTTGATCGCGATGTCGAAGGCGTTGTCGGTCACCTGCAGGCTGCCCTCGGTGAACTCCTTCTGGGTCGAGACGATGCGCACACCGGTACCAATCTGCATGCCCGATGGCAGCTGCGTGTTCTCGGAGGATTGGGCACCCGGCTGGCGGCGGATCTGGTAGAGCAGATCCTCGAAGGTCACGCGATCGCGCTTGAAACCGACGGTGGCCACGTTGGCGAGGTTGTTCGAAATCGTGGCGAGCTGGGTGTCCTGCGCACTCAGCCCGGTCTTGCTCACCCACAGGGCGGTCATCATGTGCGCTTACTCCTTGGCAACTGCAACGAACGGCATCCGGCACATCAAGCGACCTGCAACAAGCGTGCCGCGGCTTCGCTGTCCTCATCGACGGTCTTCATCAGCTTGACCTGCATCTCGTACTGGCGCGCCAGGCTCAGCATCTCGGTCAGTGCCTCGACCGCGTTCACGTTGCTGCCCTCGAGAAAACCCGAGACCACGCTGACCTGCGCATCCACCGGCGCGCGCTCGCCGTTGCGGTAATACACCAGCCCGTCCTCGCGCTTGACCAGGTCCCGCTCGGGGGGATTCACCAGGCGAATGCGATTGATCTCCGACAGCGATTCGGGACCCTGACCCAGGGCGCGGACCGTGATGGTGCCGTCGCCGCCGATCTCGATCTTGCTGGAATCGGGGATCGCGATCGGACCGCCGTTGCCGCGCACCGGCAAACCGTTGCCGGTCAACAGTTGTCCGAGTGGCGTGATCTGCAGGTTGCCGGCCCGGGTGTAGGCTTCCTTGCCGTCCGGCGCCTGCACCGCGATCCAGCCCTCGCCGCTCACCGCGATATCCAGATCGCGCCCGGTTTCGCGCAGCGTGCCGACTTCGAAATCGGTGGCCGGACGTTCCGCCAGCGCATGCGCGCGGGTCGGAAAGCCGTCGCCGTAATAGATCCCCATGCTGCGCGCCGTCACGTAATCGCGGCGGAACCCGTCGGTACTGACGTTGGCCAGGTTGTTGGCATGCACCGTCTGCGCGATCGTGTTGTGCTTCGCGCCGGTCATGCTGGTGTAGAGTGCCTTGTCCATCGCAATGCCCCGGATCAGCTCCTGATGTTGATGATGGTCTGGGTGATCGCGTTGTTGGTCTCGATGGTCTTGGCGTTGGCCTGGAAATTACGCTGCGCGATGATCAGGCCCACCAGTTCCTCGGAGATGTCGACGTTGGAATCCTCGAGCGCACCCGATTGCAGCGCACCGAAAACCCCCGCCGTCGCCAGCCCGCGCACGGCCTGCCCGGATTCGAAGGACTCGCCCCACTTGGTGTTGCCGAGCGGTGTCAGTCCCTGCGCATTCTGGAAATCCGCGAGCAGGATCTGCCCCAGCGTCAATGACTGGCCGTTGGTGTAGCGCGCGAACAGGATCCCGTTCTCCGACACCTGGGTGCCGACCAGCTGCCCCGGCCCATAGCCGTTCTGGGAGACCTGGTCGATATTGAAATCGTCGCCGAACTGGGTCGAACCGGAAATATCGATCATGAAATCCGAGGTCCCCGCGTCCACCACGCCATTGAAAGTCGGGGTCGCCGCGCCACCGAGCGGTCCCAGCGGCTCGGCGTTGGAATCGAACACGCTTTGGATCTGCAGCGCCGGTACCCAGTCATCGACCATCAGGTGGTTGGTGGCGGGATCGAGCTTCCCATCCTCGTCAAAGCGCACCAGGTAGGCACTGTTGTTGCCATTGATATCAAGCGGCGCGTTGACCGGGTTGGCCGGGTTGCCCGCATTCACCAGCGTGCCATCGATTTCCAGCCATACGAACCAGTCATTGTTCACCCCGGTTTCAATGGCCGGGTCGGGCTGGTCCTTGCGGTAGTACATGGTGCCCACATGCGGGATACCTTCGGAGTCGTACAGGCTCACGGAGGAGGCGTGGTTGAAGGTGCGCTGGTCATCGGGGTCGAAGGCCGGAAACGTCGCTCCGTCCGGTGCCGCGGCGGAGGCATCGAGGTTGAAGCCGAGCCGCACTTCGGAGGTCTGCAGCGGCGGCAGGTTGAAGGCCTGGATGCGCAGATCCACCTCGTTGCCCAGATCGACCTCACCCTCGCTGTTGGCGGCATAGCCGACCAGGCGGCCACCGGTGTTGCTGGTGACGTAACCGTCCTTGTCGACCCCGAACACACCGGCACGGGTGTAGGTGCGCTCGCCGTTTTCGTTGAGGATGAAAAACCCGCGCCCGTTGATCGCCAGATCGAGCTGGCGCTGGGTGAAGGAGATATTGCCCTGGGTGAACTGCTGCGCCACCTTCTGCAGCAGCACGCCGGCACCGATGGTGCGCGAACCCGACTCCGAGAGACTGGCCGCGTACACATCGCCGAATTCCGCCCGCGACTGCTTGAAGCCGACCGTGCTGGCATTGGCGATGTTGTTGCCGGTCACGTTGAGATCCGCGGTTGCGGCCCGCAGGCCGCTCAAACCGGTGTTGAATGACATGGTCGTTCTCCTTCTTGCTGTCTCGGTGGTCTACGGTTGCTTGAATATTCGTCAGGGGCGTCGATCAGAGAATTTCCTTGACCGCATCGATACCTAGCGGGCCAACGCCATCCACGTTGAGCGTCATGTCGCCGTTGAGCCCGATCGTCACGCTGTTCACATTGGCCCCAAGCGTGGTCACCAGGCCGCTGGTCGCGCCCTCGATCAGGCCGAGCGCCTCGAAGTGGTACAGACCGGGTGGCTGCGATTCGCCGGCCTCGTTGCGCCCATCCCAGGCAAAGCGCAACTCGCCCGGATCCTGCCTGCCGAGCAGTTCCTGGCGCACCAGCACACCGTTCGAATCAAAGATGTTGAGCAGCGTGTCGTCGGTGGCCTTGTCGATCGTGATCGAGCCGAGAATCTCGCCGGCGTTGTTCAGCCGTGCGGTGGGGGTATCGACGAACACGGTGTGTCCGACCAGCGCCGAGGCCTGGATCGCCTGGTTCGACTTGAGGCTGTTGTTCATCGAGATGAAATTGCTGTTGAGGTCCTCGACGCCCTGTACCGTGCTGAACTGCGCCAGCTGCGCCACGAACGCGGTATTGTCCATCGGCGACAGCGGATCCTGGTTCTTGAGCTGCGTGATCAGCAGCTGCAGGAAGTCTGCCTGCCCCAGCGACTTGTTCTCTTTTTTCGCCGGCTCGGTCTTGAACGACAACTGCTCGAAAACGCTGTCGCTGACCTTGAACCCGTTGAATTCATTCATTGCTGCGGTTACCGGTTATTGCCCGAGCGCGAGCACGCGCTGGGCGAGTGTCTTGGCGGCCTCGACGATCTGTACATTGATCTGGAATGAGCGCGAGGCCGACATCATGTCGGCCATCTCCTCGACCACGTTGACATTGGGGTAATAGACATAGCCATCGGCATCGGCCAGCGGGTGATGCGGCTCGTAGCGCGGCTGCAGCGGCGCATCGCTCTCGACGATGCCAAGCACCTGCACTCCGGCCCCGGCCTCGGCGGAGGGATCGGCGGTGAACCCGTCAGCAAGCGCGCTGCGATAGAGCGGCGCGAACACCGGATGGCGGCCGCGGTAAGTGCTGTTGATGCTGCTGCTGGCGGTCTGGGCGTTGGCGATATTGCTCGCCACCGTGTTGAGCCGGATGCTCTGGGCGCTCATGGCCGTCGCGGCCACGTCAAATATCGCGTTGATCGACATCATTCACCCCGGATCGCGGCTTTGAGCCCGCGGAACTTGCTTTGCAGGAAGGTCAGGCTGGCCTGGAAATCGAGTGCGTTGCGCGAGAACTCGGCCATCTCCATATCGCTGTCCACGGTGTTGCCATCGAGCGAGGGCTGCATCGGGGTGCGATAGAGCAGGGCACCGGGATCACTGAAGGAGGCGTTGCCGATGTGGCCGCTGCGGGTGGTCTCGAGCACGGCGCCATTGCGTTGATCGAGCGCCTGGTTCACCAGCGCGCGAAAATCGAGATCACGGGCCTGGAAGTACGGGGTATCGGCATTGGCCAGGTTGGTGGCCAGGATCTCGGCACGGCGTTCACGGATGAGCAATGCCTGCTCATGAACGCCCAGCGCGGAGTCGAAACTGATTGCCATCTGTGATTGCCGCCGTTGCGCAGTGTTGCCATGGACCGCTCGAAATAAAGCAACGCCTGTGCCACCCGAAACAAATTCTTTTTTATCATGGTGTTGGGCTATTTTTCAGGCTACCGGTGGCCACCTGGGCGGCAATCACTGGCCGCTGCCTGCCGCCCGCAACGAGGCGCGCTGCGGCAAAAAGCCGCCATGCCTGCCGCTGGGGCAAGCGGCACGGGAATTGCTGCCTTCTGCTCCCGAAGCCCGCAACCGCCGGAAACCTGTCGCCGATGCTCGCCAGACCCCCTGCCATCCTGATGCTTGGCCTCGCGCTGTTGCTCGTGGTCTCGAGCGGCGCATCGCGGGGTGCCGAAAGCAGCATCGGGCCGACCGCGATCGTGGACCTGGTCGAACAGCGTGTGCTAAGACAACTCGAAGAGGCACCGATGGCCCAGGACGCGTTGCGCCTGGAAGTGGTCGCGGGCGCACTCGACTCGCGCCTGCGGATGACGGCCTGCGATCACCCGATCCTGGTCGAGGCCGATCTTGGCCGCGAGCAGAGCCGGGTCAATGCCAAGGTCAGCTGCGCCGCCCCGACCCCGTGGTCGATCTATGTACCGGTGGAACTGCGCATCTACCGCAACGTGGTGGTGGCGGCGCGCGCCCTGCAGCGCGGCGACTCGCTCACGGCCGATGACCTGAAGATCGAAGCCCGTGACGTGCTGGCGCCGGGCTCTCCCGCGCTGACCCGACTCGACGATGCCATCGGCAAGAACCTGCGCCGACCGCTCGCGGAAAATACCGTACTCACCGCGAGCGTGGTCGAGTTCCCGATACTGATACGGCGCGGCGACCGCAGCAGCATCAGCTCGCACAACGGCGGCATTGCGGTGCGCGCCAATGCCGAGGCCCTCGACAACGGCCGCTACGGCGAGCGCATCCGGGCACGAAACCTGCAATCCGAAAAGGTCATCGAGGTCACGGTGACCGGGCCCGGCGAGGGTGAAACATAGCAATTGACGGTAACCGGCGCTAAAGATCTAGAATGGGTGGCCGATACAGGTATCGATCACCCGAGTCCGGGGATCGGCAACATACGACGACAAGGTGTCATGGTTTCAGATATCAAGGGTTTGAATTCGCGCGAGACCACCGCTGCCCGGCAGGGCGAGGCCGGTGCGGTTCGTGCCGATCAGCGCGCCCGCAACACCGCCCGGACCGGCGATGTGGCACGCGATGACACGGTGGAACTGAGCGGTCTGGCCGAATTCATCCGTACCACGGCCAGCAAGCTGGCCGCGCAACCGGCAGTCGACGAGAACCGGGTGCGCGATATCCGCAATGCCATTGCCAGCGGGGAGTACCAGATCGACTCCCAGCGTGTCGCCCGGAAGCTGATCGAAGCGGACAACCTGTAACAGGACGAAGCGGTTTCCAGGCGGCGATTCCCCGTCCGCGCAGACCGCTCGAGAGGGTGATCGAATGCCAGCCGATGCTGAACTGGCCGCGCGTGCCATTATCGAATCCGACCGCCACGGCGTGGAACAACTCCGCGAGCTGCTGCTCGAGGAGCGTGCCGCGCTGAGCGCGCGCGATGCCGCACAGCTCGAAATCACCGTGCAACAGAAACTGCTCTGCCTGCAGGCGCTCGATGCCAACGAGGCGCAGCGCCGGCAGTTGCTCGCGCGCCAGCACGCCAATGACTGGCCCGAGTTGCTGCGCGGCATGGACGCGGCGCTGGCCAAGGACTGGAGCATGTTGCTGGAGCGGCTGCACGAAGTCGCACAACTCGGGGAAATCAACGAGCGCATCGTCAACCGCAGCAGCCGCACTACCAGCCGCATGTTGGCGCTGTTGCGCGGCCAGATCGCCCCGGTCGGAGTCTACGACCGCAGCGGGCGTACCCACGCCTGCGGCGACAACCGCCCGATCACCAGCGCCTAGCGAAATCCTCACCGAGCTGCCAAAGGTCCTCGGGCCGATCGATATCGGCGCGCGACGGCAGTTCTTCCCAGCCGAGTCCGAGCGCCTGCAGCCGTGTGCGCTGCACTGCGAGCACGTTGTCGCTGCCCCAGCGCGGACCCTCGAACACCGCCTCGTGCATGCGGCTGAACCCGATCAGCACATAACCGCCGTCGCGCGCCGGTCCCAGCACCGCATCCGTGCGCGCGAGGATTCGCGTGGCCTCCAGCAGGTAAGCAGGGTCGTAGCCGGGGCAATCGCTACCGATCAGGATCGCTGCCGGGTAGTCGCGCAACGCATGCGCCAGCGCCCGCTGCATGCGCTGCCCCAGATCGCCCGGGCCCTGCTCATGGACAACGCGGCCATGGCGCGCCGCGAGCTCGCGCAGGAACGGATCTTCGGGCTCATCGGCAACGAGACAGACATCCCAGCCGCACGGCGCCGCATCCAGCGCCGAAGCAACGCGCGCGCTCAATGTACGGGCCACCGCAGCCGCGCGTGACGGCGTCAGGACCGGTTGCAGACGGGTCTTGACCGCCCCCACGCGCGGCGCCTTGGCAAACTGCAGAAAACAGCCTTGCTGCATCTCAGGTCCGGTAGTAACGGCGGTGCAGCGCGGCGGGGCTGGCACCGAGAAAATAGCGCAACCGCAGCCACCACATCAGCACGATGGTGCGCAAGGCGCCATCGCGATCCCAGCGCCGCCCGGAACCCTGCAACTCGATATCGATTGCCCGCCCCGGCATCACGGCACCGAGACGCCGGCAGATCTCGATATCCTCCATCAGCGGTTGCGCGGGGTAGCCACCCACCGCAGCGAACAATTCGCGGCTCACGAACAGCCCCTGGTCGCCGGTGGCGATGCCGCTGATACGCGAACGCCACCACATGCAGCACGCCACCACCGGCAGCAGCCACGAATGCCCGCACAGGCGCACGCGGAAAAAGCCCCAGCCTCCGTCGCTAGCGCCGAGCGCCGCGATCGCGCGCGCCGCGGCGGGCGATACCCGGGTGTCGGCATGCAGAAAAACCAGCGTTGCGGCGTGCGTACAGGCGGCTCCGGCAGCGAGCTGGCGCGCACGCCCTGCTTCGCTCGTCAGCAGCTGGTCGGCAAGACCCTCGGCCCGGGCGAGCGTTGCATCGCGGCTGCCGCCATCGACCACGATGATCTCGACATCGGGCGCGCGCAGGCACTGCAGGTCGGCGAGCAGCAGCGGCAAGGTCTCGGCCTCGTCGCGCGCGGGGATCACGATGCCGAGGCGCATCGGCAATCAGGCCGCCAGGGCCCCCGAGCAACTGCTGCCCTGCCCCGCCGTGCAAGCGAAACAATGCTCGCCGGTGGTAATCGACGCGCCGAGCGGCAATTCGTCGAGCAGGTCGCGCAGATGCAGGCGCCGGTCAGTGGCGAGCAGCGGCAGGTCGAGCATCTGGTTGAAATCGCAGTCGTACACGAAACCGCGCCAGTCCACGCTGAGCAGGCGCCGGCACATCACCTCCGCGAGGTTGTGCTCGACATAATTATGCTTGAGCAGCGCGATGTAATCGTGAAACTGGTTCTGCGCCAGCAGCACCGCGCCGAAGCGGCTGACCGGCAGGTTGGTCAGCGTCAGCAGGCGATCGAACACAATGCCGAAGCGCGCCAGCAGCTCGCGCTTGTAATCCTGCTCCAGCACCTGCTGCGGCGGCGGCAGCACCGGCCCGAGCGGGTTGTAGACCAGGTTCAGCACCAGCTCTCCACCCTTGCCGTAGCCGAGCTCGTTGAGACGGCGCAAACCCGCGACGCTGCGCGCGTAAACGCCGTGCCCGCGCTGGGAATCGACATTGGTCTCGAGATAACAGGGCAACGAGGCCGTCACCGCGACCCGCTCGGCGGCGAGAAATTCCGCGAGGTCTTCCTGCCCCGGCTCCTGCAGGACCGTCAGGTTGCTGCGATCGATCACCGCGATCCCGCTGGCGCGTGCCGCGCGCACCAAGTGGCGGAAACGCGGGTGTCGCTCGGGCGCCCCGCCGGTGACATCGACCGTCTTTATGCCGTGCCGGCGCCCCGCCGCGAGCGCCCGCTCGATCTGTTCGAGCTCCATCGTCTCGGTGCGCGTGGGCCCGGCATTGACGTGGCAATGGGTGCAGCTCTGGTTGCAGCGATAGCCGAGGTTCAACTGCAGCGTGTCGACCGCGAGCCGTTCGATGGCCGGAAACGCGGAAGCGAGCAGCAGCGGGCGGGTATCCTGCATCGGTGAACTCTCCTCGATAAAGCGCGCAGAACATCACGATTCGGCATCACGCGCAAGCGTCGCGACTTGATCTCGCGCCGCGCGCTACCGCAGAATCACCCGCTCTCATCCGCAACCGCGAGCCGCATGCATGAAACTCTACCAGTCCATTGGCCCCAACCCCCGCGTCGTCAACATGTTCATCGCCGAAAAGGGCGTGCATATCGTGCGCGAGGAAATCGACATCATGAAGGGCGCCAATCGCCAGGCCGAATACCTGCGGGTCAACCCGGGTGGACAGTCGCCGGCACTGGTGCTGGATTCGGGGCAGGTGATCAGCGAGGTCACCGCGATCTGCGAATACCTCGAGGAGCTTCACCCCGAGCCGGTGCTGATCGGCTCCGACGCCGCGCAGCGCGCCCTCACCCGCATGTGGACCCGGCGCATCGACCTCAATATCACCGAACCGATGACCAACGGCTTTCGCTTTGCCGAAGGCCTGCCGATGTTCAGGGACCGCATGCATTGCATTCCGCACGCAGCGGCGGACCTGAAGGAAATCGCCCAGCGCGGGCTGCGCTGGCTGGACGCCCAGATTGGCAACGCGCCATTCATTACCGGCGAGCGATTCTCGCTGGCCGATATCCTGTTGTTCTGCTTCGTGGATTTTGGCGCCAGTGTCGGCCAGCCGCTCGACCCGAACAATCGCAACATCATGCGCTGGTACGACAGCGTCAAGGCGCGTCCGTCCGCGGCGGCAAGCGTGCACCGCGCCTAGCGCACCGACCGGGCCGCGGTGGCGCTGCCCCCGACCGATCGCCGCTTCGCTCCGCGTTTCGCTGTTGCGATCGAGGCGCGGCTGCTGCGCGCCGATGGCAAGGGCTTCGCGGCAACGGTATGCAATATCTCGCACTCCGGCCTGCTGGCGTGCGTAGCGGCCGCCGATGTCGCCGCGCTGCTGCCAAACGTCGCCCGCGAGCTGCGCCATCTGCCGGTCGGGTTGCAGGTGGGATTCATGGCGGGCGCGGCCCGGATTCACGTCGAATGCGGCATCGCGCACCTGCGGCGCATATCCGCAACGGGCTGCGAGATCGGGCTCGAGTTCCGCGAGTTCCGCGATGACGGCGCCGCGCGGCTCGAGGAATTCTGCCTCCAGCTCGGCGCCGCGTTTGCGCACCCCGAAGCCGATCCCTAGAATGGCGCCCGGCGCGCCATGTCCCCATAGTTCAATGGATAGAACGGGGTCCTCCTAAGACTCAGATGCAGGTTCGATTCCTGCTGGGGGCACCAGATAATTCGTAACCGTCACCGGTGAGCGCAGCCCGAGACGCAAGGCGCTTGCTGCGTCGTGCCATCCGCTGATTTCAGGTTCGCTGAAGGGCTATTCGTGACGAATTCTTTAAAAAAAACCCGCCGAAGCGGGTTTTTTTCAGCTCGGACCGGCCTCAGGCGTGCTTCTTGCGAACCGCGCCGAGACCAACCAGGCCCAGACCGAGCAATCCGAGGGTGCCGGGAAGCGGTACTTCGGACACGCTGATGCGTGCGACCGAGAAATCGCTCCGGGCATTGCTCGTGGTGAAGAAGCGCAGCGTCTGCCCGACAACCGGCTGGGAGAGACTGAACATCAGGTAACCACCGATGCTGTCGCCACTGCCATCAGCCGCGCCGCGGAACGCATCGAAGATCGAACCCCCATCGATGCTGAACTGCGCATGCTCCGACTTGCCACCCTCGTTCGCGTTGTTGAAGACATCGAGAAACTCGACGCTGTTGACGCGATAGGCCTTGCCGAGATCGACCGTCAGGACTTCCCGTCCGAAGGTCACTTCGTCATCGCCGATGCCAACGCCGTCACCAAGGCACGCAAGACCCGCACCCGCCGCAACGCAACCGCTGCGCTCGCTGGCACTGGTATTGCTGGTGACGTTGCCACCAAACGCCGACACGCTGACTGCACCAAGCGATGCCGGGTCGGTCAGGTCAATGTGGCTGGCCATTACCGCAGCGCTGGCCATAGTCAAAGCGACTGCGACGGTGTGCTTGAGGTAGTTGAACATCTGCGTATCTTCCCTTCGGTTCCATGACGTCAAACTCACCCTAAACAAAGCAAGCATCAGGCCATAAAAGGAAAATGTTTATAAACCAGATAGATAGAGAATGTTTCAGGTTTCTCGTAGAACCCATATGTAAAATTTTTCGACGTGCTTACTATGCCCCGAAACCGCGCATTTGCGGCTGTGATCAGCCTTCGCGCCACCCGTTCCGGCGCCCGCCCCCCCCTTTTTGCACTGTTTACATTCAGAATCAGTTGATGATTTGTTTCTACCGCGTAGCGGCTTGGTTCAACAACTCGTTCCAGCCGACGTCGGTGTCGTCGCTTCGCTCCTCGGCCGCCGCGGCTGAGCTTAGTCGTTGGGTTGCCAATGAGGTTTAGGAAATGAGTGGTTGCTGTAATGACAGTTGCGCTGTTGACGCCCTTGGCGAGAGACAGCGGGGAACGCTGAGAATTGTGCTCGGCGTCAATGCCATGATGTTTCTGGTTATTGCGGTGGCCGCGCTTCATGGAAAGTCAACGGCACTGCTCGCGGACAGCCTTGATAACCTTGGAGATGCTTTGACATATGGTCTTAGCCTGTACGCTGTTTCCAGGGGAGCCGCCGTAAAGGCCAAGGTCGCGCTGTTTAAAGGCGGCTTGATTTTCTTGGCAGCATGTGTCGTGGCTGCCCAGGTTGCCTACAAGGGTTTCGTTCCAAGCGTCCCCATCTTCGAGATCATGGGCGCGTTCAGTCTTCTCGGTCTCGTCGCAAACGCACTCTGTCTTTACCTGCTTTGGCGGCATCGGCACGACGATGTAAACATGAGTTCGGTGTGGGAGTGTTCACGAAACGATATCGCAACAAATCTCTCGGTTTTTGTCGCGGCTGGAGCGGTTTGGATCACCGGTTCGGGTTGGCCCGATATTTTGGTTGCACTAGGTCTCGTATGGTTGTTGATACGTTCTTCGATTCGAGTCATTTCATCAGCCACGGCAGAGCTTCGTGCAGTAAGCTGACGAATCAGGATAAATCCCCTCCCTGCATTCCCCTCCCAGCACGCCAAGCCAGCCGCACGGCGCAAGGCGGTTGCTGCGTAGCGAACATAAAGGACCAGCGCCGAGCGAGGGACAGAGACTGCGCAGCAGGCTCGGGACTGAGTGAGGGTAGCCCGGAGGGCCGCCAGTCCAGTGAGCGGAGCAGCAACCGCCTTGCGTCGGGCCGCTCGAAAAAATAAATCTGTCCCCTTTTAGAGCCCTACAATGCGTCGATGAGCCTGCCAATGCCCCCATCGAGCAACGCAATCAACCTCCGGCGCCTGAACGGCGCGCGGATGATCGTGCTCGGCGCGGAAATGCTGATGGCCTGGCTCGTACTGACACGGCTGAAGCTCATGCTGCCGCTGCGGCCGCTGCTCATGCTGTTCGCCGCGGTTGCAGTGCTGGCCCTGCTCACAGCGCTGCGCCTGCGCCTCCAGCGCGCCGTCGCCGATGGCGAATTGTTCCTGCACCTGACGCTGGAAGTGCTCGCGCTGACCGTACTGCTGTATCTCACCGGCGGGGCCAGCAACCCCTTCGCCCCGTTCTACCTCCTGTCGCTGACGCTCACCGCGATATCGCTGCCGGGCTCCTACGCTTGGGCGATGGTGGCGCTGACGATGAGCTGCTACGCCCTGCTCAGCTATTTTCACCTGCCCCTGCCGGCGGTGCATTCCGGACACGGCGGGGGCGCGGTCGGGCTTGGCCTGCACGAGCTCGGCATGTGGTTCGGCTTCGCATTCAGCGCCCTGCTGATCGCCGGCTTTGGGGTGCGGATGGGACGTTCGGTGCGCGATCGCGACCACATGATCGCCGCACTGCACGAACAGCAACTGCAGCAAGACCACGTACTGGCGCTGGGAACGCTGGCCGCGGGTGCCGCGCACGAACTCGCGACACCGCTGTCGACGCTGGCCGTGGTGCTGAAGGACGTCGAGCCCGGCGAAGCGCTGGGCGCACAGCGCCTCGAACTGCTGCGCGGACAGGTCGCGCGCTGCAAGGAAATCCTCGGCTCGCTGGCCGCGAGTGCCGGCGGCTGGCGCGCCGAATCGGGCAGCGCGCGCGATCTCGAGCACTGGCTGCGCGAACTGCTGGAGCGCTGGCGCGGCGGGCGCCCCGAGGTGCAGCTCGAAGCGGTTCTCGAAGGCACACGGCCGGCACCGCGGCTGGTGATCGAACAGACCCTCGAGCATGCCCTGCTGAACGTACTCAACAATGCCGCCGACGCCTCGCCGCAGGCGGTGACGGTGACCGCGCACTGGAGCGCCGACGAACTCGCCATCGAAGTCTGCGATCGCGGCAGCGGCGTGGCGCCCGAACTCGAGGGCCGCATCGGCACCGCGGGGGTGAGCACCAAGCACGAGGGCATGGGGCTCGGGCTGTTCCTGAGCCTGCACACACTCGCGCGCTTCGACGGCGAGGCCCGGCTGATCGAGCGCCAGGGTGGCGGCACCTGCTGCCGGGTGCGGCTGCCACTCGCCGCGCTGCGGATCGTCGATGAACGCTGAGCAAGCCGCGCTCGAGCGCCCGAGCCTGTTGCTGGTCGATGACGACGAGATCTTCGGCTCGGTGCTGGCGCTCGCCTTCGAGCGCCGCGGCTACAACGTGCGCGTCGCCCTCGACAGCGGGCAGGGAATCGCCCTGGCGCGCGAGGATCCGCCCGAGTTCGCGGTCATCGACCTGCGCATGCCGGGCGCCTCGGGGCTGGAACTGGTGCGCGCGCTGAAGGAGCTCGACGAGAACACCCGCATCGTGATGCTGACCGGCTATGCCTCGATCGCCACCGCGGTCGAGGCGATCAAGCTCGGCGCGGTGCACTACCTCGCCAAGCCGGCCGATGCCGACGAGATCCAGGCCGCGTTCCACCGCGACCAGGGCGATGCCGGCGTCGACATTCCCGAGCGCCCGCTGTCGGTGAACCGCCTCGAGTGGGAACATATCCAGAAGGTGCTGCAGGAGTGCGAGGGCAATATCTCCGAGACCGCGCGCCGCCTGAACATGCACCGCCGCACCCTGCAGCGCAAACTGCAGAAACGCCCGCTGCGCAGCTGACAACGCAGCGACGCGACAAAATGTCGCATTCCCGGGACGCAGTTCTTCGGCCACACTCGCGGCCTTTTTGAACGTCGGGGAAATAGCATGCAAATCAAGCGGATGAGCTTTCTGATCGCGATCGCGCAGATTCCGGGCGCGCTGGCCGATCCTGCGGCCACGAGCGAGCTCGAGGAAGTCGAAGTGCGCGGCACCCGGCTCGAGGCACCACGGGCGGTCGGGGCCTACACCGTCGATGGCGCGAGTCTCGCGCGCATGCGCGCATCCTCCAGCGACACCGCGAAGATGCTGCAGAACATCCCTGGCGTGCACGCCTACGGCGCCGGCGGTGTGTCCAGCCTGCCGACGGTGCACGGTCTCGCCGACGACCGGCTGCGGATCAAGGTCGACGGCATGGACCTGATCGCCTCGTGCCCGAACCACATGAACCCGGCCCTGTCCTACCTCGACCCGGCACAGGTCGGCACGCTGCGGGTCTACGCCGGCATCGCGCCGGTCAGCGTCGGCGGCGACAGCATCGGCGCGACGATCGTGGCCGATACCGCGGCGCCGCTGTTCGCCGCGCCCGGCGAGGGCAATCTGCTGCAGGGCGAGGTCGGCGCGTTCTACCGCAGCAACGGCAATGTCAGATCGGGCAACCTCGCCGCGACCTGGGCCAGCGAGAACGTCTCGGTGTCTTACGGCGGCGCGACCTCGAAGGCGGACAACTACGAGGCAGGCGACGCATTCAAGACCACCTACGAGACCGGCCGCCCCGGCCATACGCTCGATCTCGACGAGGTCGGCTCCACCGCCTGGGAAACGCGCAACCACAACCTGAGCGTTGCGCTGCGCAACGAGGATCATTTGCTGCAGCTGAGCCTCGGCTACCAGGACATGCCCTACCAACTCTACCCGAACCAACGCATGGATCTGCTCGACAACGATCAGCGGCGCCTCAACCTGCGCTATATCGGCGAGTTCGACGGCTTCACGCTGGAGGCGCGCGCGTATCGCGAGAAGGTCGAGCACTTCATGGATTTCGGCCCCGACAAGCGCTTCTGGTACGGCACCAGATCGGGCATGGGAACGCCGTGTTCGCCGATCGGCTTCTTCAACGACCCCACCGGAACCTGCGCCGGCGGGATGCCGATGCACACCGAGAGCGAGACCACCGGCGCCTCGGTGCGCACCGACATCACCCTCTCGCCCAATGATCTGCTGCGCGTCGGCGCCGAGTACCAGGGCTACGATCTCGACGACTGGTGGCCGGCCTCCGGCGGCGGCATGGGTCCGGGAACATTCTGGAACATCCATGACGGCGAGCGCGATCGCAGCGCGCTGTTCGGCGAATGGGAGTCACATCACGGCAGCCGCTGGATGAGCTCTCTCGGGCTGCGTTACGAGCGCGTCGCGGCGGACGCGGGCGATGTCCAGGGTTACAGCACCGTGCCGAGCGCGCCCGGGGGCCAGTACCTCGAGAGCACCGCGTTCAATGCCCGCGACCATGATCGCGACGACAACAACTGGGATGCCTCCGCGCTCGCACGCTACAACGTATCCACGACGCTCGATCTCGAGTTCGGTTATGCGCACAAGGTGCGCTCGCCGAACCTCTACGAGCGCTATCCGTGGTCGAGCTGGGCGATGGCGGCGACGATGAACAACTTCGTCGGTGACGGCAACGGCTACATCGGCAACCTCGACCTCGATCCCGAGCAGGCAGACACCTTCTCCGCAGCGCTCGACTGGCACTCCGGCGACGGGTCGCGGCAACTGCGGATGACGCCGTTCTACACCCGCGTGGATGACTACATCGACGCGGTTGCACGACCCGGATTCGTCACCGAGCGCTTCAACGTGCTCGGCTACGAGAACCAGTCGGCGCGCCTCTACGGCATCGACGTCTCCGCACGGATGACGATCGCGCAAACCGGCGCCGGTGAGCTCGGCATCGAGGCGATCGTGAACTACACCGACGGCGAGAACCGCGACAGCGGCGACGATCTCTACAACATCATGCCGCTCAACGCCAGGCTGGCGCTGACCCAGCGCCTCGGCGGCTGGGACAACTCGATCGAGGTACTGATCGTCGACGGCAAGGACGATGTCTCCGATGTGCGCAACGAGATCCCGACCGCGAGCTACGAGCTGCTGAACCTGAACGCCAGCTACTCATGGTCGCGGCTGCGCGTGGACCTTGCGATCGAGAACGTGTTCGACGAGTTCTACTCGATGCCGCTCGGTGGCGCCTATACCGGCCAGGGCATGACGATGAGCATGAACGGCATCCCGTGGGGAATCGCGGTTCCCGGAATGGGCCGCTCGCTCAACGCCGGCATCACCCTGAAGTTCTAGCAGCCTGGCGGGCGGCTCAGTGGCCCTGGAGCCGCGCGCCGGCGATCAGGCCCAGCATCTCGTTGCAGCCGTCCTCGATCATCGAGGCGCGCGCATCGCGCAACAGCTTCTCGACCGGGTACTCGCGGGTCAGCCCGTTGCCCCCGAAGATCTGCAGCGCCTCGCTGGCGACCTCGAACGCGGTGTTGGTGGCGAACACCTTGGCCGCGATCGCGTGCTGGATCGAGGGCGGCTTGACCGCGAGATAAAGCGCCGTGCGACGCGTCAGCGAGCGCGCCGCCTCGACCTTCATGAACATCTTGAAAAGCCGGGCCCGGACGCTCTGGTGGCGCGAGATCGGCAGTCCGCCCTGCACCCGCTGCTCGGCGTATTCCAGCGCATGATCGAGCGCCGCGCGTGCCACGCCGATGAACAACTGGCTCATTCCGGCGTTGCCGTGGCAGAGCATTCCCTCGAGTGCCATCGGGTAGAACTCCGGTCCCACCACGAGGTGCGAGGCCGGAACACGCACATCACTGAAGAACATCTGGCCCTGGTTCAGCGAGCGCTGGCCGATCTTGTCGAGCGGAGCGGGGCGATCGACGCCGGGCGCATCGAGCGGCACCAGTATCACCGCCCCGCCGCTGAATCCCTGCGCGGGATCCAGGGTGCAGAACAGCACCGCGATATCGGCGATGCTGCCGTTGGAGACCCACGCCGCCTTCTGGCCGTTGATCACGTAGTGCTCGCCGTCCTTGCGCGCGATGCAGTTGGCGCGCACCGCGGGATTGGTGACGCAGGGTTCGGTGAATGCGACCGTATCGCTGCCGTGGTCAGGTTCGGTGAGCGCCCAGCAGCCGATCGTGGGCCGCGCCGGATCGCAGAAGCGCGCGTGCAGCGCCGCATCGCCGCTCTGCTCGATCCACGGCTGGTGAAAATGCGACAGCCCTAGGCTGATCGCGAGCCCCACGTCGCCCCATGACAGCTCCTCGTTGATCACGCACATCATGCGTGCCTTTGCGAGCGAATCGATCGTGGTGTCGGCGAAGACCGCGCCGAGCCCCAGTTCGCGGTACTGGCGAAAGACATCCCAGAGCAGCGAATCGCTCGCGATGACCCGTGCGGGATCCTGCAGGCGGTCGAGCTCGCGGCCTGCGGGGCGCAGCACCTCGAGTGCGAACTTGTGGCAGGTCTCGCGGATCGCTAGGTCCTCCTCACTCAATTCGACATCGATATCGGGCAATGTCATCACCGTCTCCCCTGATCGTGATTGCCGCCGCAGGGTGTGCCGCGGTACTGGTTGCATCGTCGGCCAGAGGCTACGACGCCCCGCGGCAGGTGGTCAACCGCAATTCGCGATGGCAATGAATCGGTAATCTCCCAAAAGGGGACAAGCAAAAAGGGGACAGCAAAAAGGGGACAGATTTATTTTCTTCAATACGCCAAGCCAGCCGCACGGCGCAAGGCGGTTGCTGCGTAGCGAAGATAAAGGACCAGCGCCGAGCGAGGACCGGAGACTGCGCAGCAGGCTCCGGGCGGAGAGAGGGCAGCCCGGAGGGCCGCCAGTCCAGTGAGCGAAGCAGCAATCGCCTTGCGCCGGGCCGCACGCAGTAAATAAATCTGTCCCCTTTTTAGAGGGCTCATGCCGCCGCCGGTAGGCGGATCACCACCTGCAGGCCGCCCAGCGGCGACGGGTCGAGCGCGATCGTGCCTCCGTAGGCGATCACCAGGTCGGCCACGATCGCCAGTCCCAGGCCCGAACCGGGTACCGACTCATCGATGCGCGCACCCCGCGCAAGCACCGCGTCGCGCTGCTCCGGTGCGATGCCGGGCCCGTCGTCCTGCACCGTGATCAGCAACCGTGCGGGCAGCGCAGCGCTCTCCAGCCGCGCCTCCATCGACACCACCGTGCGCGCCCATTTGCAGGCGTTGTCGAGCAGGTTGCCCAATATTTCCTGCAGATCCTGTTCCTCGCCGGCAAACACCAGGTCGGCGCCAATGGGCGCGCAGCGCAGCTCGAGCGCACGCGCCGCGTGCACCTTTTCCATCACTCGCAGCAACGCGCGCAGCACCGGCTCCAGCACGACGCGCTGGCCTGGCAGCCCTTGTCCACCGGCGGCGCGGGCGCGCGCAAGGTGCCAGTCAACCTGGCGCCGCGCCAGTACCACCTGCTCCAGCACCAGCCGCGCAAGACCACCATCGCTTGCCGCGGAAGCGGCGTGCGGCGAGCTCGCGACGAGCGCTTCGGCCGCCTGCCCCAGCACCGCCAGCGGCGTCTTGACGGCGTGCGCCAGGTTGCCGGCCTGCTGCCGCGCACGCTGCATGACCTGATCGTTGTGCTCGAGTACCGCGTTGAATCCGTCGACCAGCGGCTGCACTTCGGCCGGCGCCGGCCCTTCCAGTTTGCGCGTGCGCCCCTCGCGAAGCGCCACCAATGCACGCTGCAGCGCACGCAGCGGCGCCAGACCCAGTGCCACCTGCGCCCACGCCGCCAGCAACAGCAACGTCAGCAGCACGGCCAGCGACAGGGCCAGCACGCCGCGGAATCGCATCACGGAATCCTGCACGGCCCGGGTGTCGGCCGCCACCAGCAGATGCCAGCGCAGACCGGCAAATTCCACCGGCCGCACGACGCGCTCCAGCACCAGCAAGGGCGCCCCCTGCGGCCCCGCTGCCGCATGCGCATGCACCGCACCGTCACCCGGGTCGTCGGCGGCGTTGGCCAGGCTTGCGTCCCACAGCGAACGCGAACGCAACAAAGCCGCCTGGTCGGCATCGTTGATCTGCCAGTACAGCCCGGAATACGGTCGTTGCCAGCGTGGATCGGACAAGCTGGCCTCGTCGACCAGCGGCTGACCGCGGGCGTCGAATCCCACCCGCGCGGTCAATTGGTCCAGCTGTTGTTCCAGGGAGACGCGGAACTGGCGCATCACCTCGGCGCGGAACAGCTCGCCGAGCATCGCCCAGGCCAGCAGCAGCGCCAGGCTCAGGCCGAGCGCCGTCAAGCCCAGCAGCCGCAACCGCAGCGACGCTGCCTGGCGCATCATCACGGCAGCGCCAGACGGTAACCCAAGCCGCGCACCGTCTCGATCATGGCCGGTGGCAGCTTCTTGCGCAGCCGTGCAATGAAGACCTCGATCGTGTTGGAGTCGCGGTCGAAGTCCTGGGCGTAGATGTGTTCGGTCAGTTCGGCGCGCGAGACCACGGTATCGGGATGGTGCATCAGGTAGGCCAGCACCCGGTATTCATGGCTGGTCATGGGCACCGGGTGGCCATCCAGCGTGACCCGGCTGCTGCGCGTGTCGAGGCTCACCGGACCGCAATGCAGCACCGGCGAGGCCAGGCCCCGGGCGCGCCGGATCAGCGCACGCAGCCGTGCCAGCAGTTCCTCGCTGTGGAAGGGCTTGGCCAGGTAGTCGTCGGCCCCGGCATCGATTCCCGCGACTTTCTCGTGCCACTGGTCGCGAGCGGTCAGTACCAGCACCGGAGTGCTGAGGCCCTCGAGACGCCATCGTTTGAGCACGCTCAGGCCATCGAGCACCGGCAGACCGAGGTCGAGCAATATCGCATCATAAGTCTCCACGGCGCCCATCTGCCAGGCATCGCGACCGTTGGCGGCCGCATCCACCGCGTAGCCGGCGTCTTTCAGCGTCTGGCGCAATTGCGCCGCCAGCCGCGGCTCGTCCTCCACCACCAGGATGCGCATCAGTCGTGTTCGACGCTGTGTTCGAGAACGGTTGCGTCGCTTGCATCGACCTCCAGTTCGACCAGCACACCGTCACTTTCGAGCAGCTTGAGCTCGTAGATCCAGCGGCCGCGCTCGTGTTCGAGTTCAACCCCCAGCACCTGGCCCGGGTGCTGCTGCGCGACGCGCTCCAGGATGGTGGTCAACGGCAGCACCTCACCGGCCTCCAGCGCAGCGCGCGCGCGGTCATGGTCGCGCTCCCCGCCGGCGACACCACCCGCGGCCAGCGCCAGCACCGCAAACAACACGGCAAAGGTCCTGCGCATCGGGCGATTCCTCCCGTGGTTGATGTCCCCACATGCTGCGCGCTGGCGCCTGAACGCCGGATGAACGCGACTTTCAGCCCCGGTACAGGCCCGCGGGCCCAACATTTGCCCCGTCCCCATCAACCGGAGTTCCCATGACAAAGCTTCTTGCCACCCGATCGGCCCGGATCATCCACCCAAGCCTGGCGCTGCTGCTCGGCGCGGCCGCAGCCACCTTGACCCTGCCTGCCATGGCGGGCGACACCAGCGCCGCGCAACAGCTCGAGCGCTGGAGCGCGCAGGCCGGCACGCCGGGCAATGCCGAGCAGGGCCGCGACTTCTTCAACGCGCGCCACGGCGGCGAATGGTCGTGCAGTTCCTGCCACGGCAATCCGCCGGTCAAAAGCGGGGAACACGCCAGCACCGGCAAGGATATCGCACCGCTGGCGCCGGCCTTCAACGCCCGCGCATTCAGCGACACGGCCCACATCGACAAATGGTTCCGGCGCAACTGCAACGATGTTCTCGAGCGCGAATGCAGCACTGCCGAGAAGGCCAATGTCTTGGCCTACCTGATCGGACTCAAACCCTGAACCGCCACCGTGCATTTTTTTCCCGCTCACCCAGGAGCCAACCCATGAAGCCCGAATCTTCACACTCGCATATTCGCACCCGCCTGGCATTCGCCGGCGCCCTGTCGCTCGGCCTGCTTGGCGTGGCCCACGCCGACGGCAAGCACACGCAGCCACGCGAGGTGTTGCCAGCCTACCAGCAGGAATGTGAATCCTGCCACCTCGCCTACCCCACCCGCATGCTGCCGGCCAGTTCGTGGCACCGCATCATGGGCGGCCTGGACCAGCACTACGGCAGCGACGCTTCGCTCGATGCCCCGACCGCGGAGCAGATCGACGCCTGGCTGCAGGCGCATGCCGCCACCAGCCGCCGTGCCAGCCAACCACCACCAGAGGACCGCATCACGCGTTCGGCCTGGTTCGAACGCGAGCACCGCGAGATCGACCCGGCAGTGTGGCAACACGCCAGTGTCAAGAGCGCGGCGAATTGCGCCGCCTGCCATGCCGGGGCCGCCAGGGGTTCCTTCGACGACGATCGCCTGCGCATCCCGCCCGGGCTGGACAAGCGCTACCAGCGCGCCTTCCACGACGATTGAAGCCGCCGGATTCCCCATTATCAAAAAGGGGACAGATTTATTTTTCTGGAAAACGGAAAAATAAATCTGTCCCCTTTTTGGGAATCTGTCCCCTTTTTGGGTCCCCTTTTTGGTCCCCTTTTTGTTTCAGGAGTTGTACATGAATACTTCCAGCCCCACGCTACCCTTCCCGAGCCGGGCCACGGCCGCCCCGACGCGCAGGGTCATCGACGCGCCGATGCGCATGTTCCACTGGCTGTTCGCGCTGTGTTTCGTCGGCGCATATGCCAGCGCCGACGGCGAACACTGGCGCATGCTGCATGTCACGCTGGGTTACACGCTGGCCGGACTGCTGGCATTTCGCCTCGTCTACGGCCTGGTCGGTCCGCGCCAGGCGCGGCTGGCGCTGCTGGGGCGCAGGCTCGGCGGCCTGTCCGGATGGGTGTCATCGCTCAGGACCAGCACGCCCGGCAACCTAAACTGGCGCAAGGGCCAGAACCTGCTGATGGCGCTCGCGCTCGTGGCGCTTCTGGCAGCCGTGGTACCGGTGACCCTGAGCGGTTACGCCATCTACAACGACTTCGGCGGTGAATGGCTGGAGGAACTGCACGAGTTCGCCGGCGAAGCCTTCCTGTGGCTGGTACTGAGCCACCTCGCACTGCTTCTGGGCCTGAGTGTGCTGCGGCGCAGGAACCAGGCGCTGCCGATGCTGAGCGGGCGTATCGAAGGCGCGGGAACGGACCTCGCAAAACGCAATCACGGTGTTCTGGCAATGTTGTTGCTGAGCGCGGTGCTGGTCTTCATGGCCGCGCAGTGGCAACAAAGCCCCAAGGGCCTGCTGCCCGGCTATGCCTCGATGATCTCGCGCGCTCACGCACATGACGACTGAGAGCGATCGCCTCCAAAAAGGGGACGAAGCGCAAAAAGCGCGCAAAAAGGGGACGGATTTATTTTTTCTGGCGCAAAAAGGGGACGGATTTATTTTTCCAAGGCACCAACAGAAAATAAATCTGTCCCCTTTTTAGTCCCCTTTTTAGCCCGAAAATAAATCTGTCCCCTTTTTAGCCCGTTTTTGCTAAAGCCTAGACGCTAACTCGTTGATTGCAAATCGATGTTTGTGGGGATACATCAGAATCTGTCCCCTTTTTAGAGGCAAATCCGGCTATCAGGCCAGGAAGCTGTATCCGAAACGCTCGATATCCTCGGCGAAACACTGGGCCACGATGTCACGGGTCGGGGCGTCGTAGAACTCGCGCCAGGATCCCGTCGGGCGGGCCGAGGCTTTTGCGTGCGGCAGCTCCAGGCGCTGCCCGAGGTGCAGGCACACCGTGGCGAAATCGCGCTCCAGGTGCTCGAAGCGACAGACCTGGTCGACCAGGATGGTGCCATCGTTGTCGGCGATCCAGCGCAACTGCGGCATGAACATCCGCGGCGCATCGTAGAAGCGCAGATCGTGTTCCGCGTAGGCCAGGCGCACCCAATCGCAAAAGCCCGGCGTCGCCTCGCCGAGCCCGCTCTGGTTGGTCGCCACGCGGTAATGGTAATGCGAGGCTACCTTGTCCCAGGGATTGCGCACCACCGCGAAGGTGAAACGCCGCTCCCAGTTGCGCCGCCCCAACTCGCGGATCTTCTCCAGCGCGGTGCGGTGTTCCAGCGGCAAGCCCAGCGCCCGCTCGACACTGCTGCCGCCGGTCTTGTTGATATGGATGAACACGAACTCGCGGATCGCCACGCGCGCCTCGGGATCGGTGCTGAAACGCGCCTGCGCCGCGGGCGGCGCACTGCCGGTCCAGGTCTCCAGAAATGCATTGACGCGCGCCGCGACGCCGGGCTTTTCATCCGCCTTGCCGGCGAAGCGGCTGCCCTGCTGCGCATCGCGCGAGACCGCCGCGGCGAGTTCCGCACGCAGCGGTGCCGGCAGCTCGGCGCTACCGGTCAGCGCGCCGAACACCAGCTCCGGCTCCGGCGCGAAATCCTCGTAGCGCAGCGCCACGTAGGGGATGCGCGCGTTCTCCAGCGCCAGCAGCGCGCGGTGCGCCGCGAGCAGCGAATTGTGCAGCTGCTCGCGTGACCAGTTGAACTTCGCAATGAACGAATGGCTCCAGTCACGCAGGTTGCGGCTGAGAAAGATGTAGCGCGCCTGCGGGAATGCCGCGATGAATTGCGCGATCGCGCCGTTGGTGCCCGAGCGCAGCTTGATGCAGACGCGCTCACCCGCCACCCCCGCGTGCGCAACGAACGCACTCATCGCGCAATGCAGGATATCCGCGGTGCGCGGATCGTCGCGGTAGCGCCCCACGCCGGAAAAGATATCCGGTTCCGAATAACTCACCAGCCCCGAGACCGCTCCGAGACGGCTGAACAGCGTGCTGCCGCAGCGACCGATCGAGAACACCAGCACCGGGTCCTGGTCCCCGGCACCGGCTGCGCCTTCGGTGAGCGTGCGCATCAGCGGCAACGGCACCCGCAGCACCGAGCCCGCGAGGCGGAACTGGGCCTGGTACAGGAAGGGCTCGTCGAGTGCCGCGCGCGGCGTATCGACCAGCAGGAATTCACCGCGCTCGTAGTCGAAGCAATAGGGCAAAAAAGGGGACAGATTTATTTTCTCGGAAAATAAATCTGTCCCCTTTTTTGCGAGTGGTATCGGCACCCCGGGTGCGAGCCCGAAATCGCCGGGCGCGGCCTGCGCCAGCGGCGCCTTGGCGCGGGCGTGGATCTCGTGACGAGTACAAAAAGGGGACAGATTTATTTTCTCCTCGAAAAATAAATCTGTCCCCTTTTTAGTCGTCCCCTTTTTAGTCCCCTTTTTATGGTTGCGGGCGAACCAGTTGGTTATGCCCTGCTGCAGGAGTGCCTGCACCCGCGCATTGTGGGTGGCGTCGGTGCCGCAGGTGGCGTGGCGCGCAAGGCGGCGCAACTCCCCTGCCCCGTTCAGCACCGCGCCGAGCTTGCGGCTGAAAGCCTGCTCGAAATCATCGGCATACAGCGCCGGATGCACCACGCAACCATCGGGAATCTCGGCCGCCGCATCGGGCCACAGGTACGGGAAGCGCACCGAGAAATGCTCGAAGGCAGCGGGCTGCACGGCGCACAGGTCGGCGCAGCTCAGCCCGAGTTTCATCGCCGCGGTGGCGACGAAGGATTCGTCGTTCGGATAGACCGCGGCCTTCAGCCCGGCGCCGCCGAAGCGCCCCGAGAGTTGCTGGCGCTCGAGCAGTAGGCGATCAATCGCGCCGGCGCCGAGACGCGAGAGCGGGAACGCGCAACCGTGGACCTGTTCGGCAATGATCAGCGCGGGGACGTACCAGTCCCAGCCGCGCTGCCGCTCGCCGAAGCGGCACAACAGCACCGCAGTCGGATCGCGCTCGAAGGGTGCAAAGAAATCATGCAGCCGGGCGTGGGTAAAACGCAGGTCCGGCTCGATCAGCCAGTAGTGGTCGGCCGCGACCGCCGCGCGCAGCGCGTAGTAAAAATAATCGCCGCATAGCCAGCCGATGCGCGGATGTTCGGCGAACAGCGCGCGCGCCTCGAGCGCTGCACGATCGAAAGCGACCTTGTTGAACTCCGTCGGGACGCTGACGTGCTGCTCCGTTTCGTCGAGCACGATGAAGATGTCCTCGGCGTGAAAGCACTCGCGCAGCGCGGCGTACAGATCGCGCTCCGCGCGCCCGAAACGATGACTGCGAATCCCGACACAGACGCGCGGCACCTCCGTCATGCCTGTTCCGTCGCCATCAGCGTGGCAATTTCGCGCACCAGGAGCGTCAGCATTGCATCGGGCGGAGTCGCGGCGACGTTGCGCTGCATCACCTGTTGCGCGAGGCTCCAGTCGTAGCTCCCCTCATCGAGGCCAAGATGCGCGAGCATACTCGCCGTGACTTCCCGCGGTGCGGATACCAGGCGCTCGTATTCAACGATCAAACCGGCCGCGGGCCGCTTCTCCAGGAATTCGTCGTAGGCGCGATACTGGGTGTCGATCTCGCCCAGCATGCGACGGATGCGGCGGGTTTGTTCCGCGGGCGGGAAGCGCTCCCAGTTGGACTCCTTCACGAAGGCGTGCACCTTGCTGCGCGTGACCTCGAGGCGGTCGCGTTTGACGAAGATGAAGCGCCCCTGCGGAAACAGCCGTGCCAGCGCCACCAGCACGGCAGGCGCGTTGTAGAGGATTTCCTTGAAACCCCAGCGCTGCCCCGGCGCCAGCCGGCCGGCGAAATAGCCGCTGATGAACTGGCGCAGCTGGGTGGCGAATTCTTCCGCCGAACAGGGATTCACCCACTCCAGCGCCGCGCCCGGATCAACGAGCGTCGGCACCAGCTGCCTCCACGCCTGCTGGCCGGGTGCGAACATCGTCGCCTGGCGGTGCCCCGGTTTGCTCATCTGCGTGTAGGCGCCAAGCAGGCTGGCGAGAAAGCCGTGATGCTCGCCCCACACCACCAGCGCCGGATGGCAGTTCAACAGACGCTGCACCAGGGTGCTGCCGCTGCGGCCGGTGGAGATCACGAACACCGGGCGCAACGCTGCGGCATCGGGCGCGCGGGCGCCGGGTTGCGCGGGGCTGGGGCCCGCATGCTGCTCGAGTTCCGCGAGGCGGCGCGCCTGCTGCGCGGTGTGCTGCAGCGAGAGCTCGAGCACCCGCTCGACATCGATCGCCGGTGGCGTTGCCGACAGCGGCGCATCATCGAGCGGCGGCTGGCCGCAGTCCGCGAGAATGCGGTTCAGCGCGGCGCGGTCAGTGGCCATGTGCGCGCGCACCGCCGCCAGTTCCTCGGCGCCAGGCAGCAGCTTTTCGAGGACCGTCGTCAGCGCCGCCGGCGCGGCTCCCCTGCCCGCGGCGCGATCGTTCTCGAGCACCCGCAGCAGCAGTTCCTCGGCCGAAGGCGCCTCGTTGACGCGCACGCTCTCGAGACCCGCGCCATCGAGTCCGGTGAGTTGCTGGAAATCCGCGACCACGTCAGCGATCGCATCGAAATTGCGCACCGCGCAACGCTCCGGGAAACGCTCGATCCACGGCGCAAGCTGGGCGGCAAATGCCATCGCCTCGTATTTCAGCCACTGCGCGAACGGGCGCGTTTTGCCGGGATAGCGCTTGTCCTTGATGCCCCACTGGATATAGGCCGAGCGGGCCCAGGCATCGTGGCGCCGCACATAGGAGACGATCTGCACCTCCAGCCCGGATTCGGCCAGCGCGCTGACGGTGTCGATCACGAAACCGGTGCGCTGCAGGAACCACTCGTTGCTCCAGACGATGGTATGGCAGCCCGCCTCGCGGATCGCCGGCAGGCTGGCGCGGAACACTTCCAGCAGCTGGGCGTTGGCGAGCTGTTTGTCGAGGGCCACGAACTCCGGCGTGCCGGTGATCTTCTGCCAGTGGTAGCGTTGCACCGGTGCGTGCTCGAGCATCATCCCGAGATACCAGCAGCCCTGCCCGAGCAATGCGTCGCGGCGCGCGCGCAATGCGCTCTGGATCGCGGTGGTGCCGGTCTTGCCGGGGCCGAGGTGGAATACCAGGCGAAGAGCTTGCGCGGCGTTCATCTAACGGGGCTGCTCAGGACGCGGCGTAGAGCGCGAGATGGGAATCGACGCATTGCTGCCGCGGCGCCACGGCGGGCAGCGTATCGAGCACCCGATCAAATTTCGCCGGATCCTCGACCAGGGTGCGGATCAGGCCCGCCAGCGCGACCGGATCGCTGGCGCGGTAGTGATAACCGCCGCTGCCATCCTGCACCTTTTCCGCCATCCCGCCGATACCGGGGCAGATCACCGGGCGCCCGGCGCGGAATGCCTCCTGGATCACCAGCGGCGAGTTCTCCCACCACACCGAGCCCATCAGCACCCAGTCGATGCCGGCCAGCAGGTGTTCCATCTCGTGCGGTTCGTAGGCGCCGTGCAGGCGCACCGTGCGCGCATTGTCCGCGAGCAGTTCCGTGACCCGCTCGCGGTAAACCGCGGGCTGGCTGTCGAGCCCCGAGCCGAAGATATCGAGGCTCATGCGCCGGCGCACGCGTTTGGGCAGCAGCGCGATCGCCTCGAGCAGCACATCGACGCCCTTGAACGGATTGATCTGCCCGAAATAGGCAAAGCGCCCGCGCGCCTCGTCGGCGGCGAGTGTGCGCGGCGGCTGGCGTTGCCCGTCGGGGATGCCGTTCTCGAGCACCTCGATGCGCACCGCGGGAAGGCCCCAGGCCACGTAGCGTTCCTTCAGGAAGCGGCTCGGCGAGATGAAGCGGTCGACGAGATCGAAATGCGCCTTGATGTAGCGCTCGCGCAGGAAGAAATCCTCCGGCGCGCGCTCGGGAAAACACTGCGCGCATTCGCGCGGGCTGTAACGGTGGCACAGGCGTCCGTCGGTCTTGAGCATCTGGCCGCTGTTCATGCAGATCGCGATGTACTCGTGCAGCGTCAGCACGATTTTCGCATCGGGGCAGGTGCGGCGCGCGGCGCGGATCATCTCGAGGCCGAGATGCACGTAGTGCTGGAAGTGGATCACGTCGGGGCGGATCGTGCGCAGCAGCGCGGCGAAATCGCTGTCCGGACCGAGCGCGATGGTGGCGCAGAGATCAGGAATCTCGGCGTTGCCGCCGATCAGGTACTCGCGCTCGTTCAGGGCCGCGACCGGGGTGCCGGGATGCAGCATCTCCCTTGGGGCGCGCGCGATGAACCAGGCCTGGTGCGCGCCGCCGGCATTGATGCCTTCGAACAGATGCCACGCGGCCAGCTCGCCGCCACCCTTGCTGAAGCTCGGGTGGCCGTGGCTAAAGATCGCGATGCGCATCGGCGGTTCCATCGGTTTCGGGGTTGGCGATGATCCCCGCGCGGATCCTGCCCTGGTAACGCCAGCCGTTGAACAACGTCAGCAGCTGGCGAAAGCCGGCGCTGGCGTTGGCATTCTGCGACTGGCGCTCGAGATGCCACAACCGCGCGCGCGGCACCAGCCACAGCGTGCGCGCGCGCTGGCGCAGCGCCAGGCACAGGTCGCTGTCCTCGAAATCCCCGACCAGGTAGCCCTCGTCGAGACCACCGCAGTCGAGGTAATCGGCCTTGCGCAGCATCAGGCAGGCCGCGGTCAGCAGCTCCTGTTGCGCGGGCTCCTCACCGCCGTTCCACATCTGCCCCTTGCCGGGATGCACATTGAGCAGGAAACCCGGCACGAAGGGATCGCGTTGGGGGCACATGCCGGCGTGCTGAATCGAATCGTCGCAGTACTGCAGCAGCGGCCCGACCGCGCCGGCACCGGGCAGTTCGTCGAGCGCGCGTTGCAGTGCGCCGAGCCAGCCACGGGCGCGCGGTATCACGTCGGAATTGAGCAGCAGCACGGTGTCTGCGCGCGCCAGCGACACGCCGACGTTGTTGGCGCCGGCAAAGCCGAGATTGCGCCCGTAATGCACGAGGCGGAACGCCGTGCCAAGCAGCTCGTGGTACGCGACGGCGGTATCGAGCGCCGCGAGTGTGATCGCGGGATCGTCGACCACGTAGATCAGGTCGACCGCGACAAAATCCGGGTCGTCGGCAAAATGCACCAGCTGGTGACGCAGGAAATCGTAACGCCCGTACAAGGGCACGATCACGCTGACCGTGGGGTTGGCGGGCGGCGTGCCGAACTGCTGGCAGACGGGCACGGGCGGCGTGCCGCGATCCGCGCGCGCGGTGGCCTCGATCGCCGCGCCGAGGCCGCGTTCGTAGATCGTGTGCAGCTGGTGGCGCAATTTCTCCGGCGAGGGAATCGATTCGAGAATCTCGCGCACCAGCGCGAGCCCGCTGCGATGCGGCTCGTCGGTCGGCAGTTTCAGCCACACTTCCTGCTCGTCGGCAAAACGCAGGCACAATGCGCGCGCATCGCCCGGGAAGGTCGCCAGCGGCACGAAACCGAAGAAGCCGCGCATCTCGCCGACATCGGGGTAACGCTGGTGCAGCTGCTCCAGCACATCACGGCGCTGCAGCGCATACAGCGCATCGCTGACATCGCAGCTCAGGCCCGCGGGTCCGTGCACGCTGATCGAGGCCAGTGTCGCGGCCGGCTCGAAATGCCAGCCGAAGATCACCAGCCCGGCATCGCCGAGACAGAACGCCTGATCCATCGCCGCGAAAGCGCGGCGCGGATCGCGCAGGAACCGCGTCATCGAGGGATACAGCTCGTCGAACTGCGCCAGCTGGAACTGATCGATCAGCGCCAGCAGCGCGGCATCGGCGCCCAGACACATGCCGCGCACGCTGGCGCCGGCATGCGGCCAGCAGGCACGCAGGCCATTGGCCAGTTCGGCCGGGCGGGTTTCGAGTGTGAATCCGAGCGTGCCGGCCTGCTCGTCGAGCAGCACCGCGAGGCTGTACTGCTCGAGACGCCCCGGCAACAGGATCACGAAACCGTGCTGGTGCGTGGACGTCTCGGCGGCACCCATCGCGGCGCTGACATCGGGCCGCGCGGTGGTGACGATCCGCACCCCGTCCTCGCCGTCGCGCAGCGGGATCGCGACGCTCTCGCCGCGACCCTTCGCGCCGAGCGCCGCCAGTCGCGTCTTGTTGGCGCCCGGATCGTACAGCCAGCCGATGATGATGCGCCCGCGCTGCGGCCCCGGCGAAAAGGCCAGTTCCACGTGCGCGCGCACACCGGAGCCGAGTTCCTCGAGCGGCTTTACCTGGTCGCGGGTGTAGCTCGTGACGGAGCTTCCGGGTGCGGTTTTCTGCTGCATCGTCATGCCACTCCCACCGCGGGCAGTTCGCTACAGCGCGCGCGAAACGCGAGCAACCGACTGTTGATCGCGCGCGGATTGCGCTGCAGCGACAGCGGCAGCAGGTTGGCCTGCTGGCCGATTGCGGCGAGACGCCGGCCGATCGCGCCGATGTCGAAGGCAGACACCGGGTAGCCGCCCTGCAGCGCCAGCGACAGCGTGTAGCTGTAGGTCTCGGGCCACAGCGAGGGCAGCCACACGAGGTGCGGGTGCAGTGCATCGAGCTTGTCGTGGCCCTCGTGCTCGAGGTAGCGGCCGCTGACCTCGACGCCTGCCTGCAGCAGCTGGGCATCGTTCATGCTGTAGCCGAGCACCGCGAAGCGCAGCGGCAGGCGCCGCTGGCGTGCATCGCGCGCGCACTCGAGCAGCACCTCGAAGCCCTTGACCAGGCTGATCGCACCGATCACCACGACCCGCAGCGGCTCGTCGGCGTGCAGCAGCGGCTCGCGCAGCTGTACCGTTTCGGCGTTGATCTCCTCGTGCGGCGCCACCGCGATGCGCAGCTCCGGGTGATAGCGGTGCAGGCGCTCGCTGACATCGGGGTCCGGCACCCAGATCCGGTCGGCGGCGCGCAACAGCTGCGCGTTGGCCTCGCGCCAGTCGCGGATGCTGCGCGCGGCGTGCCGGTTGCCGAGCGCTCCGAGGCAGTTGTCGCAATCGCGCTCGGCGGGTTCGCCGCAATAACGGCCGCTGTCGTCGGCGAGATTGATGCGCGGACAGATCACGTGGTAGTCGTGGATATCGAGTTCGAGCGTGGCACCGAGCGCCTCGCCGAGTTGCACCAGCTGGCCCGGCGCAGCGGCGGTGAAATCCACCGTGCCATGCACGTGGATGCTGCTGATGCGCAGTTGCGCGAGCGCGCCGGCCAGCAGCGCGGTGTTCTCGAGCGCGAACACCGGCTGGTTGGGCAGCAGGATGTTCCGGGCCGCGTTGATGCGCACGTGGTGCGGCTGGCCCGCGACCGGGCGCAGGTAGAACACCCCGTAGCCTTCCTCGAGCAGCCGGGCGCTGTCCTCGCGCAGGTGGCGCTCGGCGCCGCCACCGCGGTTGTGGCAGACCATCAGCACGTTGCGCTCGCGCGCGAGCAGCGCGAGCCGGGCCCAGTCGAGCTTCTGGCGCGCGCCGGCGACGGGATCCTCCTCGATGAATTGGCGCACATCGCGCTGGTAGCCGGGATGACGCCGGTCCATCACGCCCATCGCCGCAGCCACGCGCTTGGCGCGCTCGCCCTGGAACGACACGCTGCCGAGATGGTGCACGAACACATCGGGGGCGATGATGTTGCGCCAGCCAGCCGTGATCGCGCGCTGGCACAGATCGTTTTCCTCGCCGTAGCCGCGCCCGAAGGCCGCGCCGTCGAACAGCCCCACCTGGTCGAGAAAATCGCGCCGCAGGTACAGGCAGAAACCGACGCCGGTGGGTGTCTCGATCTCCAGCCCGTGATTGACCCGCGCCGCGAGGGCGTCGAGTTCGCCGAACGGAACCTCGAGCGGATAGGGGTTGTCGTGCAGGAAACGGGGATAGCTCGCGATGGTGGCGTTGTTCGACAGCGGCGTGACGGTGGCGGTGCGCGAATCGCGGCGCGCGCTGGCACGCAGGCGATCGAGCCAGTCGCCGAAGACCTCGGTATCGGAGTTCAGCAGCACCACGTCGCGGCGCGGGTGCAGCGTCATGCCGCGGTTGGCGCTGGCGACGAAACCACGATTGCCGTCGTTGTCGAGCAGCGTGAAATAGCCGAGCCCGGCCTGGCGGCGCAGGGCCTCGACGAGTTCCTCGTCGGGGCTCGCGTCATTGATCACGATCAGCTCGTGCGGGGTCTCGTTCAGCGCCAGCAGCACGCTGCGCAGGCAGCGCAGGGTCTCGCCCTTGCCCTTGTACACCGGCACCACCACATCGACCAGCGCATCGTCCAGGCGCGGGCCCGGCTCCAGGTCGGCCCAGTTGTCCGGCACCACCGCCGGCACATAGGGCGCGGGCTCCGCGGCCCCTCCACCCAGGCCGGAGGCGGTGACCGGGCGCCCCTCGAGGCGCCCGTAGCGAAGGTAGTGCATCAGCGGGTTGACGCCGGCCTCGGCGACATCGGGATTCGCCAGCAGGTAGAACGCCGAATCGAACTGGCGACACGGCGAGCGGCCATCGCTGCCGCCGCAGCCAAGGTAGTGAAGCAGCGGATCGATGCCGGCGCGCGCCACGTCGCGGTTCTGGCGCAGGTAGTACTCGACATCGAACCAGGCGCTCGGCGAGGTCTTGAAAAAGCGTCCGAGCAGGCGGTAATGCAGCAGCGCGTTGAGTTCCAGACCCGCGCCGCGGGCATGGGCGCGGTAGTACGGGGGATCGAACAGCGGTATCGGCGGGCGCCCCTCGTGATCGCCGTAGCGTACATAGTGCAGCAGCGGATCGGCGCCGTCCTGGCGCACGTCCGGGTTCATGCTCAGGTACCAGTCGGCATCGAACAAGCCGGTGCCGCGCACCAGCGCGCCGAGGTGACGGTGGTACAGGTTGCGCAAGCCGAGCGCGCCGCTCGCGCGCTGCACCAGGCGCAGCCACCCGAGCAGCAGCCGGCCGCGCCAGATCTGGGTCTGCTTGCGCACGTGATAGCCGGCCCGCATCAGATATCCACCACAACCTTCGCGCTGACCGCAATCTGGTACATGATCTGGGTGAGGTCTTTCCAGATCTGGCGCGACTTCACGTCGATCTTCGGCAATACCAGGATTTCATCCCCGGCACGCACCTCGGCGCTCGCGGGCCCGGAGCGGAACAGGCTCTTCTTGCCGGTGGCCTCGTTGAAGCTGCCGTCGCGATGCGCCACCACCACCCGCGCCAGGTCGGCGTTCTGGGTATAGCCACCGGCGCTCAGCACGTAGTCCCCGAGATCCAGCGCCTCGTCGAAGGCGATCGCGTTCGGGAACAGCACCTCGCCACTGACCAGCACCAGGCCATCGCGAGTCGGCACCCGCAGCAGGTCGCCGTTCTCGAGCAGCAGCTCGTCACGCTGGCTGGCGCCGGCGATCAGCACCTGCCCCAGCGGCTCGATCGCGCGCGCGCGATCCACCCACTGCAGCAGCAGCTCGGCCTCGTCCTTGCGCAGCCGTGCCTCGTCGCTGGTGCCCGAGCGCGCGGTCAGCGCCGCGGCCTCGAGGCTTTTCAGCGCGGTCTGCAGCATCTGCTTCTGGCGATCCTTCACGCTCAGCCGGAACAGCTGGATGCTCTGCTCGTCAGAGCGCTCGGAGAACTGGATCTGCCCGAGCAGCTCGCCCATGCGCGCGCCGTAGGGGAGCACGTATTCCTGCGCACTCTGGTGCTCGCCCTCGACCCGCACCGTGATCGTGCCCTGCTTCTTGTCGGCGGTGAAGGCGAGTTCGTCGCCGTTGAACAGCGTGACCTGCTGCGCCTCTTCGAGCGCGTAGTATTCGACGTTGCGGGTGCTGCCGGTATTGCGCACCACCCGCACGTGGTTCGCCTGCGGCTGCGGCTTGGCGAGGCGCGACAGGGCACCGACGGTGAAGACGCCGTCGGCGAACTCGAAGCGATTGGCGTTCTGTGCCATTCCGGTGACCAGCACCGAATTGCGCCGCGGCTTGACGAAGATCACGTCACCGTCGGCGAGTTGTACCAGCGGCATGCGCCCGTCGAGCAGGAAGTCATAGAGGTTGACCTCTGCCCGCACCGTTTCGCCGCGCTTGACCTGCACCGCGAGAAACGAACCGCGCTCGGCATCGATGCCACCGGCCTGGTCGAGATAATGCAGCAGGCTGTCCATGCTGGTGCCGTTGTAGAGACCGGGGCGATTCACGAAACCGCCGACGAATATCCGCACCGGCTGCGCCGCGGCCAGGCTCGCATAACTGTAGACATTGGCGCGAAACACCCGCGCCACCGCCGATTCCACCACCCGCTGCAGATCCTCGTTGCGCACCCCGAGCACCTTGATCGGACCGACGTGGGGCAGGAACAGGTTGCCCTTGGGGTCGACCAGCAGCAGGGAGTCGAAGTCGAAACCGCCCCACAGGCGGATCTGGATCTGGTCGCCGGTCGCCACCACGTAATCCGGGTTGAACTGGGTCGCGCCCACGCGCGCAAAACTGCCGGTGAAGAGCTGGGCGCCGAACACATTGCTGTTCAGGTTCACCGAGTAATCGAATGCGGGCGCGCTGTTGGCAACGATCCCGGGGGCGGCGGTGGCGTCCTCGGGCGGCACGGATTCACGCGGTGGCGCCTGCTCGGCGGCCGGGGCACTCAGACCGAGCGTCTGCGACAAATCGAACGGCGAGTAATCGGCGGCGAAAGCCGGGCCGCACAGCCAGGCGAGGAGAACGAGGGTAATCAGCCGTGGCATGTGTTCAGTCCCTGTGATCGCGGATGATGACGGCAACGAGATTCAGCACGCCGGCCAGCAACAGGCTGACCAGCAGGAATACGATGGCGTTGTAGATGCGCCGTGGCTGCAGCGGGTATTCCGGCTGGCTCGGCTTCTGCAGCACCGAGACTTTCTTCAAGGTGCGGGTGGCCTCGATGCGACCTTTCTCGAGCGCGACCAGCGAGGTCTTGTAAACATCGTCGGCGAATCCCGCATCGGCCTCGATACGCTGGAATTCCTCGATGGTGCGGTTCAGTGTATTGCCGTCGGGGGAGGCGAGCTTGGCCTGCTCGCGGGCAATCTGGTCACGCGTCGCGCCGATCTCCAGATCGATCTCGGTGATGCTCGGGCTGTCGGACACCAGGTAACCGAGCATCGCGCCGCGGCGGGTCTGCAGGTCGGTGAGTTGTGACTCGAGCCGCGCGATGATGCCTTCGAGCGTCTGCGCGGCGGCAGCCGGCGAGGCCAGGCTGTTGCTGTTCTGGAAGGCCAGCACGGCCTGGCGGGCTTTCATGGCCCGCTTGCTCATGGCGGCGACCTGGCGCTCGAGGAACGCGACCTGCTCGTTGGCGAGTTCGTGCGCCATCGCATTCATGTGCCGCTCGCCCTCCTCGACCATCAGCGCGGCGATCGCGTGCGCGGTATCGGGATCGTAGGCCTGCGCCTTGATCACCAGCACCCCGGTGTACTCGTCGAAATCCACGTTCACCCGCCCGAGGAAATAGTCCTGAAACTTCTCGATCGGGGTGTCCTCGAACCACATCCGCGACAGCGGATCGCGCCGCCAGTTGCTGTAGTGTGCGCGCAGGTCGAGCTTTTCATCGAGCGCGCGCAGCATGTCGAGCGACAGCAGGTGATCGCGCAGCAGCAGTTGGTCGGCCGTGTTGCCGCCGACGTTGCCGAGCAGTCCCGAGAAATCCACGGTCTGTCCGCTGACCAGGTCGGTGCGCTGGATGATGATGTGCGCCTCCGAGACGTAACGGTCCGAGGCGATCAGCAGCCAGTAGAATGCCGCCAGCAGCGACAGCAGCAGCGCGCCGGCAAAAATATTGCGCTGCAGATCCGCCGGCGCGAACAGCTTGCGCGCGAACGCCGTGGCCTGCGACGTATCGAGCCGGGGCGGTGTGTATTTCAGCGATTTGTTCATGCCGCGATACTTTTCCTGTAGGCCGCGAGTGCGTCGTCGATCGCATCGAACCAGTAGGCCTTGCCGCCGCTCAGCAGGATGCCTGCCGAGCAGAATTGTTTCAGCATTTCCTCGCCGTGCGAGACCATGATCAGCCCGGCACGGTCCACCAGCTCGCGAAACGCGAGCGAGGCCTTGCGGCGAAACGCGGCATCGCCGGCCGCCGTGACCTCGTCGGAGATATAGACTTCGAAATCGAAGGCCAGCGACAGCGCAAACTGCAACCGCGATTTCATGCCCGAGGAGTAGGTCTTCACCGGCTCATCGAAGGAGCGACCGAGCGCGGCAAACTGCTGGATCCCCTCGAGGCGCTCGTGCATATCGTCCTCATGACCGTGGATGCGGCACACGAATTTCGCATTCTGTCGGCCGGACAGTGCATTCTGCAAGCCGCCGCCCCGACCCATCGGCCATGATACGCGACAACGGCGTTCGATATGCCCGCGCGTGGGCTGGTCAATGCCGCCGATCAAACGCAGCAGGGTCGATTTGCCGGCCCCGTTGCCACCGATCAGGCCCACATTGGTGCGCGGCGGAATCGTGAAATTGACCCCTTCGAGCACCCACGGCCCGGGGCCGTGCGCGGTCTGGTAGCGCTTGTACACGTCCTGCACCACGATCATTGCGTCACCATCCGCTTGGCGAAGGCGATCTGCAGCGACAGCCCGAGCAGCAGCAGGCTGAGCGCGCACAGGTACAGGTAGGAAACGCTGAGACCGGGCACTTCGTGATAGTACGGCGCGAAACCGAGCCGCACCGCGTCGATGCCGTGCACCATCGGGTTGAGCAGCAACCAGTCGCGGTAGGGCGGGGGGATCGAGGCAACCGGAAAGATCACCCCGGACAGGATGTAGAGCGGGCGCATCAGCATGCTCAGCAGGCGCCCGAATTCGGGCACCATCTCGACCGCCACCGAGGCCGAGGCACCGAGACCGAGACCGAGCAGCCACATGCCGAACAGCGCCTCCAGCACCAGCAGCGGATCGGCCGGGATCACCGCGAGTCCGAACAGTCCGCCACCGGCAAACAGCAGCACGCAGACCACGATCATGATGACGCCCTCGAGGCCCGCGCGCACCAGCACCGAGTCGACCGGCAGCACCTGGCGATAGACGAACAGCGGGAAATTGGCCCCGACCGCGTTCATCGACTGGCGGCTCGCACGCTGGAACATGAAATACGCGACCAGCCCGATCATGATCCACAACGCCGTCGCGATGCCACCGACATGACGCACCCGCACCACGGTGAAGATCAGCATCAGGTAGCCGACATGAAACAGCGGTTCGAGCAGCAGCCAGAACCACGCCGCGCGGCGCCCGAACAGACGCCCCAGGGCCTCGCGCAGCAGCAGCGCCTTCCACACCGAGAGGGTGATGACGAAAGCGCTGCGCGGGATGACTTCAGGCATTGGGAGCTGTGGATTTTTCCAGCGGTTGATCAATCACCAGCGGTGACGCGATCCTTCTTGATCCGATGAAGCGTTCGATCCCTCATCACCTGGCTTGGCCGGGGATCATACCTGCTATGCCGATACAGGGGAATGAGGGATGGCGTGCGGATTGCCGCTCTTCACAACGGCTGGCCCGGGCACTCCGGCGCGCTGCCGTTGGGCCCCGGCGCGCGATCCGTGGGCGCGATCTACAGGCCCAGATTCGATTTGCGACCCAGCCGGGCGCCGTCGAGAATCAGTTGCCTGACCGCCAGCGCGAATCCGTTCTCGGCAAAATAATCGGGCTCTGCCTCGACCCCGGGCGCCGGCGCGGGGGTCGCGAACGGCGACGCATCGACGCCGTCCATGAACTCGCGGCGCAGCAGCCGGTTGGAGGCTTCGAAATCGCTGCCGGCAATCGCTGCGATCTGTGCCGGCGAGAGACACTGACGGCTGCGCAGCGGCACCTTGTCGCCGTAGACGAGATGCGCCCATTTGTAGATCGTCAGGAACTCGTCCTCTGCCACCCCGAGCAGCAGCATCTCGTGCAGCACCCGGGTGGCACAGGCGGGCAGCGTGGGGTGACGCGAGGCGCGTTGCGTCGGGACGTTCAGCGCCGCCCCGAGCCCCGCGCTCACGATGAAATTGCGCACCGCGTCCTGGCGCGCCGGCGCGCCCTTTTCATAGCTCTGGACCACGACCCGCGTCTGCGGGAATGCGGCCTGCCAACGGCTCGCGATGCGCTGATAGTCGAGCACCCGCAGCAGCTTGTCGGCAAGGTACTCCCGCGGACCGAGCAGCGCCCGCACATGCCCGACCATGGTGTAGTACATCGCGTTGACGAAATCGGCCTGGTTCCTGACGCTCATCAGCACCAGCACCTCATCGGCGGCGAACGCGGAACCGAGCAGTGCCGGGTTCTCCAGCGAGCAGAAATCCTCGGCCGAGAGCAGCAGGGCCTGCGGCGCGCAGGCCTCGGCCTCGGCCCGCAATTGCGCCATATCGGGCGACTGCCACAGCCGACCGCCATCGCTCGAGTTGCCGAGTGCGGCCACCGCCGCGGCGACCGCGTGGTGGCCCGGGATCGGCATGCCTCTCATGTGGCGACAGGCTTTGGGGTAGAGCACACCCGCGCGCGCCAGTTCCGCCTCGCGTGCACACAGGAATTCCTGGATCGAGGTGGTTCCGGTCTTGTACATCCCGATATGCAGGATGAGTTTCGGGATTCGCAGTGCGGGCAGGCTCATGGGCAAGGCTCGTGTATCAAGGGATCAGGGCTCTCTGTGCGCTTCGCAACGCGTGCTATTCGGCCAGCTGCGGGGCGTATCCGGTAGCGGAAAAATATTCGAGCACTTCATCGTGGTTGAGGATCGCATCCCGCAGCTTGGCGCCGGTGATCTTCTTCGTCTGGTCGTTGTCGGTGACGTCGATCGAGGCCACGCCGATCGCGGCAAAGATGCGCTCGAAGAAGGCCTGGCGGTCATTCAGCGCGTCTTCGTAGACCAGCTCGACCCCACCCGGGGTCTTGCCGCGGATGTTGTCGAGCAGCAGGTAATCGTTCTCGAGGGTCTCGAGCATGACCTCCAGTTGCACCGGGTTGATCCGTATTTTTTGCGATTGCCCGAGCCCTCCGGCGAGCTTTTCATCGCGCAATTGCGCGGCCCCCACGGCGCCAGGACCGGATACCCGCTTGCGCTCGCGCGCCCGCAACACCGAGACGATCTGCTTGACGCGGTTGCGCCGGTACAGGAAAAAGCGCGCGCCATCGTAATCAGCGCACACCTTGATGAAGCGCCCGACGGCCTTGAGTTGCGGCTCGGAACGCAGGATCTGCACCTTGAATCCGCGCGCGACATCGGTCGCGATCGGGGCATCCTTGCGGTAGCTGCGCCAGTACTTGCGCAGAAACGCGATCTGGTTGTCCGCGGTCTGTTCCATTCCGCCCGGCAGCACCTTGTTGGCGAACACATCGGCACGGGCCATGATCTGCGGATGCTTGCGCAGCGTGACAATGATGAAGGTCGATCCCGATCTTGCGGTGGAGTGGATCACGAAACCTTTTGCTTCGGTACTCATCGTGCTCCTCGGGTGGGGTCGGGGCGGTGATGCCGCGCTCCTGTGCATGGCGCTGCTGCAGTGGTCCGACGCAAGGCAGTTGCTGGCCCGCTCACTGGAGAACGGCCCGACGCAAGGCGCTTGCTGCTCCGCTCACTGGACTGGCGGCCCTCCGGGCTGCCCTCTCTCCGCCCGGAGCCTGCTGCGCAGTCTCCGGTCCTCGCTCGGCGCTGGTCCTTTATGTTCGCTGCGCAGCAAGCGCCTTGCGTCTCGATGTGGTGCGATCCACTCGGGTAATCGTCAACCTGATGTCTGCGCGGCAAGCACCTTGCGTATTCAGGGAGTGTCATCGGCTTGCGTGCTGCTCAGTGGTGTGCCAGGAAGTCCGCGACCTTGGCGATTTCCTGGGCGTAGTCAACGGTGTGCTGCGCCTGCGCGTTGGCGAAGCGTGCCTCGAGATCGGCGCTGTCGCGCATCGCCTGCAGGATGCGCCCGGGCATCTGCGCGAGTGACAGCGCCGAGGGCACGATATTGGCCGACTGCGCGCGCAGGCTTGCGGCAGTGCGGATCGCGCTGGTGTTGGTGACGGTGGACAGGCCGAAGCTCGCCATCTGGAAATGGATGATTCCCGGGTGCGGGGTGGAGATCAGCGAGATACCGACATCGGATTCCTTCAGCAGGTTCTCGTAGTCGTCGACCGGCATCTTGGGCCGGATATCGACACTGTAGCCCGGCACGATCTCGTAGGCCTCGCAATAGTGCAGCGATCCGACACCGAGGATCCGCCACTTGTCGCGGTCGAGCTCGCCGTCCTCGATCAGCTTGTGCAGCGACAGCATGATGATCGCGAACTCGTTGCGCGCCGCGTGGGCCTCGGGACGCGCATAGATAACGATGGTGCGGCGGCGCTTGTGCGCGTGGCGGGCAATGAACTCGGCCTGGCTGTCGGTGAGTGACTTGATCTCGTTCTCGAAGCTGCACCAGCGATAGCCCTCGCCGAACTGCTGCGGGCGCATCGCGCGAAAGTGCGCAACGAGGATCGCGGAATTGTAGATGCCGATATGCGGGATATCCCAGGCGCTGCGGATGAAGCTGCGCAGCGATCCGGCACCGTGAAATTCCGATTCGTCGTCCTGGATCAGGAAATAGGGCAAGCGACCGCTCAGCGCGCCGATCTGCGCGGCGAGATAGTGGGTGTGGCAGGCATAGGACAGCACGTCCCAGCCCGCGGACACCACCAGGTGGCGGTCATTCGGCACGTGCTCGATCGACTCGAACAGCTCGTGCACGCCGGGGTACTGCAGGCGCATCCGGTGCACGTTGGCATAGGCATCGGCCGGGTTGATCTGCTTCATCACCACCAGGCGCAGGCGCAGCCCGTGCTCGTGTTTCAGCACCTCGAGAATCCGGAACAGGCAGTGGTAGCCGCCGAACAGGATTTCCGGCAGGAAATCGGGAACGATCACCGTGAAACCGTGGCCGCTCTCCTCGCGGGTCTCGAGGTCGAAGCGGTCGATGTAACCGCGGATGTGCTTGATGTACTCGATTTCGACTGGATGGGTGATCTGCGGCAGATTTTTTTCCAGCGCCTGCTTGTTGGCCTCGACCGCCTGGCGCGCGGCGAGACGCGCGAACTCGCTGACGCTGCAGATCCTGCGACCCTCGGCCAGCCCGGTGGTGAGGAAATGGGCGAATCCGCAGCCGACGATCGGATCGCGGTTTTTTCTCGCCTCGACCACGTCGGGGTGGAAATAAAGGTAGCCGCGCTCGGAAAAGAGCGGATTGGGATCGATGTCGGTGCGGCGCGATTCGATGAAATAGAAGTCGTAGGTCGACAGGTAGCGCGCGGGATCGATGCGATGCTGCGCCTCGAGATAGGCGCAATCGATATGGAAGTAGGCCTGCTCGTAGAACTGGCGCCCAAGGGGCGCCTTGGGGACCGCGAGTCGGCCCTCGGCGATGCCGTGCTGCAGATAGTGGTGAAAGCCGCTGGAGTAGGCGCCGTCCTGCAGCGCCTGGGCCACGTCGTCATATTCGGCGCGATAGAACAGTTCGCTGAAATCGGCATGCGGATCGTGGCCGAGACGCCAGCCCTGTGCCATGTAATAGTCGAATGGCGTGCCGTCGAAATCCTTCAGAAACGTCTTGTAGCGCGCCGCATACCAGCCTTCGTTGAACTTTCTGCGGATAGCCTCCAGCATAGCGGTCTCCGGTTGGGTGCACGCGGCGTGCCTGCAATGCGAGGGGTAACACAACACGGAGCGCAGCCCGTTGCCCGACGCAACACCCCCTGACGAAGCGCGCAATCTTAACCCACGGGGCGAGCGCCGCGCCAGACTGACAGCGCTTCCCTGCGCGCGACGGGTTCGGGCGTTACGAAGATCGGCGCGCACCAAATCGAACAGTTGCACGACGCCTGCGAGAGCGCCCCGCGCGAAGACATACCGGGCGATTTCGTCGGGACTGGCGTGTGGCGCGGCGGCCCGACCCAAGGTGCTTTCTGCTTAGTCCACGCCACCGGAGCGCACGGCATCGAGACGCAAGGCGCTTGCTGCGTAGCGAACATCAAGGACCAGCGCCGAGCGAGGACCGGAGACTGCGCAGCAGGCTCCGGGCGGAGAGAGGGCAGCCCGGAGGGCAGCCAGTCCAGTGAGCGGAGCAGCAAGCGCCTTGCGTCGGGGGTAGATGCAATTGAGCAGAGCAGCAAACGCCTTGCGTCGGGTCCCTCGAAAAAATAAATCTGTCCCCTTTTTGAGCGCTGCCGTTCAGCCACTGTTTCCGTTCGCCCAGAAATCCGCCATGCCGGCGCGCAACGCCACCCGCGGTTCCCAGCCGAGCACGGTCTTCATCTTCGTGATCTCGAGCCGGCTGTGGCTTACGTCCCAGGCAAAGGGCTCGCGATAGCGGACCGCGAAATCGACGCCACTCAGCTCGCGCACCAGCGCGATGATTTCATTGACCGAATGGGTGGTGCCCGAGCCGATATTGAAGGTGCCGGTGGCGCGCGACTCCAGCACCGCGACCACCGCGGCACAGAGATCGGAAGCGGACAGGTAATCCTTGGTGGCGCTGCCATCGCCCCAGACCTCGAAGCCCTGGCGCTTGCGTGCGCTGTCCAGCAGGTGCGCGATCAGGCCCTGGGGTTTGGCCGGTTGCATCAGGTAGCCGTAGGGATTGGAAACCCGCAGGATCGCGCAATCCAGGGCGCAAGCCACTGCAAACGCGTTCAGCAGCTGCTCCGCGGCAAGCTTGCCGCGCCCGTACCAGCCGATGGGGTGACAGGGATCGTCTTCGCGCCTGCCGCGCGGCGCGGGCGCTTCACCGTAGACCGTGCCGCCGGAAGAGAAAAACACCAGGTGCGGGCGCTGCGCCGCGGGCAGTTGTGCCGCAGCGCGCAGCAGGCGCGCGAGATACGGCAGATCGACTTCCCATTCGCTGCCGGGAAGCTGCTCGGCAGTGGCCGGGACCGTGCTCCATGCCAGATGAAGTACCGTATCGAAGGAAGCCAGCGTGGCGGGGGAAACGAGCTCGCGGTAATCCACGAAGCGCTCGTCGGCGATGCGCGAGGCGCGCTGCACCTCGAACCCGCGCTGCCCGAGCATAGGGCCCAGCAATCCGGCGATGCGGCCGCGGCCTCCGGTGATCAGGAGTTTGAGTCTGGAGTTCATGGTCGGGACAGTGGGGCCGCAAGCGCAAAGGGCGTCATGTTAGCGCACAAACCCGGGCTCGCCAGCGGCAAACGTTGCTTTTCCAGGGTGCGCGGCGCGCTGCAATGCGCGGATTCCGATCCATCGGTGGCAATCTGGCGTTTATTTGCGACAAATAGTAACAGTCAGGCCTTTTGGCAATTCCCCGGGCGACAGGTTTTTTTATACTGTGTTCAATTCAGGCACCGTGGCCGTTTGCGCCCTTACTCTATGAACGAAGCAGTCAAGGACGGGACATTGAATGTCCTCGATGGCAAGCCGGTCATCTACTACGACGGTTACTGGATCCGTTACTACGCTCCCCCCGAGAACTCGCTCGCCGAGAAGAAACTGCTGATCGACCAGATGACCAAGCGCGCCTTCCACCACACCGAGGAAGGCATCAACACCCCGGGCAAGAAACTCGACCGCGCCCGCGCGGCATGGGAGGCCGAGACCGACCCGGCACGCAAGCGCGTGAATGCGGCGATGCTGGCCGGCGCACTGTTCAACCGCGCCACCGATCTGTTCACGACCATCGTGGAACTCGGCGAGATGGGAGTCGCGATCAGCATGGACAACGAGCTGATGAAGCAGTGTGGCGAGTGCTTCAAGGAGGCGCTCGAGCTGGGGCATTTCGTGAAGCACTACAGCGGCGAGGAAGGCATCGACGAGCTCTGGGGCGAACCGTTCAAGGCCTTCACGCTGCCGATCGCCACGGTGTACGAAAGCCGCTACATGAAGGTTGCACGCGCGATGCGCGATATCGACGGCCTGGCCGACAATCTGGAAAAGGCGGTCTGCACCCTGCCCGGCTTCGATGCGCTGGTGCCCTGCATCCACGAACTGGCCGCGGCGGCACGCCTCGAAAGCGAGACCATGAAGAGCGACCCGGTGATTTTCCAGGTATGGCCGCGCTTCGTGGCCGCCTGCGAATCCGTGCTGAGCTTCCGCCCGCAGTTGCAACACGCGATCGACGAGGAGTGCCAGCGCCGGATCGACGAGGCACTGCGCCTGATTGCCGACGGCAAGCGGGTCATCGAATACCTGGCCGGTGCGCGGGTGCCGATGCCCAAGACCACCGCCGCCTATCACCGCCGTTGCGACGCGTTCCGCACCACGCTGGAAAGCTGAATCACGGTTCTAGAATCCCCTTGCGACCGGCACACCCGGGCGACTGCACCAGTCGCTCCAGCTGCCCGGATAGAGTCGGGCACCGGGTATCCCGGCCAGTTCGAGCGACAGCAGGTTGACGCAGGCCGTGACTCCGGAACCGCAATAGACAACGGGCTCGGCAGCGCGTGGCAGGTCGCGCCAGCGCGCGGCCTGCTCGTCGGCGCCGAGAAAACTGCCGTCCTCGCGGGTGGCTTCGATCCAGGGTCGGTTGCAGGCTCCCGGGATATGGCCGGCGAGCGGGTCTATGGGTTCTTCCAGCCCCGCGAAACGGCGCGCCTCGCGTGCATCCACCAGCACCGTGCCGGGCGCCGCGGCAACCACGAATTCGAAATCGACCCGCATCCGCGGGTCCGGGCGCGCCGTGAAATTGCCCGCGCGGGCCAACGGCGGATCGGCACTCAACGGCAGGCCCTGTTCGCGCCACACGCGCAAGCCACCGTCGAGCACTCGCACTTCGCCGTGTCCGAAATAGCGCGCCAGCCACCACAGCCGCGCGGCGAACGCCGCACGCGAGTCATCGAGCACCACCAGCAGGCGATCGCTGTCGAGCCCGATCCGGCGCATCACGGCGGAGAATGCCGCGGGCTCGGGCAAGGGATGGCGCCCCCGGTGGCGGCGCGCGGCCCGGACAGATCGCGTTCCAGGTGCAGATAATGGGAACCGGGAATATGCGCCTCGCGCCAGCCCTTCTCGCCCGCACCCGGATCGGCCAGCGCGAAGCGGCAGTCCGCGACCACCGGTGGCGCGGCGCTGCCCAGGCGGCGCGCGAGTTCCGCGGCCCCGATCAACAGCCGTGTCTCATCCCCCATCGCTCACCTCACCGTGAATTCGATATTGCCGAGGCTGCCGCACTCGGCCACGTAGGCGCCCGCCACGCCCGGCGTCATGCCGGCGACCGCGCCGCTCAGCAATATCTGCCCGGCACGCAACGGATAACCGCGCGCCAGCGTGTCACGGATCAACTGCAGCGCGGCTTCGGCCGCGCCATTGCCATCACCCTCGAGCACGATGGCATCACCGCGGCGCAGGCGCATGGTGACGCTGCGCTGCAGCAGCACGATCGGCAGGCGTGGCGCACCGAGCAGGTAGGCGCGGGTGCCGATATTGCTCGCGATGTAATCGAGGCCGGTGGCTGGCGCCGGGGTATCGAGAGCCAGTTCCGGCAGCTCGATGGCCGGCATCACGGCGCTGATATACGGCAGCAGCGCCATCACGCTGTCCGGCGCCTCGACGATGTCCGCGACGAGTTGCAACGCGATCTCCAGCTCGATGACCGGTTGCCGGTAGCCCGTGAATTCGACCACGCAAGGTTCGGCCCGCGCGGCGCAGCGCTCGCCGGAGGCCGGCAGCACCGCCATCGCCGGCGCCGCGAGGCCGAACCGCTGTTGCATGGCCGGCTGTGTGAAGGCGCTCTTGTAGCCGGCAACGCGTTCGCCCGCCGGCCAGGCCTGCACCAGGCGATCCTGCACGGTCTCGGCCCGCGCGAGATCCCCGGCGGCGGGCGTCGCCAGCGCGGCCGCGGCCCACAGCCACAACAGCGCGCCAAACGGTTTGCTTGGGTACAATGCGCGTCTCCCTGATTCCGAGCACTCGAATGAATCAACCAAAAATCGGTTTCGTCAGCCTTGGTTGCCCCAAGGCGCTGGTCGATTCGGAACGCATTCTGACCCAGCTCAAGCTCGACGGCTACAGTATCGTGCCGCGCTACCAGGAAGCCGACGTGGTGGTGGTGAACACCTGCGGTTTCATCGACAGCGCCAAGCAGGAATCACTCGATGCGATCGGCGAGGCACTGCACGAGAACGGTCGGGTGATCGTCACCGGCTGCATGGGCGTGATGGAGGAGGAGATCCGCAGGGTCCATCCGCGGGTGCTGAGCGTGACCGGACCGCAAGCCTATGAAGCCGTGGTCGGTGCCGTGCACCAGCATGTTCCACCGCCGCCGCGCGACCACGACCCGTTCCTCGACCTGGTGCCGCCGCAGGGCGTGAAACTCACCCCGCGCCACTATGCCTACCTGAAGATTTCCGAGGGCTGCAACCACCGCTGCAGCTTCTGCATCATCCCGCAATTGCGCGGCGACCTGGTGAGCCGCCCGATCGGCGAGGTGATGGACGAGGCCGAGCGGCTGGTGAAGGCCGGGGTGCGCGAGTTGCTGGTGATCTCGCAGGACACCAGCGCCTATGGCGTCGACCTGCACTACCGCACCGGGTTCTGGCAGGGCCGCCCGCTGCGCACCCGCATGCAGGAGCTGTGCGAGGCGCTCGGCAGCCTCGGCGTCTGGGTGCGGCTGCACTACGTCTATCCCTACCCCCACGTCGATCAGCTGATACCACTGATGGCCGGGGGTCGGATCCTGCCCTACCTCGATATCCCGTTCCAGCATGCCAGCCGGCGCATCCTCAAACTGATGAAGCGCCCCGGTAATGCCGATGGCGTGCTGGAGCGGATCCGCGAATGGCGCGCCATATGCCCCGAGCTCACGCTGCGCAGCACCTTTATCGTCGGCTTCCCGGGCGAAACCGAGGACGAGTTCGAGGAGCTGCTGGACTTCCTCGACGAGGCGGAACTCGACCGCGTCGGCTGCTTCCAATATTCCCCGGTGGCCGGCGCGCCGGCCAACGAGTTACCCGACCCGGTGCCCGAGGAGCTCAAGGAAGACCGCTGGAACCGGCTGATGGCATTGCAGGCCGATATCAGCGCCGAGCGCCTGCAACGGCGTATCGGCAGCACCATCGAGGTGCTCGTCGACCGGGTCGAGGGCGACTGCGCGGTGGCGCGTTCGGCCGCGGATGCGCCGGAAATCGATGGCGTGGTGCATATCGGCAATGCCGCCGGTCTCGCCAGCGGCGAGCTCGTGCGGGTGCAGGTGACGGCCGCCGATGCCTACGATCTGCACGCGGTACCGGCCAGCGGATGAACCTGCTGCTGCTCGAGCGCGAGGATCTGCTGGCCGAGGATTTCGCGGTGCTCGATGCCGCGCGCTACCCGGTGCGCGGGGATCTGTGGCCACCGCAACCGGGACGGCGGTTGCGGGTCGGCATGAGCGACGGGCTGGTCGGCGAGGCGATCGTCGAGCGGGTGGCCCAGGGTGGTGTGTACCTGCGTTTCGTCTGCCACGCCGAGCCGCCCCCACCGCTGCCGCTGATGCTGGTACTGGCGTTGCCGCGCCCGAAGATGCTGCGCCGGGTGCTGCGCTCGATCGCCGAACTCGGCATCAAGCGCCTGTGCCTGGTCAATGCCGCGCGGGTCGAGAAAAGCTATTGGCAAAGCCCGCTGCTGCAGGCCGCGGCGCTGCGCCGGTACCTGGTGGCCGGACTCGAACAGGCCTGCGACACGGTGTTGCCCGAGGTGAGCCTGCACCCGCGGCTGCGACCGTTCGTCGAGGATGAACTGCCCGCGATGAGCAAGGGCTGCGAGCGCCTGCTGGCACACCCCGCGGCCACCGAACCGGGACGCGCCGCGCGCGGCAGGAAGGTTGCGCTCGCGGTGGGACCGGAAGGGGGGTTCACGGATTTCGAGCTCACGCTGTTCGGCAGCGCCGGTTTCAGCGCATTTACCCTGGGGCCGCGCATCCTGCGGGTGGAAACAGCGTTGCCGGCACTCGCCGCGACCCTGTTCCCGGCTCAGTAATGCAATAGCGGATGGCTCAGCGTGGCATCATCGAGCAACGCCTCGCGACTGCAATCCGCCACCAGGTCTTCCGGCGTGAGCATGCTGAGCAGCAGCCGTGGTTCGCCCACATAGGGCGTGGCACCGACCGTGTTCACGGTGTTGAGATAGCTGCGCGGGTTGCCGTCCGGCATCCGTACCTGCATCCTGAAGCTGTGCTGATGCGCGATCTCGGCCCCACGCCGGCGCCAGTGCTCGGGTATCGAGGGATATTCCAGCAACTGCGCGAGCAGCACTTCGGCGCCGCCATCACCGCTCAGCAGCACCTCCTGCTGCAAGGTCATCAGCAGGCGGCAGGCAACGTCCTCCCACTCCACCAGGTGCGGGCGCAGGCCGTTCTCGGCAAACAGCAGGTGATAGCTGTTTACCGGCGGCTGCAGCGCTGCGGCCGAGACCAGCGCGCGGTGCATCGCCAGCCAGCCGCGATTGACCAGATGGAGGGTGCCGTAGCGGTCGTGCACCGCGGCCGGCCACGGATCGAGTGCGCGCATGTGCAGGTCGAGGGATTTGTGCAGCCAGCGCAACGCCGGCTGCCCGAGGTCGACCGGGTCCGGATCGGCGGCAAAACCCGCCGCGACCAGCAGCGTGTTGAGATCCTGCGGCGCCAGCTCGAACACCCGCGCCAGGCTAAGCACCATGGTGCGTCCGGGCTGCGAGCGCCCGGTCTCGAGAAAACTGAGATGACGCGGAGACACACCGGTGTCGAGTGCGAGTTCCTCCTGGCTCATTGCAAAGGTTGTGCGCCAGAAACGCAGCAACCGCCCGAAAGGGCCTGGTTGATGAAGACGCGGGGATTCTGGTTTGATCACGTTGTGTTCCGTTGGGGCAGCGCGATGTTACCCGGCAGGTAATGATCGGTACAAGCGGACCTCGCTGCTCATCAGCCACGGCGGGCGGATGCGGCGCGGTGGTGCTCCGGGCGCTCGCCGAGCACCTGGCCGAGGAACAAAACGCCGGGAAGCCCTTCCACATTCCCTGCCTGCGACGTATGTTCCACTCCTGAACCACCGGGCGCAGGCAACATGCAGCAGGACGAACGCGGGCGATGCGTATTCAGCGTCGGCGAGATCAACATGCAGAGCAAGCAATTGCTCGAGTCCGCGTTCCCCTCGGTGTGGGTCGAAGGCGAGATCTCCAATTTTTCCGCGCCAAGCTCCGGGCACTGGTATTTCACCCTGAAGGACAGCCATGCCCAGGTGCGCTGCGCGATGTTCCGCAACCGCAACCTGCGCGCGAAGCTGCGCCCGGGCAACGGGGAGCATGTGCAGCTGCGCGCCGGGGTGAGCCTCTACGCGGCGCGTGGCGACTACCAGCTGATCGTCGAGGAACTCGAGCCGGCCGGACTCGGCGCGCTGCAGCGTGCGCTCGAGGCGCTCAGGCGCAAGCTCGCCGCCGAGGGGCTGTTCGCGGCCGAACGCAAACGCCCGCTGCCGCCGTTCCCGGCCCACCTCGCGGTGGTCACGTCCGCCAGCGGCGCCGCGCTGCACGATATCCTGACCGTGCTCAAACGCCGTTATCCGCCACTTGCGATCACGGTTTTCGCGGTCCCGGTGCAGGGCGCGGGCGCTGCGGCCGAGATCGCTGCCGCGATCGGGCGCGCCAACCGCCTCGCCGCGACGCTCGATCCGCCGCTCGAGGTGATGATCGTCGGGCGTGGCGGCGGATCGCTCGAGGATCTGGGGGCATTCAACGAGGAAGTCGTGGTGCGCGCGATTCACGCCAGCACCTTGCCGGTGGTTGCGGCGGTCGGCCACGAAACGGATATCACGCTGGCGGACCTGGTGGCCGATATGCGCGCGCCAACACCCTCCGCGGCCGCCGAGCTGGTAAGCCCCGATCGCGCGAAGCTGCTCGCCGCGCTCAACGCCACGCGCGCCCGACTCGAACAACTGGTGCAGCGGGCACTGGAATCACGGCGCCGCCAGCTGCAATGGCTGCTGCCGCGGGTGCGTCACCCCGGTGCGCGTCTGCGCGAACAGGCGCAGCGCCTCGACGAACTCGAATCGCGCCTGCGTATCGCCCACCGTCATCGCCTGCACCATGCCGAACAGCGTCTGCAGCGGGTCCGCGCCGCGCTGGCCGCGCAGGCGCCGCTGGCGCGGCTCGGCGAACATCGCGCGCTGCTGGCACAACTCGACAAGCGCCTGGCCACCGCGATGCGCCAGCAACTGCGCGCACGCCAGGAACAGCTCGGCACGCTGGCGCAACTGCTCGACTCGGTGAGTCCGCTGGCGACGCTGCAACGCGGCTATGCGATTGTCAGCAGCGAAAGCGGTACGCTGCTGCGCAGTATCGGCGCGGTGCGCCAGGGCATGCGGGTGCGTGCCCGCCTGGCCGACGGGGCGCTCGAATGCACCGTGGACGCGGTGATCCCCGCGACCGGCTGAATCAGGGCAGGTCGAAATCGCCGCATATACCGGCGTGACCGCGCCCGCCGGCAAAACGCGCCGCACCGGCCCGGATATCGGTCGGCGTGATCGTGGCGACCCGGCCCTCGATTTCGCTGCGTACCGTCATGCGCTCAGGCTGCTGCGCGGGCAGGCCGAGGAGATACGCGCCATCAGCCTTATCAGCGCCCCGATATTGCCGGCCAGCAGCGGAATGCCACTGACCAGCAGCGCCACGCTGATCGCGCGCTCCGGATCGGCCCAGGTCACGTTGTTGACCAGTCCGATATGGCCGTAGGCGTTGTGCGAGCGGCTGCCGAACAGGCCGAAGGGTTCGCCACCGAGCATGAATCCCTGGCTGAAGCGCAGCGGTATCCCGATGGTGCGATCGAACACGTGCGGCCCGACCTCCATCGTCGCGCGCTGGATCGTTTCGGCTCGCAGGATCTGGCGACCGTTGCAGCGGCCGCCGTCGAGCAGCATCTGGTAGAACCTGCTCGCTTCCTCGGCGGTGGTCACCATGTTGCCGGAGGGAATCACCGCGCGGTAGAAGTCCGCGGTATCGACCAGTTCCATCACCTCGCCGAACGTTGCGCCGAGCGCACCGCGCGCGAAATCATCCACCAGGCTGCAGCCCTGGATGCCGGTCAGCGCCTCCCGGGTCATGCGCGCGCGCACCCGCTCGCTGGCGCCGTAATCGAGCACTTTCAGGCCCATCGGCTCCTTGAACCAGGTACGCCACGCCTTGCGGATATCCATGCCGCTGACGCGCTTGACGATTTCCGCGAGGATCACGCCACCGGTGACCGCGTGATAGGCCTGGCGTCTTCCGAGCAGGTGCAATGGTTCGGCCTCGCACAGCAGACGCAGGCTCTGCTCGTGATCGAGCACCACGCGCGGGTCCGTCACCCCTTCGATACCGGGAATGCCGGCCCGGTGCGAGAGCAGGTGATAGATCGTGGTGCGTTCCTTGCCATGCCTGGCGAACTCGGGGATGTAGTGGCTGATCGGGTTCAGCAGGTTGAGCTGGCCATGCTCTTCCATGCGGTGCATCACCATCGCGGTGATGGCTTTCGAGGCCGAGAACAGGCAGCTCGGGGTGGACGGCGTGGCGAGCACCTTGGGCGCATCCGGTTCGTCCAGCGGCGCATTGCCCCGCACGTGACCGAGCGAACGGTTGAACACGATGCGCCCCTGCCGGCGCAGGCAGAACATCACCGCAGGATAGTAGCCGGTGCGGTACAACGCCTGTACTGCCTGCCAGATCGATTCGGCCTGCGCATGGCCGATCCCGGCCTCGAGCGGATCGCATTCGCTGGCGCTGTCGATCCCGGTCACGGAGTCGATATCGGCCGGTACCCGGATGCGATGCATGAAGCGGCGCATCTTGCCGGCGGGAAGAGACAGCGAAGAGGAAACGCCCATGTAATACCCCGTGCGCGTTGGTGAAAGGGAATCAGCGCGCGGCAAGCTCCGCGGTGCCGTCACGCAACAGTTGCAGTGCCGCGGCGATTTCGTCCGCCGACAGCGCTCCATCACGGAAAAATACCACCCGCCCGTCCGCGTCCACGATGATGATGGCGCTGGATTCTGGCGCCAGCTGCCAGGTCCGCAGACCGAGGCCACGGGCATCGGCAACGATGCTCGACAGGTAGTAGCGCTTCTTGTTCGATTCGAGTTCCGACTGCACGAATCCGCGGGTACCGAACAAGGCGTCATCGAGATTCACGATGGTCGTCACGTGGTAGCGATCGAGCGGCAGGCCGGCCGCCTCGAGCTGGTCGGTAAACGGCTTGTTGAGCGATTTGGAGGAGAGCCGCGCCGCCAGGTACTGGATCACGTTCAGCTTGCCGAGCAGCGCGCGGCTGTCCCAGGCGGCGTAGCTCAGCTGCTCGTCGTGGAGCTTGAGCTCGCCGAGTTCCTCGACCCGCACCCCGGGCAGCGCCTGCCCGGATTCCAGTGCATTGGCTCCGCCACCGCACAGCAGCGCCAGCAGCAGCGCGAGCGCCGGCACCAGGCGCTCAGCCACGGCGGCGCGGCTCCAGCCGCAGCGGCAGATCATCGGTCAGCTTGGCAAACGGGAAGTGCATGATCGAGGGTGGCTCCGGGTAGGCATCGGGGAGACGGAAGCTGTAGTTGCGCAGCATCTGGCTCATCACACACTTGAACAGCATATCGGCGAAATGCAGCCCGATGCACTTGTGGGCACCACCGCCGAAGGGCACCCACAGGTACGGGTGCTGCTTGTGTTCCTCGCGTTCGGGACCGAAGCGATCGGGGTCAAAGGTGTGCGGCTCCTTCCAGTACTCTGCCATACGATGGCAGTAAATTGGCGAAATCGCCACCATCGTGTGCGCCACAATCGGGTAGCCCCCGAGCTCGGTCGCGCGAATGGTGCGGCGCATCATCTGCGGCACCGGCGGGTGCAGGCGCAGGATCTCGTGGAATGCCTGCTCCAGCAACGGCACATTGGCCCCCACATCCTCGTAGCCGAGGTTGCGATCCAGCGCATCGACCTCGGCGCGCAAGCGCTCCTGCCATTGCGGATGACGCGCGAGATAGTAGCTGGCCATGGTCAGCGCGCTGGTGGTGGTGTCATGCGCCGCCAGCAACAGGAAGATCAGGTGATCGGCCACCACCTTGTCGGGGTAGAACTCGCCGTCCTCGGTGCGCTCCTTGCTGAAGTGGCTCATCATGTCGAGGCCGTCATCGAGACGCTTGACCGGCACCAGCGCCTCGAACGCCTGCTCCAGATAGCGCCGCCCGTTCATGCCCTTGCGGTAGCGCAGCCCCGGCCAGTCCTTGCGCACGATCGCCAGCGTTCCGGCCATCATGTCGAGAAATGCCTGGTTGAGCCGTTCGATATCACCGTCGAGACCGACACCGACGAACACCCGCGCCCCGATCTCGAGCAACAGTGTCTTGATATGCGGATAGAAATGAAAATCCGCGTCCCGGTGCCAGCCGCGGATCGCGCCCTCGGCCAGTTCGTTGACACTGTGGATATAGTGCTTCATCGAGCTGGTCTTGAACGCGGTCTGCATGATGCGGCGGTGGAACTTGTGATCCGCGAAATCACGCACCAGCAGGCCGCCGGCAAAAAAATCGCCGAGCGGTGCGTCGTAACCCATGCGCGCGGAATAGATCTGCTGCGGGTCCATCACCAGTTCGCGGTTGTAGTCGGGCCCGATCGCCCACACCATGTTCTGGCCCGTGAGCCGGGTACGCGAGACCGGTCCATAGCGCTGGAAATGGCCATCGACCACCGTAAATGGATCTTTGAGCAGCGGGATCATGTGCCCAAGATAGGGCAGCCCGTAAGAGCCGGGCAGGTGCCCGAGGTTCTTGTTGTCCGGGTGCAGAACATAATCCTGCCCCATGTTCGCTGCGTTCATCGTGTCTGTTCCCGCAATACCGATCATCGGCCCGTGGCGCCCGGCAAGCGCAATTGCGCCAGCGCCAGCAGCGCGACGAGCAGCGCGACGCCGAACACGGTGAACGCCAGCGTGTAGTCACCCGTCACGTCGAAGATCCAACCGGCAAAGGGCGAGCCGAACACGACGAGCGGCATCATCACCGGACTCATCAGGCCCATCGCACGACCATAATTCGCGGTGCCGAAAAGTACCGCCATCAGCGAGCCCCATACCGGCAGCATGCCGCCTGCGGCAATGCCCACAAAGACACTGGCGACAAGCAGGTGCAGGTAGCTATTGCCCACGCCGTAGATCGCCAGGCCGAGCAGCAGGAGCACGATCGCGGCCCCCAGCCCGAGCCGCAGTTCGATGCGATCGGCGATCACGCCGAACAGCAGCTTGCCGAGCATGCCGAACATCGCGATGATCGAAATCAGCAACGCGGCCTGCTCACCGCCGAAGCCAAGGCCGGTGGCAAATGGCACCAGGTTGCTGAGCAGGCTGGCGTAGACCGAGAACAGCACGCCGCAGACTGCCGCAATCATCCAGAAATTGCGCTGTGCGAAAATTTCCCGGGTGCTCGAACTGCTCGAGACCGCGCCGGTTGGTGGTGACGGCAATGTCCCGGTCGCGCCATCGGGCGCCAATCCGCGCAAATGCGGATGGTCCGTCACGAACAGCCAGGCCATGGGCAACAGCACCCCGAGGACTCCGCTGCCGAGCAGTTGCAGCATGGTGCGCCAGCCCACCATCTCGATGCCGTACTGCAGCAGCGGCGGCAGCACCAGACCACACATCGATGTGCCGAGTGCCGCCACGCCCATCGCGGTACCGCGACGACGACTGAACCAGCGCGCCAGCAGCACCCCAACCAGCAAGGTGCCCATCAGTACCATGGCCGGACCCATGAACAACGCATAGACGAGCGTGACCTGCCACAGCGTCTGTACCACCGACAGCAGCAGCAGGCCGCTACCCAGCAACAGCACACCCACGCTGGCAATACGACGCAGCGGATAACGATCCATTGCCACGCCGAAAAACGGCGACGATACCCCTGCGACCAGGGTGCAGGCGGTGACACCGAGCATCATTTCGAATCGACTGGCCGAGAATTCTCCCGCAATCGGTGTGAGTACGATCCCATAGGAATAACTGACTATCCCGACCACCACGCCCTGCAGCAGGAAGCCGACGCCTACCAACCACCAGCCATGGAAAAATTTCGGGTTCGCGGGAGCAGGTCTGTTGCTGTTCATGAATTCAATCGATGCGCTGGTTCCAGGCATCCGCGCCCTCGCGACGGTCATCGCCCTTGCGCCGGTCATCCTTGAAGCGCACATCGTCGCGCCGGTCCGTGGTCACGCGGCGCGGCCCGCGGCGCCTTCCAGTCACGGGATGCAACTGGCAATCACAACTCTCGCGATCGCAACCGGGCACCGGGATTTTCGGAATACGCGCATCGGCGTAGGTATGTCCGCGCAGCTTGGCGATCGCCTCGCAGGCTTCCTTCTGCGGGAACAGCATCGCGCCACGAAACAGGTCGGGGCCCTCCGAGGGCGCCTTGGCGCGCTTCGCGGCAGACAAGGTCTCGCGCCGCTGAGCCAGCCTGCGAGTCAGATGCTTGCTGCGGCCCTTGCCGCGTGAGTGGCGTACCAGCACGATGATCACGATCACGACCACCGTGAGGCCAATCAATATCCACGTCGACATCACGCTCCCCTTCCCGGCTCCGCGGGTGCCGGCATTTTGTCCCGAACGGATGAAGTATAGGACAAGCTTCCCGCCACTCAGGTATCGAGTGCCCGCAGACCGATCGCCTTGCGGACTTCGACCAGCTTGGGACGGCTGTAGGAACGCGCCCGCTCACCCCCCTCGATCAGCAGCCTCTCCATGCGCGAGGGTGAGGCCATCAATTCGTTGTAGCGCTCGCGCGGCGCGGCGAGCTGGGCGTTCAGCAACTCGAACAGACGCCGCTTGGCTTCACCCCAGCCGATGCCATTGGCGAACTCCGTACGCATCTCGAGAGTCTGCTCGGGATGTGCGAATGCCTGCCAGATCTGGAACACCGCGGACTCGTCGGGGTTTTTCGGCTCGCCGGGCTCCTGCAGGTTGGTCTTGATGCGATTGATCTGTTTCTGCAACTGCTTTTCGGGCAGGAACAACGGAATGATATTGCCGTAGCTCTTGCTCATCTTGCGGCCGTCGAGCCCCTGCAGCACCGCCACGTTGTCATCGACCACCGCATTCGGCAGCACGAAAATCTCGCCGTAGTGGTGGTTGAAACGCTGCCCGATATCGCGCGCCATCTCGACATGCTGGACCTGGTCGCGCCCCACCGGAACCTGGTTGGTATCGAACAGCAGAATATCGGCGGCCATCAGCACCGGGTAACCGTAGAGGCCCATGGTGATGCCGAAATCGGGATCCTCACCCGCCTCCTGGTTGGCCTGCACCGCGGCCTTGTAGGCATGCGCGCGGTTCATCAGCCCCTTGGCGGTCATGCAGCTGAGAATCCAGGTGAGTTCGGCAATCTCGGGCACATCGGATTGACGATAGAACACCACGCGCTCGGGATCGAGTCCGAGAGCGAGCCAGGCGGCGGCGATTTCGCGTGTCGACCGATGCACCTGTTCCGGATCCTGGGTCTTGATCAGGCTGTGGAAATCGGCGAGGAAATAGAACGACAGCACGTTCGGGCGCGCGCTGGCCTCGATGGCGGGACGTATGGCGCCGACATGGTTGCCAAGATGCGGCGTTCCGCTGGTGGTGATGCCGGTGAGTACGCGCTGCTGACTCATGTGCTCCGTGATCCCGAGGAAAGGCGCGTATCATAAAGTGCGGGTCGGGCAATGACCACACGACCCGCGTTGACCGCGCCGGACGGGCTCTCTAAGCTTTCTGCCGCGATCCGCATACCCACACCGGAGACCCGCCACGATGCCGTCCTTTACCACGCTCGAATTCAGCCGCGACCAGGGTGTTGCGCATATCACGCTCAACCGCCCCGACGCCGCCAACGGCCTCGACCTGACGCTGGCGCAGGAGCTGCTGCAGGTAGCGATCGAATGCCGCGCCGATCCCGACGTGCGCGCGGTACTGCTCGACGCCAGCGGCCGCATGTTCTGCGCCGGCGGCGACCTCAAGAGTTTCGTGACCCACCAGGCACGATTGCAGGCTTACGTGAAGGAGCTGACGACCTACCTGCACGCCGCGATCGCGAACTTCGCCCGCATGCGCGCGCCGCTGATCGTCGCGGTGCAGGGAGCGGCGGCAGGCGCCGGCTTCAGCATCGCCTGTTGCGCCGACCTCGTGCTCGCCGCGCGTTCCGCCAGGTTCACGATGGCCTACACCGGCGCCGGACTGGTGCCCGATGGCAGCAGCAGCTTTTTTCTGCCGCGCATCGTTGGATTGCGCCGCGCCCAGGAGCTGATGCTGACCAATCGCCGGCTGAGTGCCGACGAAGCGCTCGACTGGGGCATCGTGACGCGCGTGGTCGATGACGAAGCACTCGCCGCCGCGGCCGGCGATCTCGCGCGCCAGATCGCGGCCGGACCCACGGGCGCCTACGCCGCGGTAAAGAAATTGCTTGCGGGAACGTTCGAATGCCCGCTCGAGACCCAGATGGAGCAAGAGTCGATGGCGATCGCCGAGGCGGCAATTTCCGCCGACGGACTCGAGGGCGTCGCCGCGTTCTTCGCCCGCCGCCCGCCCGTGTTCAGCGGGCGCTGACCCCTTCGCGTTTTGCTTTCTTCATCCTGAACCCGGCAACAGCCGCGAGACGCAAGGCGCTTGCTGCGCAGTTCACCAGATCCGATCGCACCGCATCGAGACGCAAGGCGCTTGCTGCGTAGCGAACATAAAGGACCAGCGCCGAGCGAGGACCGGAGACTGCGCAGCAGGCTCCGGGCGGAGAGAGGGCAGCCCGGAGGGCCGCCAGTCCCGTGAGCGGAGCAGCAAGCGCCTTGCGTCGGGCCGTCAATCCGTTAATGGGAGTAGCAAGCGTTTTGGGTCTGGCCGCTCGAAAAAATAAATCTGTCCCCTTTTAGGTGGCGGCACGGCTCACGACCCGTCCCTCCGCGTCGGCACGGAACAGCGCATCGTTGTAGTGACAACCCGCGGGTATCCAATCGAAGGTCTTCGGTGTCGCAAACTTGTAGTACAGCGCCCGGCGACCGGCATCGGCCGAGGTGGGCGGAGGCGTGGTGTGCATCGTGTCGCCGTAGTGGAGCGTCAAGTCACCGGGCTCGGTGTCGAGCGCCACGACGGGCATGTCTCCCTCCTCGCCCCATCCGATCCAGTGCTTCGTGTAGCGATGCGAACCGGCGAGCACGAGGACCTGGCCGTTCGCGGCATTGGCGTGGTCGAGCTGGATTCCCGCCTGGATGAGCGGACACATGACGGGATGCCCGCCGAGGCCATCGTCGACGTGCCAACCCAGATCGCCCTGACCCTTCACCACGTTTGCGTTCTTGATGAACACCATCGGACCGTCGAGGCGGTCGTCGCATACGCGCATGCCGGGGTGAGCCAGTCGAGCGAAGCGCAACAGGCGAGAGTCGTCGCACAGCGCCCGCAGCGCGGCTGAATGTCGACCGAGATAATTGATGCGCGTCACCACCTCGCGACCTGCGCTGTTGACGGACCACCACGAGAAGGGGTCGCCGGGCGTGGTTGCAGCCCTGGCGCTCTCGACCTCGGCACCATGGCGCTCGACCTCCGCCCGACCGAAGACTGCCTTGAGGTGCAGGTAGACCGCGGTCTCGAGGAAATGGCGCATCTCCTCAATGTCGTCCGCCACGGAGAAGCTGCGGCGCAGCTCGAGCGGCTTGCCGGATCGATCCAGCAACGTGTGCCGCACCTCGGCGGTGTAGATCTCGCGCCCGGAGCAGAGCGACTGGATCGCCGGCTCCCAACGCTTCCATCCGCAGAGCTCGCCGCGGACCAGCGTTGCCCGGCCGGTCATCACCGCACCCGAGGCCGTCAGCAGTTCATGGATGAACTCCGAGAAGGTGCGCTCGGAGAGGGCCACCACCGTGGCCGCGCCAGCATCCCCTTCGACGACTCGCACACCGTCGTCCGACGCGATCCAGCTAAAGGTCGTGGCGTCGTCCGAGCGGAACGCGAGCGAGGATGCACCGCGGAGATCGGTTCGCACGAGATGCCCGTTGCGGGCGATGAGCGCGGGCAATCGGGTGCGATGAAACTCCGCGAACGAGTAGGGCTCAAAGGCCCGCGTGATCGCCTCGACCCACGGCAAAGCAGAACCAATGGAATCTGTCGACATTTTCTTTCTCCTCCGAGTAATCCGCCCTTACCAGCAGCAGTGCTCCGTACGCTCGATGATGCTGTCCTGTCCGTGGCAGGAGCACTCGCTCCACGGTGAAATCCTCACCGATCTGGCTCAGCGGCTACGGAAAACACGCCTCGACTCGCGGCGCACCGGATGTGGGAACATCCATTGTCATGCTGATTGTCATACTTCCGCTCTCTGGTTAATTGTGTTACTATGCAACATGACTGTGTTTCACTAAAATTGTAGCGAGGGCTTATGTCGTCCGTCAAGGAGATCCAATCCGTCCGCAATGCGTGTGCGCTCGTCGAAGCCCTCGCCCGGCGCCATCCCTTGGGGGTGAGCGAACTCGCCCGCATCACCGGGATCGACAAGAGCGCGGCCCATCGTCTCGCCGTTACGCTGCACCGGGCCGGATGGCTCGACAAGACGAGCGACGGTCGCTGGCAGATCTCGACCATGCTCGGGCGCTTCGCGCGTCGTGCGGCGGTCGTCGCCTTCACGGCGGCGATGCGCCCGCGCATGGAAGCGCTGCGGGATCGAACCGGCGAAACCGTGCTGCTCGTCGCGCTCGACCACGCGCAGGTGGTCGTGCAAGAGGTGGTCGAGAGCGGACATGCGCTGCGCGTCAGCGCACCCGTCGGATCCGATACCCCGCTCGCGCGCGGCACCGCCCTGCGCGCGATCGCCGCGCACCTTCCGCCCGAAGAGCTCGCCGCGCTCCGCCAAGCTCATCCCGGTCTCGACACCGATCCGAATCTGGCGGCCGTGCGTCGGTGCGGGTGGACCACGAACGACGGCGAGACCGTCGAGGGCGCCCGCGTGGTCGCCGCTCCGATCCTCGCCATCGACGGCTATCCCCTCGCCGCGCTCCTCCTTTGCGGCCCCAACAGCCGGATCACCACCACGCGCACGAAGGAATACGGCGAGCTCGTCGCGACCGCCGCTCGCGCCAGCGCCGCGTCGTAGCCCGCCGGCGCTCTGGATTGAATTCACCCGATGCGCTGCTGACCGATACGGGCTACTACAGAGAAGACACCGTCGATGCGTGTTGCACGTCGAAGATCGAACCGCTGATCACCGTGGGCAAAGAAACTCATCATGAGACCTGGAAGACCTGATTCGGCGAGCCGGCACCGCTGGTTGCGGATACCGCGCGCGTGGAGACGATGAGGCACCGTCTCAAGACGCGCGCCGGGAAGAAGGAATACGCACTCACCCCCGAAACCGCGCCCGCCACGAGACGCAAGGCGCTTGCTGCCCACCTCACCTGACCCGATCGCACCGCATCGAGACGCAAGGTGCTTGCTGCGCAGATCGCGCAACCGGAGCACACCACATCGAGACGCAAGGCGCTTGCTGCGTAGCGAACATAAAGGACCAGCGCCGAGGGAGGACCGGAGACTGCGCAGCAGGCTCCGGGCGGAGAGAGGGCAGCCCGGAGGGCCGCCAGTCCAGTGAGCGGAGCAGCAAGTGCCTTGCGTCGGGGCAAAGACAATTGAACAGAGCAGCAAGCGCCTTGCGTCGGGCCGCTCGAAAAAATAAATCTGTCCCCTTTTAGGTCAGCCGGCTGGTCCCGTAAAAGCGCGTCAACACCCGCGCCAGGCCGTACAGATCGTTGCAGCCTGCCAGTTCGCGCGGCGAATGCATGGCAAACGTCGGCACGCCTACATCGATGGTGCGCACCCCGGTGTTGGCCGCGATCAACGGGCCGATGGTGCTGCCGCAACCCATGTCGCTGCGTACCGAGAAACTCTGCACCGGTACGCCTTCCGCCTCGCACAGCCAGCGGAACAACGCCGCCGTCTCGCTGCTGGTCGCGTAGCGCTGGCTGGTGTTGACCTTTATCACCGGCCCCGCATTCAGCAGCGGCCCGTGATTGGCATCGTGCTTGTCGGCGAAATTGGGATGGATGCCATGGGCATTGTCGGCCGAAACCAGCATCGAACCGGCGATGGCGCGCTCGCGCGCCTCGCGATCGGGCAGCATCCGCGCCAGCAGGGAACTCAGCATCGGACCACGCGCACCGATCGCGGAGGTGCTGCCCACCTCCTCGTGATCGCTGCACACCAGCACCGCGCTCGAATCGCCATCGCTCTCGCCGAGCGCAATCGCACCGGCATAGCAGCTCAGCAGGTTGTCGAGCCGCGCACCGGCAATGAATTCGCGATGCAGTCCGACCAGCGCCGGCGGCTGCGTATCGTAAAGGGAAAGTTCGAAATCGAGCACCCGCTCGGCCCCGCAAGCGGGGTGTTCGGCCAGCAGCCGGTCACGCAGTATCACGGGAAAGTCGCGCGGCTCGCTGCCATCGAGCGCCAACAGCGCGGGCAGGTGGTTCTGGGCGTTGACCGCGCGCCCGCCATTGGCCTCGCGATCGAGGTGTATCGCCAGGTTGGGAATTATCGCCACCGGATCGCGGAAATCGATCAGCGTATGGGAAACGCCCGACGCGGTTGCGAAACTGACACGGCCCGCGATCGACAGGTCGCGATCGAACCAGGGGTTGAGCAACGCGCCGCCATAGACCTCGACCGCGAGCTGCAGGAATCCGTGACGGCGCAATTCCGGTTGCGGTTTCAGCTTCAGACAGGGGCTGTCCGTGTGCGCGCCGACCAGGCGCAGACCGGCCTCTTCCGGCGCGCCACGTCCGCGCACGAACGCAATCAGCGAGGAACCGTTGCGCCGCACGAAATAGCGACCGCCACTCTCGATATGCCAGGCATCGGCTTCGCGCAGTTCGCGGAATCCGCGCGCCTCCAGCAGCAGAGCGAGGTTGCCCGCGGCGTGGTAGGGCGTCGGCGAGCGGCGCAGAAAGGCCAGCAGGCCGGCGCCGAATTGTTCCTGGGTCATGTTCATCACTTGCTCTCCCTGCCATCCGCTGCGGTGCACTCCAGTCGCGCCAGCAGGCTCGAGGTATCCCAGCGCCCGCCACCCAGCGCCTGAACCTCGGCATAAAACTGATCCACCAGCGCCGTCAACGGCAGGCTGGCCCCGTTGTTGCGCGCTTCCTCGAGCACCATCCCCAGGTCCTTGCGCATCCAGTCGACCGCGAAGCCGTGACGGTACTCGCCGGCCAGCATCGTGTGGTGGCGATTCTCCATCTGCCAGGACTGCGCGGCACCCGCGGAAATCACCTCGATCACGGCCTGCATGTCGAGACCGGCGGCGCGCCCGAAGTGCAGACCTTCCGCAAGCCCTTGCACCACGCCCGCGATGCAGATCTGGTTGACCATCTTGGCGAGCTGCCCGGCACCCGCCGCGCCGATCAGGCGCGCGCGGCGCGCATAGGCACCGAGCATCGGCTCGATCCTGGCAAAATTTTCCGCACTGCCTCCGGCCATCACCGTGAGGATGCCTTTGCGTGCACCGGCCTCGCCACCGGATACCGGCGCATCGACAAAGCCGATCGAGTACTGCGCAGCCGCGCGCTCGAGCTCGCGGGCGAGACCCGCGGAGGCCGTGGTGTGATCGACCAGCACCGCGCCGGGCTCCATCGCGGCGAGCAGGCCGTTTTCTCCGAGCACCACCTCGCGCACGCTCTGGTCATTGCCGAGACAGCAGAACACCGCGTGCGCACCGGGCGTGGCCCGCGCCGCAGCCGTGCTCGCTTCGCCACCGTATTCGGCGACCCAGCGCCGTGACTTGGCGGGGTCGCGATTGAACACCACGACCTGGTAACCGGCGCGCGCCAGGTGACCGGCCATCGGGTATCCCATGACTCCCAGGCCGATAAACGCCACGCGTGTCATGTGCTTCATCCTGCGGGGAAAAACGGGAGGGCGGATCGGCGCTCGCGCAACGCGCGCCGATCAGACATAGACATCGATGCCGGCAATCCCGTTATCGAGTGCATCGACAGCGCTGTTGCGCTGCACGTAGAGGTAGGTGCCCACCGCCGAACTGCCCGGCCCCTGCAGGGCTTCGATCACCGCCGTCGCCTGCAGGCGCGCGCTGCGCGGAGCGGCGCCCGAACGCACCGGAACCGCCTCGTACTGCGCGTCCTCGATGCGCGTATCGCGGCTCCGCGATTGCGCGAAACCGCGGCGCGCAAGTAGCGCATCGGTACCGGCTACGCCGGAGGGAATCTTCATCGTGGGTCTGCCTGTACGCCTGTCACGCCCGGGACGGGGTGCAGTATACCAAAGCAGCGGCGCCGAAAATCAGCCCGCCACCGATGCCCCGCGACTTCAGCGTCGCGGCTGCTCGGCGCTCTTCTTCCATACCGACACGCCGCGCAGGTAAACCGGCTCCGCCTGCGCCGGATCGAGCCAGTCTCGTGGGTCGATATCCGCCGCCAGGCGCAGCACGTGGCGTGCATGGGCCGCCGCATCGACCACCACAGGCGCATCCGCCGCCAGCAGTTGCGGATAGATACTCCATGCATCTCCGGCCAGCGCCGTCGTGCGCGGATCGCAGCCGCCCAGCACATCGAATGCCGCGACGCGCCACACGCCTTCCTTCACTCGCGCACAAACGCCGCGCGGACCGCGATCGTAAACCGCCGCGTACAGTTCGCCCATGTGCGCATCGACCGCCGCCACGATCGTTTCCATCGCCGGAGTTTGCGCAAGTGCTTCATGCGCACCGGTGGCCAGCGCATCGAGAGAGGAAACCGGGATGACCGGGAGCTCGCTGCCGAATGCGAGTCCCTGCACGGTGCTCGCGGCAATGCGCAGCCCGGTAAACGAACCCGGTCCGCGCCCGAACGCGATGGCATCGAGTTCGCGCAGCGACCAGCCGCAGCGCGCCAGCAGTTGCGCCACCATCGGCAGGATCAACGCATGGTGTTCGCGCGGGCGCACGAGGTTCGACTCCTCGACGAAGCTGCCATCGCCGATCGCGACCGAACACAGCGTACCCGAGGTTTCCATGGCAAGAATGCGCGGCATGGATTACACGATCATTGCGGGAAGGTAGTGCAGGACAACATCGTGCCCTGAAAGCGAAAGGCCCGCCATCCCGGATGAGCGGGATGGCGGGCCTTGACCCGGAGCGAACCGGGTGAGTTGATCAGGATGACGCAGCAGGTGCCGCAGCCGTCTTGCGTGCCCGGCGCGCCGCAGGCTTGCGCTTGGCGGTAGCCTTCTTCTTGACCGCTTTCAGTTTCGTGACGTGACGCTTCTTCACTGCCACGAGACGCTTGGAGTTGGCTTTCTTGCGCTCCTTCAGCCACTTGTCCTCGAACCGGGCGATCGCCTTGCGCAGATCCGCCTTGGCACGCTTCTCGAGTGCATTGGCCATCTGCTTGAGCTGCTTCTCGGCATCCTGCTCGAGCTTCATGATCCGCTCGCCAATCGTCAGGCGTGGTTTTTTCTTCACGGCGCGCGCCTTTTTTGCCGCCGGTTTTTTCGCGGCGACTTTTTTCACCGCGGCTTTCTTCGCTGCCGGCTTTTTCGCCGCTGCTTTCCTGGCAATTGCCATCATTAGTCTCCTTTGTTAATCGGGATCGAGATCGTGGTGGTCAACATCAACGTACTGCAAACCCGCATGCAAAATAGCACTTCGCCTATGCCGCTTCAACATGAAGCGCGGATACACGCAAAAATTAATTGATCTGGAGCAGCGATATCATGGTGCGTCGACGATACATCCGCTGTGATCGATCAGTTGTCGCAGCATGCGCAGATGATCGTCGCGATCGTTGAGGCAGGCGATGAAGCGGTACTGTGTTCCGCCGTTGCCGATGAAAACCGCGCGGTTCTCCACCGCCATTTCCTCCAGCGTCTCGAGACAATCGGCCGCGAACGCCGGACAGATCACATCGACCGAGTGCGTGCCGTCGCGCGCGAGTGCCGCCAGCGTTTCGCTCGTATACGGCTGCAACCAGCGCGCGCGTCCGAAGCGTGACTGGTAGGCGAGCGACCAGGCATCCGGCGCCAGCCCGAGCGCAGCTGCCAGCAACGCGGCAGTGCGCTCGCACTGCCGTGCATAGGGATCGCCCTTGCGAACATTTGCCTCGGGAATACCGTGAAACGACATCAGCAGGCGTTGTGCGCGACCGTGCATCTGCCAGTGATCACGCACACTGGCGGCCAGCGCGCCGATATACGCGGGACTGTCGTGATAGTCACGCACCAGATGCAGATGGGGCAGCAGGCGCTCCCCGATCATGAAATGACACAGCTGATCGAACACCGCCGCGGTAGTCGTGGCTGAATACTGCGGGTAGAGGGGCAGCACGCAGATGCGCTCGACGCCACGCCGCAGGCACTCGCGCACCACCTCATCGATGCGCGGACCCTGGTAGCTCATCGCGAGACGTACCCACGGAGCGCGCGACCCGAACTCGGCACTCAGCAGGCGTTGCAGACCCTCGCGCTGGCGTTCGCTGATCGCCCGCAACGGCGAATCCTGCTCCCAGATCGATTGGTAGGCGTGGGCGACGCGACGTGCGCGCAGCGGAATGACGATACCGCGAAGAATCGGCTGCCACAACAGCCGCGGTAATTCCACGACGCGCCGGTCGGAGAGAAATTCGGCGAGAAAGCGCGCTACCGCCCGTGGCGTGGCTGCGCGTGGCGTGCCGAGATTGACCAGGATGACCGCGCTCGGCGGCTGCCAGTCGGGATCGGCCATGGCATCGCGCGCATCAGTCGCCAAGCGCGGCCAGTATCCGTGCGCGGATCTCCTCGACGCTGCCCACACCCTCGATCCGGTGATACGCGGTACCGTTGGCCTGCTCCGAGCGGTAATAGCCGACCAGCCGCGCGGTCTGGTCGTGATAGACGGCGATCCGTTCACGGACGGTTTCCTCGCGATCGTCCTCGCGCTGCACCAGTTCCTCGCCGCTGACGTCATCACGCCCCGCCTGCCGCGGCGGATTGTGCTCGAGGTGGTATACGCGCCCCGATGCCGGGTGCACGCGACGCCCGGTGAGGCGCCCGATGATGACCGCGTCAGGTACGTCGATCTCTACCACGTGATCGATCTTCACGGCGGCGCGCTTCAGCGCCTCGGCCTGGGGAATGGTGCGCGGAAAGCCGTCGAACAGGAAGCCGTTGCGGCAATCCTCGCGCTGGATGCGATCCTTGACCAGCGCAATGATGATGTCGTCGGAAACCAGCTGACCGCTGGCCATGATTTCCTTCACCTGCGCACCCAGCGCGCTGCCTTCCTTGACCGCCGCCCGCAGCATGTCGCCGGTCGAAACCTGCGGCACCCCGTAATGCTTCATGATGAATTGTGCCTGGGTCCCTTTACCGGCGCCCGGAGCGCCCAAAAGAATCACGCGCATGCATAGTCTCCCGACAGGATCACGCGCTGCGCGGGCGCGATCTGGTGTGTGGCAACAGCCGAAACTGCGCGAACATTACACAGGAGCCTGCCCGATAACAAGCTCGGAGGCGCCGGTCTCAGCCCTGGCGACAGCGCGTCTTTGCCTCTTCCCACAGCCTGTCGAGCGTCTGCGCATCGCAATCCCCGACGCGCTGGCCATGCTCCGCGAGCGCGCTTTCGATGGCGCGAAAGCGCCGCTCGAACTTGTTGTTCGCCCCGCGCAGGGCGATCTCCGCATCGAGCCCGAGATGGCGCGCGAGGTTGACGCAACAGAACAGCAGGTCGCCGAGTTCCTCTTCGCGCTCGGCCGCCGCGCCATGCTCCATCGCCGCGCGCAACTCGCCGAGTTCCTCCTCGAGTTTTCTGATCACACCGGCGCTGTCGGGCCAGTCGAAACCGCCGCGCGCGGCACGGCGCTGCAGTTTCCCGGCCCGCTGCAGTGCCGGCAACGCCGCCGGCACATCATCGAGCAGGCCATCGAGCTTGCGCTCGCGCCGGTCGCCCTCCTTGATGCTCTCCCAGCGCTCGCGGATGGCGCGGGTGTCAGGCGCCGGGCCGGGCGGGCGCCGGCTCCCGAGCGTGCCGTCGGGAAACACGTGCGGGTGCCGGCGCAGCAGTTTCGCGACGATGCCGTGCGTCACATCGTCGAAATCGAATTCGCCGCGCTCGGCGGCGATCTGGGCCTGGAACACCGCCTGGAACAGGTAGTCGCCGAGCTCGTCGCAAACCTGCGTGCTGTCGCCCCGTTCCAGCGCATCGGCCAGTTCGTAGACCTCCTCGAGCGTGTGCGGGAGCAGGCTTTGCCGATCCTGGCGCAGGTCCCAGGGGCAGCCCGTCTCCGGATCGCGCAATCGCCGCATCAGTTCGCGCAATTCCGCCATTGCGTACCGGTTCATGATTCTCCCTCGCCTCATTCCGTATGGCGGCGCGCCGCAAACACCCCGCTCAGACGCGCCAGCTTTTCCAGGATGCGCCCGAGCGCCTCCAGCGAAGCCACTTCAACCGTCAGGCGCACGGTAGCGATGTAGCGTACACGATCGACCACGGTGCCGAGATCGAGCACGTTGACGCGTTCGTTGCCAAGCAGCGTGACGATATCCTTGAGCAGACCGGGGCGGTCGTGGGCACGTACCACCAGGTCCACGGCGTGACTGCGCGGCTGTTCCCGCTGCCAATTGACCTCGATCATGCGCGCCGGATTGGCTCCGGCCAGCGACAACAGCTTGGCGCATTCGCGCCGGTGCACGCTCACGCCATGTCCCGCGGTCACGTAGCCGGCTATCGGATCGCCCGGCAGCGGTTTGCAACAGCGGGCGAAATGGGTCAGTACATTGCCGATCCCGGCAACGGCGACCATTCCCGCCGATGGCTTGCGCCGCGCTGCGCGCGCCACGGTTGCGGGTGCCGGCAAATCACTCGCGGGTGCCAGCGCCGACAGCAGCTGCGCATTGCCGATATCGCCCGCACCGAGCGCCGCGTGCATGTCATCGACGACCGGGAAGCCGAGATCGGCCGCAAGCTTCGCCACCGGCGGTGGCGCGAGCGACATGCGCCGCAGCTCGCGCTCGAGCACAACCCGGCCGGCGGCGATCAGCTGCTCGCGGTTCTCGTGCCGGAACCAATGGCGGATCTTGCTGCGCGCGCGCGCGGTGTGCACGAAATCATTGCCCTGGCGCAGCCAGTCCCGATTCGGTGCCGGGCTCTTGCCACGGATGATCTCGACGCGCTCCCCGGTTTGCAGCGCATGGGCAAGGCTCACGATGCGCCCGTCGACCTTGGCGCCACGGCAATGGTGTCCGAGCCCGGTGTGCACGTGGTAGGCGAAGTCCACCGGTGTGGCACCGCGTGGCAGATCCACCACATGCCCCTCCGGGGTCAGCACATAGACGCGCTCCGCCCGGACTTCGCGCCGCAGATGCTCGGAAAGCAATTCACCGGCATCCAGCTCCTCGCCCCAGCCAAGCACCTGGCGCAGCCAGCCAATCTTCTCGTCGTAGCCGTCGCCCGGCTGCGCCCCGGTCTCGGGACTCTTGTACTGCCAATGCGCGCAGATGCCGAATTCCGCCTCCTGGTGCATCGTCGGCGTGCGTATCTGCACTTCCAGCACCTTGCCGCCGTCGCCGATCACCGCGGTATGCAGCGAGCGGTACCCATTGGCCTTGGGGTTGGCGATATAGTCGTCGAACTCGCCCGGCAGGTTGCGCCACAGGCCGTGCGTCACGCCGAGCGTCGCATAGCAATCCGCCACGCTCCCGACCAGCACCCGCAGCGCGCGTACATCATAGACTTCGGACAACTCGATGCCCTTGCGCTGCATCTTGCCCCAGATACTGTAGAGGTGCTTTGGCCGCCCCGATATTTCGGCCTGCAGGCCGGCGGCGGACAGGGCCCGCTGGAGGCGTTCGGCGGCTGCCGCGATGAAGTGTTCACGATCGCGGCGCTTCTCGTCCAGCAGGGCCGCAATCCCGCGGTAATCCGCCGGATGCAGATGGCGAAACGCGAGGTCCTCGAGCTCCCATTTCAATTGGCCCACGCCGAGGCGATGGGCGAGCGGCGCGTAGATATCCATCGCCTCGCGCGCGACGCGCAGCGCGGTCGCGCCATCGCCAGTCGCGCCCAGCGCGCGCAGACCCTGCACCCGCTCGGCCAGCTTGACCAGCGCGACCCGCGGATCGTCGATCATCGAGACCAGCATCCGGCGCAGACTTTCGCCGTGGTGCTGGCGATTCGCGAAACCTGCGCCGCTGGCATTGGCCGTCACCGCGTGCAACGCGTCCATGCGTTGCACGCCGGACAGGATCGCGGCGACCTCGGTGCCCCACGCAAGCGCTATCTCCTCGAGCGCAATGCGTCCCTGCAACAGCGGCACCACCAGCATGCCCGCAAGCAGCGCCGCGGCATCGAGACCGAGCGCCGCGAGGATTTCCACGATATCGAGCGCGGTAGCCAGCGCCCGTGCGCCAGCAGCGTCCGGGGCGTCGGCATGGGCGGCACGCACCCGCTCGAGCGCCGTGGCGAGGCGCTCCTTGCCCGGCAAATCCGCCACGCCCGGAATCCTCTCCAGCAGGGCGCACGCATCCCGCACCGGAGCCGCCTCCAGCGAATGTGCCTTGCGGATACTGACCACCGGCTCAGGATCCGCCGAACACGCCGGTGCTGAGATAGCGATCGCCGCGATCGCACACGATGGCCACGATCACCGCCGCGCGGGTGTTGCCGGCCACGCGCAGCGCGCCGGCCACCGCGCCACCCGAGGACACGCCACAGAGAATGCCTTCCTCGCGCGCCAGCGCACGCATGGTCGACTCGGCTTCGTGCTGGCCGATGTCGAGCACTTCATCGACCCGCGCGGGCTCGAAGATGCGCGGCATGTAGGCGCTCGGCCAGCGCCGGATGCCGGGAATGCTGGCGCCGTCGGCAGGCTGCAGTCCCACGATGCGAACCTCCGGATTGCGCTCCTTCAGATAGCGCGAGACGCCCATGATGGTGCCGGTAGTGCCCATCGAACTCACGAAATGGGTGATCCGGCCATGTGTCTGTTCCCAGATCTCGGGGCCGGTGCCCTCGTAGTGGGCCCGTGGATTGTCCGGGTTGGCAAACTGGTCGAGCACCCTGCCCTGTCCGCGATGCTGCATGTCCAGCGCGAGATCACGCGCCGCTTCCATGCCACCCTCGCGCGATACCTCGAGCAGTTCGGCACCGAAGGCGCTCATCAGCTGCTTGCGCTCATCGCTCATGTGGGCCGGCATGATCAGCACCATCCGGTAACCGCGGATGGCGGCCGCCATCGCCAGCGCGATGCCGGTGTTGCCGCTGGTGGCCTCGATCAGCGTGTCGCCGGGCCTGATCTCGCCGCGCAGTTCCGCGTTGCGGATCATGCTCAGGGCCGGGCGGTCCTTGACCGAACCGGCGGGATTGTTGCCCTCGAGCTTGAGCAGGATGGTGTTTGCCGCGCCCGCGCCCATGCGTTGCAGGCGCACCAGGGGGGTGGCACCAACGCAGGACTCGATACTCGGGAACACTTCCCCCGCGGAGGAATCATCAGTTGCGACCGATTTCATGGGCACTCGTCACTCAGGGGTTTGATTGACCGGCGGCGCGGCCCGCACGGATCGCGGAAATGATGCGGCCTGAACGGCGCGGTGACAACCCGCTCCCGCTCCCGTGATCACTGATCCCGGGGCGGGGCGCCGGAGCCGTGCGCGCGCACGAAGAATTCCCGGCTGTGCAGCGGTCGCTCGCCGAGCAGCACCGCGAAGGCCTCGCGCACCAGTTGCCTGGCATGACGCCGGGTCAGCGGATCGGAATAATCGGCCCGCCCGATCGCCTCCAGCACCCAGCCCGGGTAGACGTGCTGCGCACCGGCCGCGGCGCTGCTGAAACCGTGCTCGGGCACATACACATATTGCGCCGACGGTTCCAGCACCGCACCGTTCGCGGCATCGCGGTCGAACGCGATGCCATAACCGAGTTCCTGCAGCAGCAACAGCTCGAAACCACGCAGGCGCGCTTCGAGGTTCGCCGCACCGGGGAGCTCCGCCAGCAGCCGGGCGTAGGCATCGAACAGCAGCGGGTGCGCATCGTGCTGCGGCAGCAGGCGCACCAGGATCTCGTTGACATACAACGCGCTGTAGAGTCGCTCGCCGCCGATTTCCGCCGCATTGCCGATCCGCTCGACCGCGGTCAGCGTCTTCAGCTCGCCGCGCCCCGACCATGACACCAGCAGCGCACCGAGCGGCTGACAGCAAAAGCCCTGGCCACGGCCCGCGCCGCGCGCACCGCGCACCACCGCGCCGACGCGGCCGAAATCGCGGGTCAGCAGATCGAGCAGCAGGCTGCTTTCGCGGTAGGCGCGCCGATGCAGCACGAATGCCGGCTGGCGGTCGATACGCTGCATGCCGGCGCGGCTCAGCCGTCGTCCTGGTAGCCGAGACTGGCGAGTGCGCGTTCGTCATCGGCCCAGCCGCTGCGCACCTTGACCCACAACTTCAGCATCACCTTGCTGCCGAGCAGGCGCTCCATGTCATGACGCGCCTCCACCCCCACCTGTTTCAGCCGCTCGCCGCCGCGCCCGATCACGATCGCTTTCTGACCGGGCTTCTCGACGATGATCAGGCCGCTGATATGGATGATGCCGCCCTGCTGCGAAAACTCCTCGATCTGCACCGCATTGGCATAGGGCAGTTCCTCGCCGAGCTGGCGGATGAGCTTCTCCCGGATGATCTCCGCCACCAGGAAGCGCTCGCTGCGATCGGTCACCTGGTCGGCGGGAAACAGGTGCGGGGCCTCCGGCAACAGGCCGCCAACCTCGCCCTCGAGTTGCGCGAGATTGCTGCCTTTCAGTGCCGATACCGGCACGATGGCAACGAAGGGATACAGATCCTTCAGGCGTGCGATATGCGGCAGCAGTGCCGCCTTGTCATCGATCTGGTCGATCTTGTTGATGATCAGCAGCGCGGGCTTTGCGGCGGCGCGCAGTACCTGCAACACCTGCTCGTCCTCCTCGACCCACTGCAGCCGCTCGACCACCATCAGCACCACGTCGACATCGCGCACCGCGGCACGCGCGGCACGGTTCATCACGCGGTTGATCGCGCGCGCCTCGACGCGGTGCAGCCCGGGAGTGTCGACATAGACCGTCTGGACCTCGTCGCGGGTGCTCACGCCGAGTATGCGGTGGCGGGTGGTTTGCGGCTTGCGCGAGGTAATGCTGATCTTCTGGCCCAGCAGATGATTGAGCAGTGTCGACTTCCCCACATTGGGGCGACCGATTATGGCGACCAGCCCGCAGCGTTCGGCACCCATCATGCATTCCCCTGCAAACGCAACTGTTTCAACGCCGCACGCGCCGCCTGCTGCTCGGCGATGCGCCGGCTGCGCCCGCGTCCCTCGACGGGCAGCGCGAGGACACTGACCTGGCATTCCACGCAAAACCACAACTTGTGGTCGGCGCCGCTCTGGGTCGTCAGGTGGTAGACCGGCAACGGGAGCCGCCGCGCCTGCAGATATTCCTGGAGTTCCGTCTTCGCGTCCTTGTGCGAGACACCGGGATCGAGTGCGACGAGGCGCGCCTCGTACCAGCGTCCCAGAACCGCGAGCGCGGTATCGGCTCCGGCATCCAGCACGATGGCGCCGAGGATCGCCTCCACCGTGTCGGCCAGTATGGAATCGCGCGCGCGTCCGCCGCTGCGCGCCTCGCCCTTGCCGATACGCAGAAAATCTCCCAGGCCGAACTCGCGCCCGAGCTCGGCCAGCGTCTCGCCGCGCACCAGGCTCGCCCGCAGCCTGCTGAGGTCGCCCTCGCGCAGACGCGGGAAGCGCCGGTACAGATGTTCCGCAATGCCGAAATCGAGAAGTGCGTCGCCGAGAAACTCGAGGCGCTCGTTGTTGTGCGCGCCGAAACTGCGGTGCGTCAGCGCGAGTTCCAGCAATTCGCCGCGAACGAAACGGTAAGCTATGCGGGTTTCGAGCGCGGCGAAACCGCGCGCACGATCAGCCTCCACCGGGAATCGGGATCTCGATGCGGTTCTTGTCGAACACCACCACGGCATCGACATTGCCCATAATGTGCACGCGAGCCTCGTAATTGGCGTCGATGATGACCTTGGTCGTGGATTTCTCGATCTTCAGGCAGGGCATGGTCTTGTCGCGGCACACGGCCTGAATCACCTCGATGCGGTTGACATCGAATTTGCGCTCGATCGCGAGACGCATCTCGGTGATCGACTTGCCGGCCATCTCGGGTTCGTTGCGCAGCGACTCCACCGTCGACTCGACCGTGAAATTCGTGATGTACAGCGGCGCAAGCTTGAAGCCCAGGGTCAACAGGAAGCCGGCGATGGCCAGAACCACCAGCCACTGCCACATGCTGAATCCGCGCTGCCGCCCAAGCCCTGAGGTGTTCATGGTTATCCGCCCTGCTGTTGCCAAAACCCGCATCAAGTGTAGCCGCTTCTAGCGGATCATGCCCGCGCGCGCAAAGTCGGGAATACTCAGGAAACTGCCCCAGTGCATCCAGATCGCGAAGGCCTTGCCGACGATATTGCGCTCCGGAACCTGGCCCCAGACCCGGCTGTCGCTGCTGTTGTCGCGGTTGTCTCCCATCATGAAATAGTGCCCCGGTGCAACCCTGATCTCGAACTCGTCGGGGCCGCGGCGCAACAGCTCGTGCCGCACCACATGCCTGACACCCCCGAGATCCTCCTCGAGGATCTGGTAGCTGGGGTTCAGCGGCGGCAGCTGCGCAATGAGGTCCTGGGGCATCTTCTCCCCGTTGACGTAGAGCACCTTGGCGCTGTAACGAACGGTGTCGCCAGGCAGACCGATCACCCGCTTGATGAAATAGCGCTTGTCGTTCGGCGGAAAGAACACCATCACATCGCCGCGATGCGGCTCGCCGAGCTCGAGCACCTTGGTGTTGAGCACCGGAAGCCGCACGCCGTAGGCGAACTTGTTGACCAGGATATAGTCACCGACCAGCAGCGTCGGCACCATCGAGGAAGAGGGGATCTGGAACGGCTCGACCAGGAAACTGCGCAGTACCAGCACGATCAGCAGCACCGGCAGAAACGAGCGCGCGTACTCCACCGCCACCGGTTCGCGCACGCTGTTCTCGCGCTCGGCGTGAAAGTTCGCGGCATCCGCGCTGCCTTCCTCGGCCCAGGCCGGGAAGCGCACGTGCAGTTGCGCTTCGCGCCGCCGCCGACCGGGCGCAAGCAGCAACAGATCGAACACCCAGATCACCAGCGCGGTGAAGCTGAGTCCCACCAGAATCAACGGAAAATCGATATCCATCTCGTCACCCTGTCAACTATCCATCTTCAGCACCGCCAGAAACGCCGACTGCGGAATCTCCACGCGCCCGACCTGCTTCATGCGCTTCTTGCCCGCCTTCTGCTTTTCCAGCAATTTTTTCTTGCGGGTCACGTCGCCGCCGTAGCATTTGGCGGTCACGTTCTTGCGCAGGGCCTTGACCGACTGGCGCGAGATGATATGCCCACCGATCGCGGCCTGGATCGCGACATCGAACATCTGGCGCGGGATCAATTCCTTCATCTTCTCCACCAGCGCCCGGCCCCGGCTCTGCGCCTGGTCACGGTGCACGATGATGGCCAGGGCATCGACCCGCTCGCCGTTGATCAGCACATCGAGACGCACCAGGTTGGCGGCCTGGAAACGCGCGAAGGAATAGTCGAGCGAACCATAACCGCGGGTCAGGGATTTCAGCCGGTCGAAGAAATCGAGCACCACTTCCGCGAGCGGCAGTTCCCAGACCAGCGAGACCTGGCGCCCGAGAAACTGCATATCCTTCTGTACCCCGCGCTTGTCCACGCAAAGGGTGATCACCGCGCCGACGAACTCCTGCGGCACCAGGATGCTGGCGCGCACCACGGGTTCGCGCATTTCCTCGATCTCGCCCGGGTCGGGGAGCCGCGAGGGGTTATCGACCATCAGCGTCTCCCCGCGCGTGGTCTGCACCTCGTAGATCACCGTGGGTGCGGTGGTGATCAGGTCGAGATTGTATTCGCGCTCGAGCCGCTCCTGGATGATCTCCATGTGCAGCGTACCGAGAAATCCGATACGGAAACCGAAACCCAGCGCATCCGAGGTCTCCGGCTCGTAGAACAGCGAGGCATCGTTCAGGGTCAGCTTCGACAGCGCATCGCGAAAGGACTCGTAGTCCTCGGAGTTCACCGTGAACACGCCCGCGTATACCTGCGGCTGCGCCTTCTTGAAACCGGGCAGCGCCGCCACGTCCGCGGTTTTGAGATGGGTCAGCGTATCGCCGACCGGCGCGCCGTGAATATCCTTGATGCCCGCCACCACGAAACCGACCTCGCCCGCGTGCAGGCTCTGGCGCGGCTGGCGCTTGGGCGTGAACACGCCGACCTGGTCCACTTCGTGGGCCCGCCCGATCGACTTGGTGACGATCCTGTCGCGCACCCGCAAGGTACCGTTCATGACCCGCACCAGCGATACCACGCCGAGGTAGCTGTCGAACCAGGAGTCGACGATCAGCGCCTGCAACGGCGCCTCGGGGTCGCCCTTCGGGGGCGGGATCACCCGCACCAGTTCCTCGAGCAGTTCCGCGACGCCCTCGCCGCTCTTGGCGCTCACCCGGCAGGCACCCGCGGCATCGATGCCGATGATATCCTCGATCTCGGTCGCCACCCGCTCGGGTTCGGCCTGCGGCAGATCCATCTTGTTCAGGACCGGCAGCACCTCGAGACCCTGCTCGATCGCGGTATAGCAATTGGCGACCGACTGCGCCTCGACGCCCTGCCCCGCATCCACCACCAGCAGCGCGCCCTCGCAGGCCGCCAGCGAGCGCGACACTTCGTAGGAAAAATCCACGTGCCCGGGGGTGTCGATGAAATTCAGCTGATAGGTATTGCCGTCGCGCGCGGCGTATTGCAGGGTAACGCTCTGGGCCTTGATGGTGATTCCACGCTCGCGCTCGATGTCCATGGAATCGAGCACCTGGGCCTGCATCTCGCGCCCGCTCAACCCCCCGCAGACCTGGATGAACCGGTCCGCGAGCGTCGATTTGCCATGATCGATATGCGCGATGATGGAAAAATTGCGGATTCGGTTCAGGGGGATCACCAGCGCAGTACCACGTGCCAATTCCGTATCGGGGGTTCAGGTCAACCGTCTACTTTACGTGAGACAGATGCCATTGGCCCTCGCCAAAAGCGCGCAATACTACCCTATCGTCATGCCCCGCACGACTGGCGGCACCGCAGAGGTGCCGCCCCCGGTGCAATCATTCCTCGATGCGGATCGCCACGAAGCCCGCCTGCCCGCGGCGCAGCAAACGCACCGGCACATGGGTATTGGCGGGCAGTTCGGCCACGATGGCCTCCAGATCCGCCACATCCGCGACCACTTCGCTGCCGATCTGGGTAATCACATCGCCCGCACGCAAACCGGCCCGGTCGGCCGCTCCGCGCGGCACGACCTGGCGCACCACCACCCCACCCTTGAGACGCAGCTGCGCTTTTTGCTGGTCGGACAGGTTCTCGGCCTGCAGTCCGATGCGCCCGCCCGCCTCGGGAGCGCCCTGGGCCACGACAGAGGCATCGGAGTCGCCCAGCGTGCCGACCTTTACCTCGATGCTGCGCGGCTTGCCATCGCGGATCACCTTCATGCGCGCCTGGGTACCCGGCTTGATCATGCCAACCACGTGCGGCAGATCCGCGGATTCGCCGATCTCCTCGCCGTTGAATTCGACCACCACGTCACCGACCCGGACCCCGGCCTGCTCTGCCGGACCACCGGGCTCGAGTTGCGAAACCAGCGCGCCAGCCGGCTTGTCGAGACCGAAGCTCTCCGCCAGGTCGCGATCGACCTCCTGGATGCCGACACCGAGCCAGCCACGCACCACCTGTCCCGAGGCCTTCAGCTGGTCCACCACATCGATCGCCACCGAGATCGGAATCGCGAACGACAACCCGATGGAGCCGCCGCTGCGGGTATAGATCTGGGAATTGATGCCCACCACCTCGCCCTTGAGGTTGAACAGCGGACCGCCGGAATTGCCCGGGTTGATTGCCACGTCGGTCTGGATGAACGGCACGTAGTTCTCGTTGTCCTCGGTCGGCAGGCTGCGTCCGCGCGCGCTGACGATGCCCGCCGTAACCGAGTAATCGAGCCCGAACGGCGAGCCGATGGCGACCACCCACTCGCCCACTTTCAGCTCGCCGGGATTGCCGAACGTGACCACCGGCAAGCCCTTCGCCTCCACCTTCAGCAGCGCGAGATCCGAACGCTTGTCGCTACCCACGACTTTTGCGTCGTACTCGCGCCGATCGCTCAGGCGCACCTGCACCGTATCCGCCCCGTCGACCACATGATGGTTGGTCAGGATGTATCCATCGGTGGAGATCACGAAGCCCGAGCCAATGGACTGGCGTTCGCGCTGGCGCGGTTGACCGCGATTGTCGAACAGGTGGCGGAAGATCTCCGGCATCTGCTCGAGGTAGCGCGGATCGATATCGGGCGGCATGCCTTGCGCCACTGGCGCCTTCTGCGTGCTCAGGATCTTCACCACCGCACCCGAATTCTTTTCCACGATCTCGGTGAAATCCGGCAGCGCCGCCGACCAGGCGTTGGCGGCACTCACGAGAATCAGGGCGACCGCAGCGTGCAGGGCCAGCCAATTGCGCTTCATGTTCACTCCTTGCAAAAATTGAAGAATCAGCCTGCCGGTTTTGCTTGCCGCGTCATTCCCGCCACGACGGACAGCAGGACGCCGGCAGATCCCGGGGGCGCTGCGCGAGGCATTTTCCATGATCAGGGCACGTCGTCCGGGAAATTGACCGCATTGGCCACCAACTGTGCCGTGGCGATCGGAATTTCGCCCACGACGGTAACCACGTTTTGTCCGCCGCGGGCGATCACATAGGCCACGGTGGCTCCCTGCGATGCCTGCTCGCCCTCGTCCGAGGCGACCTCGACACCGCGCTCCACGAACACCGCAAACACCGCCAGCCCATCGGTGTACATCTGGGTCTCGACCTCGCGACCGAGATCGGCAGCGGCGCGCAATTCACGGGCACTCAGCGCAAAGCCTTCCGGCAACCACGACACGGTCCAGACAAAAGGCTGTGCCTGCGGCTCCGTGCCCGGCGCGTGCGTCAGGTTCTCCGTGGCCTCGGGAGTCTCCGGATCCAGCTCCGCGGCGCTGACCGGCTTGCCGATCTCGACATCCACGAACTGGAAGCGTTCCAGCACCCGGCCGCTGCCATCGGTGATTTCCGATTTGAGCAGCAGCGAGGTCTTGTCATCCAGCACCAGCGTCATGCCATAGCGATAGGGATCACGGGGGCTGATCCGCAGACGGCTGCCACTGCGGCTGGCAACGCGCTCCGTTCCGTCGAACTCGATCGCGTAGTACTGGTCGAGGCGGGAGGTATCGCCGGCGTCCAGGCGCAACGGCGGCGTCAGCGGGGGACTGCCGAGCCGCAGCAGCTGGTCTCCCGCATGCAGGCAATCCACCGGGTGATCGCGACGCAAGAACTCGCGCTGCTCGCCATCGAGAGTCAGCAGGCGCTCCTGCTCCACGCCGTCGACGACAACATGCACGATCCTGACCGAACGCAGCGTCTGCCCCTGTTCATAGGTAAAAACACCGCGATAGTCGAGCGCACGAAAGTTGCGTGACATGGCGTCGAGAAGCTCTCGCGGCTGCGGCACGCTCTCGGCAACCGCGCTACCGGCGAGCAATGCGAGCAACAAGGCCTGGAGGGTACGAAACATCGATTCCCGCTATTGCTTCAGGGACTTTGGTAACTGGCAACACGGGCCAAGGGCATCATCCCCTGGTTGGTATTGAGCGCCGCGTTGCGCGCATGATCGGCCATGAACAGGCGCAGCCGTTGCTCGGCCAGCTGGTTGCTGCCGCCAACCGTCCGCGCGCCACCGAAGTCATCGGACACCGCGCGCGCAAGACCCAAGGGCGTGGTGCTGCCGGCAAAAGGAAGCGGTCGCGATACGGGTTGCCCAAGGCTGCCCAGAGTCACTCCGTTCGATGCCAGCGTCGCCTGCGCATCGCCCGAGGGCGCCAAGGCACGCATGCCGATCAGCGCGAGGAAACACACCGAAGCGGCCACCGCCGCGCCGCCGGCACGCATGCGCCAGCGGTTGCCCGCGGGGGCCGCCGACGCGGCGCGCAGTGCCGGTTCCTGTTCCAGCGCGGCAAGAATGTTCGCGCCGAGCGGCGCCGGGCACAGCAGCTGTGCCTCTTGCCGTACCACCGCGCGCAGGCTGTAATGCCGGTCCACGAGGCCGCGCAACGCGGGATCGTCCATCCCGGCCAACACCCGTCGACACTCGAACTCGCTGGCCTCGCCATCCACCAGGGCCGAGACCATCTCCCGCAACGCATTGTTCGAATCGCTCAACACACTCCCCCAACGCATCTGTGCCACCCGTTCGGATACCGGGGAAGCATTTTAGTTCCCTCAGAGCAGCGGAAGTATTTCCGCATCCACCGCCTCGCGGGCACGGAAGATCCGCGAGCGCACCGTTCCGACCGGACAACGCATCACCTCGGCAATCTCCTCGTAACTGAGGCCCTCGTACTCGCGCAGGGTGAGTGCCGTGCGCAGATCCTCGGGCAGGCGCCGGATCGCGCCATCCACTGCGGCCCGCAACTGCTCGGTCGCCAGCAGGCTCTCCGGATCGGCGTTGTCGCGCAAGGATCCCGCACCCTCGAGATACTCCGCGTCCTCGACCTCGATATCGACCCCGGGCGGGCGGCGCGAACGTGATACCAGGTGATTCTTCGCGGTATTGATCGCGATGCGGTACAGCCAGGTGTAGAACGCGCTGTCGCCGCGAAACGCCGGCAGGGCGCGGTAGGCCTTGATGAAGGCTTCCTGCACCACGTCCTGGACTTCGTCCGGATCACGCACGAAACGCAACACCAGCGAGAAAATCCGGTGCCGATACTTGAGCACCAGCACCTCGAAGGCCCGCTTGTCGCCTTTCTGTACCCGCTCGACGAGTTGTTGATCCGCTTCCTCCCCGGGAATCATCGGAGGACTCCATTCCATTGATGAGATATGTCCCGCGCCAGGGCGCAGGGCACCTAATATACGTTCTCGGTCAGCCAAAGACAAAAGGCAGGGCCGGCCGGGGCGCGGCGCGTTCCGGTGTGCCGCGCGTGCTGTGCTATATTCCGCGCGCTCTCCAGCGGACCGATGTACTCCCCGATGCAGCAGATACCAGGCGCGCCGCGCCGCTACTCCCATGATGTGCTCGTGATCGGCAGCGGCGCGGCCGGCCTGAGCGTCGCGATCCAGGTTGCCGGACGGGCAAGGGTCGCGGTGATCTGCAAGGGTGAGCTGGCGGAGGGTTCCACGTCCTGGGCGCAGGGCGGGATCGCCGCGGTGCTCGACACCGAGGACAGCATCGACGCCCACGTCGCCGACACGCTGCGCGCGGGCGCCGGCTTGTGTCACGAGGACGTGGTGCGCTTCACCGTCGAGCACAGCAACGAGAGTATCCAGTGGCTGATCGACCTCGGGGTCGCGTTCACCAAGCTGGTCAAGACCGACGGCAACGAGGAATATCATCTCACCATGGAGGGCGGGCATAGCCGCCGGCGGATCATCCATGCCGCGGATGCCACCGGCCGGGCCGTCTCCGACACGCTGATCGAGCAGGCGCGGCGCAACCCCGACATCGAATTTTTCGAGCGCCATATCGCCGTCAACCTGATCCTGGACAACGAGCGCTGCGCCGGAGCCTACGTGCTCGACACCGAGCACTCCTCGGTCGATCTGTTCGCGGCACGCTTCGTGGTGCTGGCCACGGGTGGGGCGAGCAAGGTCTACCTCTACACCACCAACCCCGATACCGCGACCGGCGACGGCATTGCCATGGCCTGGCGCGCCGGATGCCGGGTGGGCAATCTCGAGTTCAACCAGTTTCATCCGACCTGCCTGTTCCATCCGCGCGCGAAATCCTTCCTGATCTCCGAAGCCGTGCGGGGCGAAGGCGGCCTGCTGCTGCTGCCCGACGGCGAGCGCTTCATGCCACGTTTTCATCCCCAGGCCGAACTCGCGCCACGCGATATCGTGGCGCGTGCGATCGACCATGAAATGAAGCGCCTTGGCATCGATTGCGTGTATCTCGACATCAGCCACAAGGGCGAGGAATTCGTGCGCGCGCATTTTCCGACCATTTACGCACGCTGCCTGGAATTCGGCCTGGACATGAGCCGTGAGCCACTGCCGGTGGTTCCGGCGGCGCACTACACCTGTGGTGGTGTGCTGATCGACTGCTCGGGGCAGACCGACCTGGCGGGCCTCTACGCGGTCGGAGAGACCGCAATGACCGGGCTGCACGGAGCGAATCGCATGGCCAGCAATTCGCTGCTCGAGTGCTTCGTGTTCGCGCGCGCCACGGCACTGAGCATTCTCGCGGCCTTCGATCAGGTCAGGACTGGCGCCAGATTGCCCGACTGGGATGCCTCGCAGGTCAGGGATTCCGACGAAGACGTGGTGATCTCGCACAACTGGGGCGAACTGCGCCGCTTCATGTGGGATTATGTGGGAATCGTGCGTACCACCAAACGTCTGCAGCGCGCATTGAACCGCGCCACGCTGCTGCAGCAGGAGATCGCGGAGTACTACAGCAATTACCGCGTTTCGGGCGACCTGATCGAATTGCGCAACCTCGCCCTGGTGGCGGAGTTGATCATCCGCAGCGCCTTGGCGCGCAAGGAAAGCCGCGGCCTGCACTTCACGCTCGATTACCCCGAAACCGCCGCGCGTGCCGAGGACACCGTGCTGAGCCCGTGACGCAACAGCACGCGCAGGCGTCGGCGCGCGCGGGAATTCACGCAGTCCGGGAGCACCCGCAGCGTGCATATGCCGTTGGCGGTGCGCAGCCTCAGCACCAGCAGTCCCGGCAACATGCTGCTGTCATTCATCAGCATCGCCGCGCAGCCGTCGACCCACCACTGCCCCGAACGGAACTCGAGCAGCACGCCGGCGCCGCGCAGCGCGCGGAGGCCGGCAATCGCGATACGCGCAAGGCTTGCCGCAACCAGCAGCGCCAGCGCCAGGAGCGCCGCGACAGGCAAATTCACCCCGGGAAGCGCGGCGATCGCAACGCCGTGCAGCAGCGCCAGAAGCGTCAGCAGTTGCCTCGACTCCCTAATTCGAATGCTCAATACGGGGCCTTCCATGGTCCAGTACCAACCCTATGATATGGGCGAGTTCCGGTGCCGAAACCGGCTCGCGATGAAGGATCCAGGCAAAAAGGTCGGCGTCCTCGCACGCCAGCAGCTCACGATAGCGCAGCTTGTCGCTGTCATCGAGCCCCGGGTAAACCTGCTCGGCAAACGGCATCAGCACCAGGTCCAGCTCGAGCATGCCGCGCCGGCTGTGCCAGCGAACCCGGCGCTCATCGATTGCATCGTCGTTCATTGATCGGGGTCCGGGGCGCGGGGCGAATGGATTATTATACCCGGCCTCCCGTTCACCGGATGCCGACCTCGCCAATGCAAGCCAGATCAACGCAACTGCCTTCCACCTTCAATCAGGACGCAGCACGCGCAATCGTGTTGCCCGAATACGGATTTGTCGCGGTCGAAGGAGCCAACGCCTGCCAGTTCCTGCAGGGACAACTGAGTTGCAACGTGCCGGAAGCGGCGCCGGATCGCGTGTTGCCGGGCGCTTGCTGCACGATCAAGGGACGCGTCATCAGCAGTTTCCTGGTATGGCGGCCAACACCCGAACGCATCGTCCTTCGCCTGCGCACGGATATCATCGACTCGACCATCGCGGTGCTGAACAAGTACGCGGTGTTCTCGCGCGTGAGGATCGCGCCCGTGCAACCCGGGCTGTGCTGCATCGGTCTGCTGGGTGGCGATCTGAACGCGGCACTTGCACCGTGGTTTGCGGCGGCACCTGCCACCATGGGCGGGGTCGCGACACACGACGGCATGCACCTGGTGCGCCGCGACGAGCGCGGCATGGCCATGGAACTGTGGCTCGAGGCCGGGCGTCTCGACGAAATGAGTGCAGCGCTCACGCAACGGCTGTCGATCGCGGCAGCGGGCGACTGGCACCTGGCACTGGTACGCGCCGGTGCCGCCGAGATCCGCGAGGCCACCCGCGACCAGTTCCTGCCCCAGATGCTCGGTTATGAATACGGCGGCGCGCTGAGCTTTCGCAAGGGCTGCTACACCGGGCAGGAAATCGTGGCGCGCACCCACTACAAAGGCACGCTGAAACGCCACCTGCAACGCTTCGAATGCCGCGCCGGCGAGCCCCCCCTGCCGGGCGAGGAGTTGCGCGAGGCGATCAGCGGGCGCCTGGCGGGAGCCATCGTGGAGGTCGCTCCATCCGCCGCGGGAAGTTGGGAATTGCTGGCGGTGGTGGCCGATGAGGCGCTCGGATCCGGGCTGCAAACCGCGGCCGCAAGCGCGCTGGTTTTGCTGCCGCTGACGCGTGCTATGATTTGAACCGCAAGCGTTTTGATGGCTGCGTTTTTTCAGGCAGGGGCAGGACATGGACGAGGTGACCGCACAAGTACGTGCCGATCTGATCGCGGCAATCAGCAGCAATCGCATCATATTGCCGACGCTGCCCGAGGTTGCGCTGCAGATACGCGAGGCGGCGGAGGATCCACGCGCCGACGCTTCCAGCATGGCGCGCGTTCTTGCCAATGACACCGCGATCTCGGCCCGCGTGATGCGCGTTGCCAACAGCCCGCTGCTGCGGGCAGCCTCGCCGATTCTCGATCTGCGCATGGCGATCAGCCGTCTCGGTACGCAGTACACCTGCAATCTCGCGATTGGGCTCGCAATGGAACAGATGTTCCAGGCGACATCGGATGCGATCGACCGGCGCATGCGCCAGGTGTGGAGCCGCAGTACCGAGGTGGCGGGAATCAGCGCGGTGCTGGCACGCAACTATTCCAGCCTGAAACCCGACCAGGCCACCCTCGCGGGCCTGGTGCACAAGATAGGGGCACTGCCGATCCTGCGCTTTGCCGAGGAGCAGCGCAAACTGCTCAAGACACCGGAAGTGCTCGACCAGCTCATCGGCGAACTGCATGGAGAAATCGGCACCCTGATACTCAAGGCTTGGGGTTTCGCGCCCGAACTTGCCTGCGTGCCGAGCGAATACCGCAACTTCGGCCGCCAGCTTCCGGAGGTCGATTACGCGGATGTCGTGATGATTGCCAATCTGCAAAGCCATATCGGATCGGACGATCCGCTGCTCGCCATGGACTGGAGCGAAATCAGCGCGTTTGCGCGCCTGGGAATGGATCCGGGCTTCAACGTGCTCGAAGCCGAGGACCTGAGCGAAGCACTGCAGGCCAGCATCGCCGCACTTCAGTGAGCGGGGTCCGGCAGGCGCCAGTCGATCGCGCGCTTGCCGTGCTGCGCCAGATAGCGGTTTGCCGCGGAGAAATGTCCGTTGCCGATGAATCCGCGGTAGGCCGACAACGGCGACGGGTGCGCTGAACTCAGGACCAGGTGCCGATCGCGATCGATGATGCTTCCCTTGCGCTGCGCATAGCTGCCCCACAGCATGAATACCAGATGCTCGCGGCGCTCGTTCAGCAGTTGCACCACGCGGTCCGTGAACTGCTCCCAACCCCGCCCCTGGTGCGCGCCCGCGCGCCCGCTCTCCACGGTCAGCACGCTGTTGAGCAGCAACACGCCCTGCCGCGCCCAGCTCTCGAGACAACCATGGGTGGGCAAGGCAAGGCCGGGATCGCGCTGCAGTTCGGCGAATACATTGCGCAACGACGGCGGCACCTCCACGCCCGCGGGAACCGAGAAACACAAGCCGTGGGCCTGGCCGGGCCCGTGATAGGGATCCTGCCCGATGATCACCACCTCGACCGCTGCGAACGGGGTCTGGCGAAACGCATTGAACCAGTTGCTGCTGGCGGGAAAGATTATTTTGCCCTGGCGCTTTTCTTCCACCAGGAAGGCGCGCAGTTGCTTCATGTACGGCTTGGCGAATTCGTCCTGCAACTGCGCGAGCCAGGAGGGCTCGAGGTCGATCATCAGCACGGTCTCCGGCGAGCATTCGCCGCATGATGCCACGCCGGGTGCCCGGATCGCACAGCCCCGCTCTCCTGTCCGGACACGGGTTCAGCTCTCGTCCGGTACGCCGTGACGCAACTGGTAAGCGCGAAAGAGCGCCCGCTCGCGTACCCGGGTCTGCGCATCCGCCGCCTGGTATCGATGGACTCCGTGCTTGCCCTTGGGCTTGGCTGCCAGGTAGTCCTGCATGGCCTGCAGCGTCGCCTCGTCCAGTTCCAGGTCCAGCCCTGCGTAAAGGCGGGTGACAGTCGCCAGCGGATCGTCCATCAGTTCCTGATACACCGAATCGACGATCCGCTCGGCCGGGATCAGGCCCGCATCGCGCTGTCTCATGACATTGTCCAGCCGACTCGCGGTTGCCTCGCCGAGAATCACGTCCTCGAAGGCGGTTGAATCGAAAGGCTTGCGACTGCGCATCCACAGCAGGCAACCGAGCAGGTTGGTGGCCGATGCCATGCAGGTCAGCGGATCGCGATGGGTATGGACGATACGCGCATCCGGATAGGTCGCCAGCAGCAGCGGCAGATGACCGAGATGGTTCGGCGCCTTCAGCAGCCAGCGCCGCCGCGGCGAGCGCCACTGCAGCAGTTTGAGCATGCGCCGGTGATAGCGATAGGCGGGCTCCCAGCTGCAGCCCGCGAGGTAACGATCATAGGACGGCGTCTGGTGCAGCGCCGCTAAATGGTCGCTGATGAAACTGTTCGCCATCAGCATGCCGCATTCCGAGGGGATCCTGCCGCCCATCTCGTGCATCGACGCGTACTCGGGCACCACGCGGTTCCATTGGGTGACCAGATGATGCGCCCGCGCCACGCGCGCATCGATTCCGGCGGCATCGACACCCGGCGGCGGACACGAGAAAAGCAGCATCCAGGTTTCGGGAATGGCAAAACCCGCATCGTGGGCCAGCAACTCGAACAGGATCGAGGTCCCCGAACGAGGCAATCCGACGATGAACACCGGTTCGTGGATCTGCTCATCCTCGATTTCCGGGTGCAGGCGGTAGCTCTCCTCGATACGCAGCCGGTTCTGCAGAAACACCAGCAGATCGCTGCGCGTCATCAGGCGTCCGAGCAGACTGAGTTCAGCCTCCTCGTCGAGAGCCCGCGTCAGGACCCGGAACGGTTCCTCCCAGTCGGGCGCGCCAAATTCGCCCAGCGCGGTAGCCCGCATGGCAGAGGCAATCAGGCTGTCGGCATCGAGCGGCACCACGGAGGCGATATCCATGGCGTCGCCTTCGGCATTGATCCGCTCTACCCACTCGGGACAGCGCGGCGGCTGCCAGAGCTGCCTTCGATCCGCGCTGTCACTCATGGTGTGCCCCCTTCGCCGGCGATGCCCGGCTTATTGCGCGTGGGCCTCGTCGACATTGGGGGCAAATATCTCCATGCCCGCCGGCACCCCCACGCAGCCTTCGTCCCAGAAGGCCCGCGCGCGCTTGATCAGGCCGGCGTCGTTCAGCTCGAAATAATCGACCACCGCGAGATCGAGGCCCTTGTTCTCCGCCGGCAACCGCACCTGCATCGTGAAGCGCAGGATGCCCTCGTTGCCACAGGCGATGACCTGGTCGATGCGCGGTGAAATCGTGCGCCCTTCAGCGGCGCCCTGGTGGGCAAAATCCCAGAAACCGGATATACCTGCATGCCCGACAAAGGCCGGCGAACCCACCGGGTCCTCCCAGGTTGCGTCCTCGGCAAAGATGCTGAGCAGCAATTCCTTGTCGCCATTGGTCCATGCCTGCATGTATTTGCCGATGACCTCGCGTACCTGCTGTGCTGTTGCCGTCATGAAAACCTGCCTCGTGCTGGAGTGATGTTGGATCAATTGCGGTGGATGACCTGCTCGGCAAAGCGCAGCATCGCAGCGCGCTTGGTCTCGAGCAGGGAAGGGTTCGCCTTGGGGTCAAACCAGGGCGCGGAGAAAAACGGATTCGGTAGCCAGGGACTCATGATCATCAGCCCGGTCACGCCCATGTCTTCCACTTCGCGCACCGCTGCCTTGTCGTGGGTCTCGGTGAGCGCGATATTGACGGCAAAACCCGCGAGCGGCAATCCGGCAGCGAGGCGTTCATCGCGCAGTGTCTGCAATACCGGCGCGGCCGCCGCACGATCGAGCGGCAGCCCGAGCCATCCGTCGTTGCGGGCGGCTCGGCGCAGCGCCGCCGGCACGGCACCGCCACACCAGACCGGAACCGGCTGGAGCGGTGCGGGGCACATGATGCCTTCGGCGAATTCAAAGAACTCGCCGCGGTGTGCCACCGGCACGCCCGACCAGAATTTGCGCGCAACCTCGAGCAGTTCGTCGAGACGCCGCCCGCGGCTCGAAAAATCCACCCCGAGCAACCGGTACTCCTCGCGCAGCCACCCGACGGCCACACCGAGCACCACGCGATCGGCGCTGAGCACTGCCGCCGTCGATACTGCTTTTGCCAGCGTCACCGGATCACGCAGCGCAGCCAGGCAGATGTTCGACGCCAGCCGCAGCCGCTTCGTGACCGCGGCCATCGCCGCGAGCGTCACCCACGGATCGGGCCAGGGCGTGGTCGCGGGCCACCAGATCGCGCCATCCTCGGTATAGGGATAGCGGCTTTCGATGCGCGTCGGCATCAGCAGGTGATCGGCGATGGTCAACCCGTCGAAGCCGGCCTCCTCGGCAATCCGCGCGACATCGAGCAGTTGCTCCTGCTCGGGAATCGTGGTGATCGAAAGCCAGTATTGCATGCTGCGGCCCGGACTCAGGGAGACGGCCGGTTGTCGCGCGCAATGACGCCGGCGCGCCGCGCCGCGCCGTCGCCGCGCTTGACCGGCGTGTTGACGATCCCGGTGATCGGCGCGGCGTGGAAGGCGGCGGCGCGCCGCTCCCCGGGTGCGGACAGGTACAGCGTGGTGCGCTGCCAGGGAACACGTCCGCTGGCCGCGATCAGCCTTTCAAGTTCGAGCGGCGGGAATTCCTCTCCATGCGCCGCGCCGGCCGCGCGGGTGATCGATTCGTTCATCAGGGTGCCACCGACATCGTTGCAGCCGGCCCGCAGACAGGCGCTGACGCCATCGGGCCCCAGCTTCACCCACGAGGCCTGGATATTCGGCAGTTCGGGATACAGCACGATGCGCGCGATCGCGTGCATCAGCACCGCTTCGCGGAAGGTCGGGCCGCGGCGTGCGCGACCGCGCAGGAACAGCGGCGCCTCCTCGGCCACGAAGGGCAGCGGCACGAATTCGGTGAAGCCTCCGTGGCGCCGCTGCAGGGTCTTGATATGCAGCAGGTGGCGCGCGAGGTGCAGCGGATTCTCGATGTGTCCGTACATGACCGTGGCGGTACTGCGCACGCCCAGCGCATGCGCGGCCTCCATGACCTGCAGCCATTCGCCGGTATTGATCTTGTCGGGACAAAGAACGGCGCGCACCTCGTCGTCGAGGATCTCCGCGGCGGTACCCGGCAGCGTGCCGAGTCCGGCCGCGCGCAAGCTGTCGATGAACTGCGCCAGTGGCACACCGAGGGTTTTCGCTCCCTGCCAGATCTCGAGCGGCGAGAACGCATGGATGTGCATTGCGGGAGCCACGTCCTTGACCAAGGCGCAGATATCGAGATATTTCCGGCCGGTGTACGAGGGGTGGATTCCGCCCTGCAGACACACCTCGGTGGCACCACGCTCCCATGCCTCGCCCACGCGGCGGCGCAACTCCGCATCATCGAGATCGTAAGGCGTACCACGCAGGTTCTCGTGCGCCTTGCCCTTCGAGAAAGCGCAGAACTGGCACTTGAAATAGCACACATTGGTGTAGTTGATATTGCGGTTGACCACATAACTCACGCGGTCGCCGTGCAAAACCTGATTGAAGTGCGCCGCCTGCGCACAAACACGCGTGAAGTCCGCGCCGCGCGCCCCGAACAGCAGCGCGATCTCCTGCTCCCCGAGATCCTCGCCAGCCGCGGCGCGCCCGAGCACCTTCGCGACACGCGTGCTGGTGGCTCCGTGGCGGGTACTGCCCGCGAGCAACTCGCGCTCGAGGAGCGGCAGTTCGGTCGAGGATCCGGTGAGCCAGTCGTCGATGCGCGGGTAGCCTTCGCCGTCCACTGCCGCGAGCAGGCGCGGGTGCAGCGCCTGGTCGACCCAGCGTGCAGGTTCGCGCACCCACCGCGGATAGATCGTCAGTCGCTCCTGCAGGAACTTGCCGGCCGCCGCGGTCTCGCTCGCAAGCTTATCGAGATGCGGCCACGGCGCTTCGGGATTGACGAAATCGGGCGTCAACGGCGATACGCCGCCCCAATCGTTGATCCCGGCCTCCACCAGCCGCGGCAATACCCCAGGGCTCAGATTGGGCGGCGCCTGAATATTCATCTGCCCGCCGAGCACCAGCCGCGCGACCGCGATGCTCCACAGCAATTCCTCCAGGTCCGGCTCCGGTGCCTGGGCCATCTTCGTGCCCGGCTTGGCGCGAAAATTCTGCACGATGACTTCCTGCAGATTGCCGTGCTCGCGGGCCATGGCGCGCAATGCCAGCAGGGCATCGATGCGCTCGGCGCGGGTCTCGCCGATGCCGATCAGTATCCCGGAGGTGAACGGCACCGCGGCCTCGCCCGCGAGCTTCATGGTTGCGAGCCGCGCGGCGGGCGCCTTGTCGGGCGAGCCATGATGCGGCATGCCCTTGCCACAAAGACGCTCGGAGGCCGACTCCAGCATGATGCCCATCGAGGGAGCGACCTTGCGCAGCATGGCGATCTCGGTCGCGTCCATGCAGCCGGCGTTGATGTGCGGTAACAGCCCGGTCTGCTCGAGCACCGCGCCGGCAACGTGCGCGAGATACTCGAGGGTACTTGCAAACCCCAGTGCCTGCAGTGCCTCACGGGCGGCGCGATAACGCAGTTCGGGCTTTTCGCCCAGCGTGAAGAGCGCTTCCTTGCAACCGAGTGCCGCGCCCTCGCGGGCGATGCGCAGCACCTCGTCAAGAGCCATGTAGGGCTGCACGATGCGCCGCGGGGTACGCGCAAATGTGCAGTAATGACAGACATCCCGGCACAGGTGTGTCAGCGGAATGAACACCTTGCGCGAGTAGCTGATCACGTTGCCATGGGCCGCGTCACGCAGCCCCGCGGCAACCCGCATCATCTGCTCGGTATCGGTGATACCGGCCAACGCCCGCGCCTGCTCATCCGACAACCCCGCCGCCGAGTCGGCGGCAGCGATGATCGCATCCAGCGGGTTCCTGCTGAGCATCTGCACTGCGCTATGTCCTCGAAGAGTTCCCGTCGAAGCCTGCGGCCCATGCGGTGCCGGCAAGCAGCGCCCGTGTCCGGACACCGCAGGCATTGTCCGGACTTTGACAGCATCGTTCAAGCGCGGCGAGATCCTGCGGATGGTCGATATCACAGCCGAGCGCTGCGCTGGCAAATTCGGTGCAGCGTATCCCGGCCTCGGTGCAGGCTGCCCGGTGGCGCTCGCGGCTGGAGGCGCCGAAACGCAGATCCACGGCCTGCGGTGGCGTGGCAAGCAGGCAATTGGTGCCCTCGCCGGCGCGGTCGGTGACCATCGTGACCGCCGTCGCCACGCCATCGGCGAGTACCGCCCGATGCACCTCCAGAAGTGCCCGGAGCTCGCGGGCATCCGCCAGCGGCAGATCAGCGTGCATGATCAGGATATGACGCCCTCCGCGTTGCCACACCTCGGCCGATGCCTCGCGCAGCGCGGCATTCAGCGGATCATTGCTTGCCGCGCGCGGCGCGAAGATGCCGACGTCAAGACGTTCCGCCAACCGCGCAACCTGCGGATCTTCCGACACCAGCAGGATATGCGCGGGCTCGAACGGTACCGCCAGCAGGGCCGCCAGCACATCCTCGGCCATCGCCGCGATGAGGGCGCGCCGGGCATCGGCATCGAGCGTCTCGGCAAGGCGTTCCTTGCCCTGGTCGACGCGCTTCAGCGGTACGACCGCCCAGCAGTCGGCGAGCCTCACGTCGCGATCCGGTACAACAGATCGATCGCTTCAGTCGCCAGCCGGCGCTTGTCCTCGATCGTGCCCATGATCGTGTCGGTCACCAGGACTTCCATGCCGAGAGCGCGGATGGCTGCGGCATCGGCGGCATCGGCGGTGTCGATCACGAAGCCGTTCACGAGCCCGCGGTAGTGCCGTGCCACATCGAGCGCGCTTGCCTGCAAGCCGAGTTCCGCCATCATTTTCGCCGCCGGCCCCTTCAATGCGCGCCCTCCGACGATCGGCGAAACCGCCACTACCGGACGCGTCGCCAGCCGTTCACGGATACCGGGCACGGCGAGCACCGGGTCAACGCTGAGAAAGGGGTTCGACGGGCAGATCAGTACGGCACAGTCGGAGCCTGGCGCCAGCCAGTCGGCAATGGCGGCGCTCGCCCTGGCGTCGGCACCGCCCTCGAAAAGCACACGTCGCACCACCGGTGCGCACAGTTCGCGCACGAAATATTCCTGGAACGCGAGACGCCCGCGATCGGTTTCCACGATGGTGCGCACCGGATCATCGCTCATCGGCACGATTGCGTGACGCACGCCGAGGGCGGCGCACAAGCGCGCGGTGGCCGCCGTCAGCGTCGCGCCGTTGCGCAGCAATTCGGCACGCCGCAGATGGGTGGCCAGATCCCGATCGCCGAGGGCGAACCAGTGCGGGCCATCCAGGGCGCGCAGCGCCTCCAGACAATGCCATGATTCACCCGCCAGGCCCCAGCCGCGCTGCGGATCCGCCACACCGGCGAGGGTATACATCAGGGTGTCGATATCGGGACAGATCGGCAGACCGAGGTGCTCGAAATCGTCACCCGTATTGGCGACGATCAGCAGTTCCCGCGGATCGAGCACCACGCTCAGGCCGAGCGCCAGCTTGGCACCGCCGACACCGCCGGAAATTGCCATCACCCTGCGCTTGGTGAGCACTAGCGAAACAGGTCCTGCGCCGGGTCGCGCAGCAGCGTGCGCATGCCCTCGTCCGAGGCCTCGAGCTGCGCGCCACGAATCAGCACTGCCGGGATGCCCTCATCAGCCTGCCCCATCACGAACGACGCCGCCGCGGCGAGTTCATCGGCCACCGCCACTTCGGTGATCTCGAGCTTGCGACCGAACAGGTCCGGTGCGCCGATACGATTCACCAGCGGCCGAAAGCCGGCGCAACCGATCGCAAAGCCGATGATGCCGTTGCGCCAGGGGCGCCCCGCGCTGTCGTTGATGATCACATGCACCGTGCAACCGGTGGCGAGGCGCACGTCCTCGCGCAGTTGCGCGGCACTGCGGTCGGGATCCTCGGGCAACAGCAGCACCTTGCTGGCGCTGGCGATATTGGAACGGTCCACCCCGGCATTCGCGTGCACGTAGCCGAGGCGATGCTCGACGATCAAGGCGCCGGGGCGCTGGCGCAGTACCCTGCGCGATTCGCCGAGAATGACCTCGACCAGGCGTGGATCCTTGCCGGCAACCGGCGCCAGCTCGAGCGCGGCCTGTGAGGGCGTCACGGTGTCGAGATCGACATAGCGATTCTCGGCCTTGGACACGATTTTCTGCGCCACGACCAGCACGTCCCCGTCGCGTACGCCATCGGCGGCACGGCGTGCCGCGCCGACCAGGAGGGACCCGAGATCATCGCCCGGTTCGACCAGCGGCAGACCGCAGAGCGCGAACAGCTGCAGCGCGTTACTCACCTGGCGTGTCGAGACCGGTAATCCGGATGCCCGCGTGGCACTTGAAAGCACGGTTGATGTTGATGATCACCGAGGTCAGGGCCTCGGCCGCCGCGGCATTGGCAATCGGCCCGGCATGGAATCCACGCAGGCCGCAGGCTTCGACCAGCGCGATGACCTGCGCGCGGGCGTCCTTGTCGTTACCCGAGACCAGCACATCGCACTCGATTCCATGCCCCTCCTGGAGATGGTGGGCCGCCACGTTCTGGAACGCCGACACCACTTTCACAGCCTCGCCCAGCAGCTGCTGCGCCGCGGCACCGGCCGATCCCTCGGGCGGCATCTGCACCGTGCCGACCTTGGGTGGCATCAGCGGCACCGAAACATCGACCAGGATCTTTCCGTCCAGCGCGGGACGCACATGCTCGAGCGTGGATTTCTGATGCGCGAATGGCACTGTCAGCACCACGATGTCGGCCGCGCGCGCGGCTTCGAGATTTTCCATTGCATCGACACCGACGGCCTCGGCGCCCCACTCGGCCATCACGCGCTGCAGATCGGCAAGTGCCGCCTGCGCTTTTTCCAGCGTACGCGATCCGATGATCACTCCATGCCCCGCCTGGGTCCAACGCCGGACCAGACCGGTACCGAGTGCACCGGTGCCACCAAGAATTGCAATCTTCATCGCGCTCATGAAACCCCCCTGATGATTTTCGCCGACAGTATACTTAATCGAGCCGCCGGCCATTAGGTATACTGTCACCGTTTTTTGTGCGGAGATCACCATGCCCAACCCACTGGACATGCACGACAGGCTTGTTGTAGTCACCGGCGGTGCACGCGGCGTGGGCGCCGGTATCAGCCGCTGTTTTCTCGAGGCCGGAGCGGACGTGGCCATCATTGGCCGTACCGTGCCCGAACAGCTGCCCCGCGGCGCCGGGCGCGAGGCAACGTTCTGGCAGGCAGATGTGCGCGATCACGACCAGCTCAGCGCCTGTTTCGATGCAATCGTGCAGCAATATCGCCGCATCGACGTGCTGATCAACAATGCCGGCGGCGCTCCTCATGCGGATGCCGCAACTGCTTCACCGCGATTTTCCGAATCGATCATCCGGCTGAACCTGCTGGCACCGCTCCATTGCGCGCAGCTCGCCAACCGTGTCATGCAGTTGCAGGACAGCGGCGGCACGATCATCAACATCGCGAGCGTCAGCGCGATCCGCCCCTCTCCAGGCACCGCGGCCTACGGCGCGGCCAAGGCGGGACTGGTAAACCTCTGCACCTCGCTGGCCATCGAATGGGCACCACGGGTACGCGTGGTGGCCGTGATAGCAGGACTGGTGGAAACCGAGCAGGCGCATCTGCATTATGGCGATGCCGCGGGCATTGCCGCGGTCGGACGCACCATTCCGCTGGGGCGCATGGCGGTGCCCGAGGATATCGCCAATGCCTGTCTGTACCTGGCCTCGCCGCTCGCGAGCTATGTTTCGGGCACGGCCATCACGGTGCATGGCGGGGGTGAGGCCCCGGCGTTCCTGGGCGCATCAAACGCCGGTTGAAGCACCTCGCGGCGGACGGCGTGCCGTTGCAGGGCGCTTCTTGCTGGCGGCCGTCGTGCGTTTTTTCCTCGCGGCGGGCTTTGCCCCGGATGCCGCCGCGGGCTTGCGTTCGGCCAGCACTCCGACGGCCCTGGCCAGCGCGCTGACCTGCTTGCTCAATGCATCGAGCTTGTCATGCACCGGTTCGTCGAGCCCCATTTTTTCGCGCACCCTGCCGATCATCTCTTCCACCGAGCGGGTATTGCTGCCGGCCGCCTCGGTGATGCGGTCACGCGCACCACTCAGACGGCCCTTGGCCTCGCTGAGGCGCTCGCGCAGCGCTTCCTTGCTCTGATCCTCTATGCTCTGGCCCTTGCTGACCAGTTCGCTGAACTTCCGGCTCGCCTCCTGGCTCGCCTTGTCGAGTTGCCCCTGGGCATCCTCGAGGCTTTTTCCATAAGCACCGAGTCCTGCCAACCAGATCTTGCGGGCAACGTTTTCGCTGCTCTCTTCCGCTTTCCTGGACTTGCGTGAACGCGCCATGGTCATTACTCCTGGAACTGGGTCTGCAACCGGTATGGCTGGCCCCGATTCGAGGCTGCCACCGTATCATCTGGAATTAGAAACCGCATCCTAGTACTGTGCAGTACATGAAAACACGTGAGCGCATCATCCAGGTCAGCCTCGAACTGTTCAACAACGAGGGCGAGCCGAATGTGACCACGGTCGACATCTCCAACGAGATGAACATCAGCCCCGGCAATCTCTATTATCATTTCAGGGGAAAAGAGGAACTCGTCGGCGAGTTGTTTGCACGCTTCTACGAGCAATTCAACGTGATCCTGCGCGAGCCCCTGCAGAATCCGCTGCGCATCGCGGATTACTGGTTTTATCTGGTGGTGGTGTTCGAGCACATCCACGCCAACCGGTTCCTATACCGCAACATCTCGCTGATCATCCAGCGCTACGGCCAGATCCAGCGTCCGTTCCGGCGCCTGATCCACATGAAGCAGGATGCCGCGCGTGCCATCTGTCTGCAATTGCGCGAAGCCGGTATTCTGGTTGCCGATGACGAGCGCATCGAGTTACTGTCACGCAGCATCGCCCTGACCGTCACCTACTGGCTGAACTTCGACAACCTGCTCGGGCAGCGCGCCGCGGGCGACGAGCACCTGATCCACGACGGCGTGTTGCAGGTGCTGTCGCTGATCGCGCCCTATCTCGGCACCATGCAGCAGGAATTCATGAGCGGCGCGCTGGCGATCTATGCCAGCGCCACCAAGGACCCGACCGGAGCTGCAAAATGAGCGGGCTCATCGCTCTCCGCGGCCGGGCGGCGTGTTGAGATGAGTTCCGCCAAACCCGCTCCACGCGCCATCACCGGCTGCCGGAACCTGGGTATCCTGTTCCTGTTGCTGCTGTTCGCCGCCCCGCTGGCGACGCGCTGCGGACTGATCTCCTACCCGCTCGGGCTGCCACTCACGGCACTGGCCGTGCTCGGTGCGGCGCTGGTGCTCATCATGGTGCTGCTCATGCTGCCGCGCGTCCGCTACCGGGCCCATCGTTCCCGCCTCGGCATGATCGCGCTGATCGCGGCGCTGCCGGTCATCGCCGGCGTTGTCGTCATGGCCCCGGGCGCGGGTCTGCCGGTCATCCACGACCTCAGCACCGACATTTCAGACCCGCCCGTTTTCGAAGCGGTGCTGGCGCTGCGCGGCCCCGACACGAACCCCCTGGCACGTGATGCGGACACCGATGCGGCGCAGCGTGCCGGCTACCCTGAATTGCGCACCATCGAGTCCGTGCTCGCACCCGCAGCGGCGTTTGCGAAGGCATTGGCTACCGCCCGCTCGCTGGGCTGGGAGATCCACGCCACCGATGCGCAACGCGGCCTGCTGGAAGCAAGCGAAACCACCTTCTGGTTCGGATTCATCGACGATATCGCGATCCGCGTGCGCCCGTACAACGATGGCAGCCGCATCGATCTGCGTTCGGTGAGCCGCGTGGGTCGCGGCGACCTGGGCGCGAATGCCAAACGCATCCGGCGCTTCAGCGCCGCATTTGCCGCGAGCGGGAACCCGCCAACCCCGTGATTGTTGCGGTCCGCAATAAGTCATCGAGAATTGCATCCGCGAATAAAGGTTGATGAAGACGCAAGACGGTTGCGGCTTCGGGCGGCCCGACGCAAGGCGCTTGCAGCTCCGCTCACTGGACTGGCGGCCCTCCGGGCTACCCTCTCTCCGCCCGGAGCCTGCCGCGCAGTCTCCGGTCCTCGCTCGGCGCTGGTCCTTTATGTTCGCTACGCCGCAACCGCCTTGCGTCGTGCGGCTGGCTTGGTGTGTTGGGCGGGGAATGCAGGGAGGGGTTCGGATCTTGTTCGGGATTGCCGTGCTGCAATCAACTTGCATCCAGACGCGCGGCCAGTTGTGCCACTGATCCGGGATCGATTGCGCCGACACGCAGGGTTTCGGGTTCCCGGGCCGGATCGGGCAGTTCAGCCGCGCGCAGTTGCGCCTCGAGAACCTCGACATCGGCTTCGGAAGCATCCGCGCCGCTTGCGAGCCGCGCACGTACCCTCCGGCGCAATTCCTCGGTCGGCGCGTCACACAGCAGGATGTGAAAAGGCACCCCGAGCTCACGCGCGAGCCGCCGGAAATCATCGCGCAGGGAGCGCCTGATAAACGTCGCATCGACGATCACCGCAAAACCGTCTCCGATGATTCTCGCGGCCAGTTCCGCCAGGCGCGCAAAGGTGCGGCGCCCGGCCTCGGCGGTGTAGATATCGACGCCGGCGCCACGGCTGTCGGCATCCGGCTCCAGCCCGAACAGGCGTTTGCGTTCCACGTCGGCACGGATGCGCACCGCACCGGCTTGCGCCGCCAGCATCTCGGCCAGGGTCGATTTACCCGAGCCCGAGACTCCACAGCAGATCGCCAGGAAACGGTGCCGCGGCTGCTGGTACTCGGCTGCGAGCGCACTGTAGCGAAGATAGGCCCGGTGCGCCTCGCTGCCGCTCGTGACCGGCGGCAACACCGCCAGCAGGCTGACCTTGGCCCGCACCATGGCGCGGTAGCTGCAGAAAAAATCCAGCAGTGCCAGACCGGCATAGTCTCCGCTCAGCTCGAGATAGGCATTGAGCGCCGCGAACGACGCGGGCTGCTGCCCGCGACTGCGGCAATCCATCACCAGGAAGGCCATCTCGTTCAGCACATCGATCCAGCGCAGGGCCGGATTGAATTCCAGTGCATCGAAGGGTATCGCACGCCCTTCGATCAGCGCGATATTGCCCAGGTGCAGATCACCATGACACTCGCGCACCCTGCCCTCGGCATGACGCTGCCAGAGCAGTTTTTCATGGGTACGGCAAGCCGACCAGGCCTGCTCTTCAAGACGGTTGAGTTCGAGAATCTCGGCGCCATCACGCAAATAGGGACGGATCTGGCGGAAATTCTGCGCGATCGCATCGCGCAACGCGACCGGGGTTCCGCAGCTTCCCGGCTCATCGTCGCCTCGCGCCGGCAATCCGGCGTGCACCCGGGCCACATCCTCGCCGAGCTGTCGCCACACCGTGAGCGCGATGCGCTCGGGTCGATCCGCGAGCAGCGCATCATCGGGAAACTGGCGCATGCGCACCGCGTATTCCAGCACCTCCCCGACAGCAGCCACGCGCGGGCCCGCATCCGTGGCGCAGATGGCCACCACAGCGATATAGAGCTGCGGCGCGAAGCAGCGGTTGACGCGCAACTCCTCTTCACAGAAGTGGCGGCGTTTGGCCAGCGTGGAGAAATCGAGAAAACCGAGATTCACCGGCTTCTTGATCTTGTAGGCATAGGTACCGGTCAGAATGACCCAGGAAATATGAGTCTCAACGAGCCGCGGAGTCGCTACCGGATGCGGGTAGGCAGGCGCCCCGAGCAGCGCCGCGATCAGCGGGTTGGATGCCGTGAGCGCCATCGCTGACTCAGGATCCGGGCGCCAATGCGCGGTGCAGAAATTCGACGATCCAGCGCGCCACCCTGGCGGAGTCGATGTTGCGTCCGAGGGATTCGAGACCCGCATCGATCTGCCCGACGCCGATCAGCTCGCGCCGCAGTTCCATCAGATCGCGCGAGTATTCACGCGAAAATTCCGGGTGCGCCTGCATCGCGAACACATGATCAGCAATGCGAAACATCGCCACCGGGCAGAATGTGCTGCCGGCGATCAGCTCGGCACGTTCGGGCAGGCGCAGCACCTGGTCCTGGTGGCTGACGACCAGAGAGAAATCACCCGTCTGCTCCTCCATCCATGGGGCCGGCGCAAGCAGGGTCGCCGTATGCACACCGACACCCCAGCCCTGCGCGGCTTTTTCGACCACCCCGCCGAGGGCACGCGCGATCAGCTGGTGTCCGAAGCAGATGCCCACCAGCGGCTTGCGCTGTTTTTCGATCTCGCATACCAGCTGCGCCAGTTGCCGGATCCATGGCAACTCCTCGTAGGCACCATGGCGGGAACCGGTGATCAGGTAGGCATCATTGTCGTCGATGGTGTGCGGAAACTCGCCATTGCGCACCTCGTAGCGGACGAATTCCAGCTCGGGATCCTCTGCTCGCAACAGCTGCTCGGTCATCACGCCGTAGCCGGCATGACGCCCGCGCAACTCCGCCGGCGGCTCCCCCGCAACCAGCACACCGATCCGGATACGCATCGGGCGCGCCTCCACCCGGGGCTCAGGACAAGGTCGCACCGTCGACGCGAATATCCTCGCCATTGATATGCATTCCGTCCTCCGAGGCGAGCATCGCGATCACGCCGGCCACGGTTTCCGGTCCCTTGGGGCCCGACAGCGAACTACAGCGCGCCATCCAGCTGAAATCCGCGCCTTCGGGCATGCGCGCGGCCTTGGACATCGGGGTAGCGATATCGCCCGGACACACACAGTTGGCGCGCAATCCGGCGCGGGCATATTCGACCGCGATGGAGCGCGTCATCGCCAGTACCGCCCCCTTGGAGGCCGAATAGGCGCCGCCCCAGGGCAGACCGGCAAGCGAGGACGTGGACGCCGCATTGACGATATTGCCGCCAACGCGCAGCAGATGGGGTATGGCCTCACGGCACATCAGGAACGTACCTTCGAGATTCACCGCAACGATGCGCCGGAAATCGGCCAGCGCGGTTTCGTGAAAATGATCGAAGCGCAGGATTCCGGCCATATTGCTCAGGTGATCGAGACGCCCAAGCGCATCGATACAGGCCTGCACGCAGGCCCGCACCGCATCCTCGTTACTGACATCGCAGACATGGGTCAGTGCCCTGCCACCGGCCTGCGTTATCAGTGCCTGGGTCGCGGCAAGATGCTCCGCGGAAACATCCACGCAGAAAACCGCGGCACCCTCTGCAGCGAGGCGCACGGCCACCGCCCTGCCGATTCCGGATCCGGCGCCGGTCACCAGCGCCACCTTGTCATTGAATCTTTTCATTGAGCTTCCCCGTCTTTCCCCGATGCCGCGAATCCGGCAAGCGCATGGTAGCGGATCGCGCCCGGGAAAATGAAGCGCTGCCGACGTCACACGCTGACCGCTATTGTTAATTTCCGGCGAGCCATTCTGTCATTGCGCATCCTTGCACAGGCCTTAAGCTGGCAGCCTTCCCGAAACCGCAGTTCTGCCAAAGGAAGCCGTATGGAAGAACTCGAGCAATTCCGTGACCAGGCCCGCGCATGGCTGGAGTCGAACTGCCCGGCCTCGCAACGCAAACCGCCATTGCAAAGCGAGCAGTACTGGGGCGGGCGCAACGCCGTATTCCCCAGCGAGGATGCCCGCCTTTGGTTCGAGCGCATGCGCGATCAGCGCTGGATCGTCCCGCATTGGCCGCGCGAGTACGGTGGAGCGGGACTCAGCGAGGAGCACACGCGCATCATCGAGAAAGAGATGAAGCGGCTGGGTTGCCGCAAACCGCTGCTCAGCCTCGGCATCTGGATGCTCGGGCCGGCGCTGCTCGAATTCGGCAGCGAGGAGCAGAAGCACCGGGCCCTCACTGCAATTGCCGAGGGGCGCATCCGCTGGTGCCAGGGTTACAGTGAGTCGGGGGCCGGTTCCGACCTGGCCAACCTGCAGACCCGCGCCGAGGATTGCGGCGATCACTTCCTGGTGAACGGCTCCAAGATCTGGACTTCGTTCGCCGATCATGCGGACTGGATTTTCTGCCTGGTGCGCACCGACCCGCAGGCAAGCAAGCAGCAGGGCATCAGTTTCCTGCTGATCGATATGGCCACGCCGGGCATTTCGGTATCGCCGATCGAACTGATCAGTGGCAAGTCGGAATTCTGCCAGACCTTTTTCGACAACGTGCGGGTGCCGCGCGAAAACCTGGTCGGCGAACTGCACGGTGGCTGGAGCGTGGCCAAGACCCTGCTCAAGCACGAACGCAAGCTCATGGCGGAAATGGGCAGCGAATCGCCCAACGCGACCCTTGCGCCGGTCGATTGCGCGAAGCGTTATCTCGCGCTGCGTGACGGACGCATCGAGGATGCGCTGCTGCGTGACGCACTTGCGCGTCACGAAATGCAGATGCACGCCATCGGCCTGACGCAGCAACGCATCATCCAGGAAGCGCGCACGGGCAGCGGCAGCGGTCATGCATCGCTGGTGATGAAGTACTGCGGCACCGAACAGGAGAAACGCAAGTACGAATTGATGATCGCGATGATGGGCAGCCAGGGGATCGGCTGGGAGGGCGAGGATTTTTCGGCCACCGAAATCGACACCGCGCGCCAGTGCCTGTTCAGCAAGGCGCTCAGCATCGCCGGCGGCACCACCGAGGTGCAGCTCAACATCATCGCCAAGCGCATACTCGGTCTCCCCGGCGTGACCTGAACGAGCAACACGGAAATCCCTGACGATGACGATGGTATTGAATGAAGAGCAGCGCCTGCTGAGTGATACGGCTGCGGAGTTCCTCGCGGCAAATGCGCCGGTTTCGGCGCTGCGCGCCCTGCGCGACTCACGTGACGAGCTGGGTTATTCCCTGCCGTTGTGGCAGCAGATGGTGGAGCTCGGCTGGGCCGGGATCATCGTGCCGGAGGAATTCGGCGGCCTCGGTTTCGGCTTCGCGGGGCTCGCCGCCGTGCAACAGCAGTGCGGACGCACGCTGGCCGCATCGCCCCTGCTCGCAACCTGCGTGCTGGGCGCATCGGCGATCCTGCTCGGTGGCTCGCGGCAACAGAAGGAATCCGTTCTCCCGCCGCTCGTGCGCGGAGAACTGTGCCTCGCGCTGGCGCTGGAGGAATCGCCGCACCACGATCCGCTCGGCGTGATGCTCGAGGCCAGGCGCGCCGGTGCGGGCTATGTGCTGAACGGATCCAAGCAGTTCGTGCTGGACGGCCACAGCGCGGGATCCCTGATCGTGGTCGCCCGCAGCCGTGGCGATCGCGGCGATCGCGACGGCATCAGCCTGTTCCTGGTGAACGCGGGCACGGCGGGAATCGCACGCCGGCGCACCCTGATGATGGACAGCCGCAATGCCGCGCGCATCGATTTCAACGACGTGCGCGTCGCGGCGGATGCGTTGATCGGCGCCGAAGGCGAGGGCTACCCGATACTCGAGCAGGTGCTGGACCGGGGTCGCGCGGCGCTGGCGGCCGAAATGCTCGGTGGCATCCGCGCAACCTTCGAGCGCACCATCGACTACCTGAAGCAGCGTGAGCAGTTCGGTGCGTTGATCGGCAGTTTCCAGGCACTGCAGCATCGTGCCGCGCACATGTTCTCGGAGATCGAACTGTGCCACAGCGTGGTGCTGGAAGCCTGCTCCGCGGTCGATGATAACCCCGCGATGCTGCCGCTGCTGGCCAGCCTGGCAAAAGCCCGGGCCAATGACTGCTACGAACTGGTGAGCAACGAAGCGGTGCAGATGCACGGCGGTATCGGCACCACCGATGCGCTCGATATCGGGTTGTTTCTCAAGCGGGCGCGCGTCTGCATGCAGGCTCTCGGCGATGCCCGCTTCCACCGCTCGCGCTACGCCTCATTGCGCGGCTTCTGAGGTTCGTGCCAGCGGGTTGCCCCAGGGCCACTGCAGCAACGCAAAACCGAGCGCAGCCAGCGCCATCATCGACACGATGCGCCACGGCCACGGCCCCAGCAGATCGAGAATGGTCTGCTGGCTTGGCGTTACCGCACCGACATAGCCGTAGTTGAAACCGCTGAGCAGGTCGAAGGGAAGGATCAGCGCGAGATACACCAGTGCCAGCGCGTAGGTCTGCCGGCAATCGCTCCAGCGGGGCCTGAAACGCTCCACGATCAGGATATAGCACGCGCCACCGGTCAGGTTGGCGTGCGGGACCCAGAACGTCCAGTAATCCACGTTTGCCGGCCCGCTGACCAGTTCCGGCGTCAGCATTGCCTGGATGCTGAAGCCCACACCCCAGAAATACAGGATCGCGAGCAACAGCCGGTTGCGCGACCACAGCGCGAACGCCGCCAGCAGGCCGGCGATATCGCACACCTGCAGCGGCAGGTTCACCGCGGCGACAAATCGTCCGGGCAGTAACTGCACGCCGTTGGCGATCAGCCACGCCAGCAGCAGCCACCAGCCAAGCAACCGGCGCCAGCGCGATTCCGACTCCTGCCCGCGCAGGCGCAGACCGACCACGACAAGCACCGCCCACAACGCGCCGAACAGCGCCACCGTGACAGCGTGCAGCAGCGAGAAGGCGTGGAATTGCCCCGCCCAGTCAGGCATGGCGGCGACGGTCCGCCGGGCGCCTCATTCCTCGAGCAGATCGAAATCGAATTTGCTGATGCCGCAGTCCGGACATTCGAAATCCTCCGGTACATCCTCCCAGCGCGTGCCCGGGGCGATGCCCTTGTCGGGCAAGCCTTTCGCCTCATCGTAGATGAAGCCGCAAATCACGCATTCCCACTTTCGGTAATCACTCATCCTGTTGTATCTCCACAAGGAATATCCGGTTCAGCACCGCCCTCCCGAGCGACGCCTCGAAGGTTTGCGCAAGCGCTCCAGGCAGGAGCGAAAGGTGCGACTGATGGCGGTGGTGTTCTTGATCATCTCGAGCGAGGGCCACGTCAGACGCATGCCGGCCTCGACGAAGCTCGCCTCCTCTTCGGGAGAGAAGTCCCTGAACAGGCTGGACATGTGCGCCAGGCGCCGTGGCGGAATCAGCGTGATGTCACCGCGGTATTCCTGCATCATCACTGCCTGCAACTTGTCGATCGCGAGGTTGATGTTTTCCGACGGAATGGCCTGCTGCAGCATTTCGATCGAATAATTGGTGGTTTCCTTGAATATCCGGGTCGCGAACTGGCGCGTGAGCGAGCCGATATCGCTGCCCCTTTGTGCGCGCCGCGACACGAACGGCAGCACCAGCGGGTTGACCAGGCTGACGATGGAATGGTTGACCCCGTAGAGCCGGGTCAGTCTGCGGATCGGCAGATCATCCCCGATGGAGCCATCGAGAAACCGGCGATTCTTCAGATACGGAATGGTTTCACCGTTGATCGTCCTGGCCAGCAGTTCCGCCGGCGGCAGCAAAAACGGTGCCGCGCAGGATGCGCGCACCGCGCTGTTGATCACCACGTTCGGCGAAGTGCGGTAGTTCAGCAATCGTCCGTCCTCGCCCGGATCGTAGGGTGCGACCGTGATGTTGATCGCGCGCCCGCTGTGACGGAATGCCTGCTGGAAGCTCAGTTCGTTTATGCGCTCCTTCAGCACCCGGTTGAAGTGCTCCACGTCGAACAGATAGGAGCGCGGCGGACTGTTCCACTTGATCAGCCCCAGCAGCGGCGTCTTGCTCGCCATGAGTTCGCGCAACTCCGCATCGTCATGGGTGCCGAGTACCGCGGCAACGATCGAACCGGCACTGGAACCCGAAATCACGTGCGGGAGCAAGCCGTTTTCCCACAGCGATTTCACCACGCCCATATGATAGATGCCGAGCGCGGCGCCACCGCTGAGCATCAGGCTCGATTGTCCGTAGGTGTACGAAGTGGACTCGAAAAATTCCAGTTTCTCCTCATCGGTGATTTCCGCCGATTCGCAGTCGCACAGGAAATCGAGCGACTCGCAGACCTCGTCGAGATAGCGCTCCACCAGCCGCTTGGTGCCGAAGCGCGTGAACTGGTACAGCAACGGGTTGGAGATGTTGCCAAGATTTCCGTGCAGGCCCTCCTGGAGGATGAACATCAGCCGCCGGATATAACCGCCCTCGCGCGCGCCGAGAATCTGCGCCAGGCGACGCTGTATCAGCTTGAAGTCGTAATGCGGCGAGGCGTCATTGAGTTTCCATTCCTCGAAACCCGCCTCGCGGTCATAGCCGATTGCCGCCTCGCGCCAATCGGCGTAGGTCAGCGCCTCACGCATCTCCCGCTCGAGTGCCGCCAGTTTGCGGTTGCGACGGGCCATGCGCCTGAAATCGGGCAATGACTCGACCAGCGAACGCATGACCGGGCGGATTTCCATGCGCCCGCTGAGCGGCATCTCGAACACGGATGAGTCCGGCCTGTGTTTCCTGGCGCGCAAGATTCCTGTTCCTCCGGGACCAGGCCCATTATGCCACGCCGTGGCGATTGGCAACGCTCGCCGGATGGCGCAAAATCGGCTTCGCACACCCGAACGGAGCCGTGACCATGAGCAGAATCTACATCCAGCGGGATCACGACCTCGATGCGAAAACGCTGCAGCAACGCGCCGAGGACCTGGCTAGCCAGCTACGCAGCGAGTTCGGTGGCGATTATCGCTGGGAAGGCAACACGGTGCATTACCACTACTCGGGCGGGATCGATGCCCGCCTGACCCTGCAAAAAGACGACATCCTGGTGGACGTAAAGCTTGGCGTACTGATGCTGATGGCCAAGAAGCCGCTGGAGCGCAAAATACACAAGTACCTCGACAAGCATCTCGCCTGAACCCCGCGACCGGTTCACATCGGCCGCAATACCCCTCTCTCCTCGAGCTCCAGCAGCAACAGGTGCTGCAGCAGATGCTCCTTGGGTGTATCGGGGTGGGCCAGGCCGATGCGCTCCAGATAGGGCCGCGCCTGCTCCTCGTCAACATCGGTGATGAACGAGCGGATCACCGCGCGCAGCAGGTTGGCGGGGCTGTCCATCAATGCCTTCATGTCCTTGAGACTGCCGCCGAGCGCAACCTCCTCGGCGGTGAAATCGGTGCCCAGCGGGAAGGCCGGGAAATAGCCATTCTTGCGCCAGGAACCCAGCGCCTCCTGTACCTTTGCGGGCAGATTGCGGCGGAACGCCTCGGGCACCCGGTAGTCCGGGTCGATCTTGCCCGCCTCGCGCGCCGCCGCCAGCAATTCGGGCTGGAAGCGTGAATCGGCGATATTGAGCAATGCGCGGATGATCTCCTCGTCACAGAGACCGCGCAGATCGGCCACGCCATATTCCGTGACCACGATATCGCGCAGATGCCGCGGGATCGTCACATGACCGTAGCGCGGCACGATATTCGAGCGCGTCGCGCGTCCACTGCCACGTGTGGCACGAAGACAGATCACCGAGCGTGCGCCGGGCAACTCGTGCGCCTGCGCCACGAAGTTGTATTGCCCGCCCACCCCGCTCACTACCTCGCCACTCTCGAGCGCATCGGATACCACCGCGCCACCGAGGGTGACCATCATCCCGGTGTTCACGAAGCGCGCATGCAGTCGCTGCGCTTCGCGCAACCCCGGCTGGTCGATACGGTTGATGCGCCGTACGCTGTCCATGGCGATCAGTTCAGACTGCGCGCGCGGCATCGTGCGCAGCGTCTCGTAGAAATCCTTCGGCCCGAGAAAGAATCCGCCGTGCATGAGGACGCCGTCACGCAGCACCGTGCCGAGCGCCAGCGCACTCAGCTCCTGCAGCGCCTGTCCGGTGTCGAGCCGCGCTGCGCACGAGCGCTCACCGCGCCACAGCATCGAATCGCGCATCTCGACATCCGCGGCAAACACGCCCCAGCGCTTCAGATACGCCACATCGGTATCCGTGAGCCGCGCCCCGATGGCGCCGGCCGCGCACAGCTCGCGCAGCAGTGCGCTGTCCGGCACCTCGGCGCAACCGCTGCGATTGATCGCGGACTGCAGGCGTTCGTCGTCGTAGACGCGCCGCTTCACGATTCCGGCGGCAATCAGGTGCATAAAACCGTTGACGAACATCTCGCTGCAGCCGTACAGCCCGCGTTCGAAGGGACCGAGACCGCCGGTGCAGCTAGCGAGCGCCTCGTTCACACCGAGCGCGCGGCATACCTCGCGATAACTCGCGTTGTCCTCGTGACGCAGCTTGCTGGCATGGACGATGGCATCGCCGAGCGAGCCGATGCCGATCTGCAGTGTCCCACCGTCACGCAGCAGCGTGCTCACATGCAGGCCGATCGCGTAATCGGTGACGCCCACCGAGAGATTCGGCGGCGCGAACAGGGTGCGGTCATATTCCGGATTGCTGACCAGCACATCGAAACAGCCCGGATCGATCATGGCCCGGTTGTACATGAACGGCAGGTCCGGGTGCAGTTGCGCGATCGCCATGCACGGCTCGCCGCGCGCGCGCAACTCATCCAGCCACGGCAGCAGATCGAGCGAGGTATCGGTGTTGGACGACAGGCTGAGCTTGCGCTCGCCATCGACGGTGGCGCTCGCGACGAGTTGCACCATCACGTTCATGCCACGGCCGATCAGATCGCGCGCGGCGAAAGTGTAATTGCTGGAAACATAGTCACGCTGCGCGCTGGCAACACCTTTCATCGAGCCGGCGCGGAAATAGAATTCATGCACCCGGACATTGGACGGCAGCCGGCTCTCGCGGATGGCGCGCATGTACTCGAGCTCTTCGTAGTCGCCGAACTGCCGCTCGATGAACGGCCCGAGGAAGCGCTGCTCGAGATCGGAGGTCGCGCGCGGCTTCTCCAGCGAGAGGCCGGTAAAGATCGTCAGCTCGAGCGATGGATCGCGCTCCACGCGGCGATAGAATGCGTTCACCAACTGGTTCGGCTTGCCGATCCCGATCGGCGCACCCAGTACGATACGCTTGCCAACCCGCGCGATGGCGGCCTCGACGCAGTCATCGACGCTGTGGAATTCCTGTGGAGCCGGTTTCAAGATGCGATGCCTCCGCTGGCGGGGAACAGTGGCCGATATTAGGATTGGCAGGGTATGGCGGCAACCTGTGAGCCGGCGCAACACCGCTGCGCTTGATCGGGATCAGGATTGTGTGCCAACTTTCGGCTGTCGGCGCGGTCGAATCATCGGCAACGGAGGAACTGGGGTATGTACGGTCTGCTGCTCGGCGCACTGCTGCTGATCACGGAACCCGCGTTCGCGATCACGGTGTACAAGAGCATCGACGCCAATGGCAAGGTCACGTTTTCCGACCAGCCGCCGGTCATCGGCACGACCGCCGAGACCATCGAAATCGAGGATTACACCGCACCTGAGCGCACCGAGACCGAGGCCCGCCTGCAGGCAATGCGCGACACTACCGATCGGCTGCGCGACGACCGGCTCGCGCGCGAACAGCAACGCAACCCGCCACAGATGCCACCGCCTTATGTCATTTACCAGCAGGCGCCGGAGCGCATCGAGGAGACGCCCACGAGCTACCTGGTGCCGGTCTATCGTCCGCGCTTCCCTTACCGCCCGCCCCACCCGGGCCATCGTCCGCAGCCACCGCTACAACCAGAAACATTGCCCAACACCAGTTCGCTGAGTCCCCGCGGCCTCAACGCGCGGCTGCGCGCGGCGCGCTGAGCGGGAAGCGAAACCAACCACCCGGTGACGACGGGGCAGCTTGTCGCCGCTTATGCGCCCGGCGCCAGGCCGAAGCAACCGTCAGCGGCATGGACACGACGGCCGCAGAACTCCTCGCTTTCCATGCGCGCCAGCAACGCCTCGTCGCGACTGTTGGCCACGCTGCGGGTGCCGTCGCTCATATCGAGCAGGGCCACCGCGCAAACGCGCTCGGCCTTGTGGTACATCACGGTATAGCCGCAGATACGGCCATCGCCATTGGCCTCGGCGTTCACGGTGAGCGGCTGCATCTTCCCGGCAACCTCCGCGCTGACATCGGCAAAGCCGAATCCGCGCGGCCCGGGTCCGGTGGACCAGACACCGAAGCCCTGCTTGGTGAGATAGCCCGATACCGAGCTCACCAGTCCCGAACTGCCGGGACGCTCGCGCAACAGCTCGACCATGCGGCAACTGGACTGCAGCACATAATTGTTCAGCGGGCCTCCCGCGAAGGGCATGCCTCCGGTGACGGTCCAGTCGCGATCGGCGGCGATGCCGAGTTCCTCGGCGTAGAGTTCCACCGCGATCGGAAAGCAGGAATAGAGCTCCACCAGGTCGAGCTGCGTGCTGTCGAGACCGGCGAGTTCCAGCGCCCGCAGCCCGGCAATGCGCGCACCCGGCAAGCGATGCAGCTGCGGACGTTGCGCCATCGCCAGCATATGATTCGACTCGGTGCTGGAGCGCGGGAATATCCAGCGCTTCCGTGGCACGCCCAGCGCCTCGGCGCGCGCCGCCGAACACAACAGCATGGCCGCAGCCTGGTCCACATTCCACGACGTGTTGTGCAGTTTGGTGTATGGAAACGCCAGCATCGGATTGCCGGCAGCGGCATTGCGAATCGTGTCGGGCGCAACGCGTGCGCGCTTCCAGGCGTGGGGATTGTCCTGCGCAATCTCGCTGAAACGGCTGTACATCGCCGCCATGCGATCACGATGCTCATCCACGCTCCAGCCGTGCGCGGCGCGCCAGGCGCTCTCGACCATCGCGTAATAGCCAACCGGCATGTAACCGAGCCCGGAATTTATCTCCTGTGGCAGCTGCAGCTCTTCCTGCGGTATCAGCGTCTCGTCGGGAGTATCGCTGCATGGAGTCTCGGACGCCTGCCCGCCGGAAATTTCCGCCAGCAAATGACGGTAACGCGCTTCTCCCCCGACCACGATCGCGCTGCCGATCTCGCCGCCGGCAATACGGCGGCAGGCATCGCCGATCAGCGTTTGCTGCAGCACTCCGACCTTGGCGAATACCGTGCTCGCATTGGTCGCGCCGATCGCGCGCGCGATCATCCGTGCCGGATCCGCATAGCCCCACATGCCCTGCGGAACATAAATGCGCTCCGCGCCGGCGAGCAGCGTGGCGGTGCCGGCATCGGCACCGGCGGCACGCACCGCATCGCTCATCAACTCGATGGCTTCGCGCGCCCGAGCCGGGTCTTTTTCCTTCTGTTCGACAATTCCGATGCCCACGAGCACCGGTGTCCGCGGATCCAGGTTCTGCATAGGCCTGCGATTCTCCGGAGAGCTGGTGGATGCGCCGCTGCGCGCAGGGAAGCTACAGGGCGCCGGCGATACGATCGCGAAAACCCGCCACCAGGCCGCGCAATGCCTCCGGGGTGTTGGCACCCGCCTCGTAGCCGGCAATCAGCAGGCGATCGGCGCCGGCATCGCGAAACGCGCGCGCCAGGCCGATATCGAAAGTCGCGCCAGGACGGAAACTGGCCGGCCAGACCGTCACCGAAAAATTCTCGAGCGTGCGGCCCGCCTCCCGCGCCGCGCCGCGCACCGTGGCCAGCCGCGCCGCGAGATCCTCCGGCGAGATCACGTAGGGGAAAAAGCCATCGCCACGCAATCCGGCGCGCCGTGCGGCAGCCTCGGAACTGCCACCGATGTACAGCGGTACGCCGCGAGGCTGCACCGGCCTGGTGTCGCAGAATACGCGCTCGAAGCGCACGAATTCGCCGGTGAAACTGGCCGGTGCCTCGCGCCACAGGACCCGCATCGCGTCGATGCATTCATCGAGCCGGCGACCGCGTGCGCTGTAGGGCACACCGAGTGCCGCGTACTCCTCGCGCTGCCAGCCGATGCCGATACCGACCTGCAAGCGCCCACCCGAGAGCGCGTCGAGTGTTGCCAGCCGCTTGGCGAGCATCGCGGCGCTGTGCTGCGGCCCTATCAGCACGCCGGTCGCGAGACGCAGACGCTCGGTACAGGCGGCGGCAAAGCTCAACCACTCCAGCGGATCCGGCATCACGGTATCCTCGGCGACCGGTGCGCGACCGTCGGCGGAATACTCGTAGAGCGGTTCGTAGTCCTGCGCCATCACCACATGTTCCGGCATCCATACCGATTCCGCGCCCTCCTCCTCGAGCATCTCCAGAAACCTGCGCACCCAGTGCGCGTCGGTGACGAACGGCTTCGCACACAGCGGAATCACCCCGAAGTGCATCATTGCGGTGCAACCCACAGGGCACGCGGACCGCGCAGCACGCCACCGATGATCTCGACCGGATGATCGGGCAGCAGTCGCATGTCCGGGAAATGCGTGAACACCAGTTTCAGTGCAGCCTCCATCTCGCGGCGCGCCAGGTGCGTCCCGAGACAGAAATGCTCACCGTGGCCAAACGCCAGGTTCTTGTCACGGCGGTCGGGATCGAAACGCCGCGGTTCGCTAAACACCGCGGGATCATTGTTCGCGGCGGTGATGCCAAACAGGATCCAGTCATCGGCGGCAATCGGCTGCCCCCCGAGAACGGTGCTCTTGCCGCAGCGGCGCGGCAGCAACGCGGTGGGCGCCTCGAAACGCAAGCCTTCCTGCACCAGGGCCTCGCGATCGGCATCGCTGCCGCAGGCCCGCTCGCGCAACCGCGGATCGGCCAGTACCGCGGCCAGCAGGCTGCCCAGGTTCTTGTAGGTGGTGTCGGAGCCGGCCGGAAACAGCAGCCGGCAGAACGCCAGGATCTCCTCGTCGCCAAGCCGCGCACCCTCCAGGCTGGCGCCGGCCAGCAGCGAGACCACGTCGGCACCGGGATCAGCGCGGCGGGCAACGATGAGCGGAATCATGTAGGCATCGAACTCGGCCTTGGCACGCATCGCGCCGACCGGATCCCAGGGAAAATCGATCAGCTTGATCGCCCACTCGAGAAAGTGCGCGTCATCGACCACCGGTATGCCGAGCAGCCGCGTAATCACCGAAAAAGGATAGGGACGGGTAAAGGCCTGCACCATATCGACCTGCGGCTGCCCGGCAATACGCTCCAGCCAGCGCGCCGCCTCGACCTCGATCACCGGCTCGACGAAAGCGCGCACCTGTTTCGGGAAGAATGCATTCGAGACCAGCGCGCGGTTCAGGCGATGCTCCGCGCCCGACATGCACTGCATGGTGCGCCCCATCGACGGTTCACTGTGTACGCGATAGGCCGCCTCGCAGGCGAAATGTTCTTCGTCGGAAAACGCCGCGCGCAACTCGGCAAAACGGGTGATCAGCCAGGTTGGCGCACCGTGATAGATCACCGGCACCACGGCGGCCTGCTCGCGCAGCTCAGCGAGCAATGCGTGCAGATCGGGTAATTCGGCCACCGCGAAATCGACATCGGGGTACAAGGGCGAGGCAAGATTGAGGTTCACGATTCGGTACTCCTGTAGCTTCAGATCCAGCGCCAGCGGCGAAAGCCCCAGAGCAGACCGCCGGCAATCGCCAGCATCGCGCCGATCACGATGAAATAGCCCGTGCGCGTGTGCAGTTCCGGCATGTTATCGAAATTCATGCCGTAGATTCCGGCAAGAAAGGTCAGCGGCAGGAAAATCACCGAGGCGATGGTCAGGGTCTTCATGATCTGGTTCAGGCGATGCCCGTTCAACGAGATATAGCCCTCCATCAGATCGCGCGCCAGTTCCTGCATCAGCGACGAAAGACTGGTAAGGCGCTCCATGTGCTCGTAGACATCCTGGAACTCATGGGTGGAATCACTGGAAAATCCCTGCGAGCGCGCCTGGCGCAACTCGTCAAAGCAGGCCTGCTGATAGCCGAAGGTACGACGCAGCTTCTTCAGCCGGCTGTTGTAGCTCACCAGCTCCAGCAGCACCTCGTCACTCGGACGCGCCGCAATCACTTCCTCGAGTTCCTCGAGCCGGCTTTCGAGTCCGAGGATCACCGGGGCGTAGCGATCGACCACGCGCCGCAGTACCCGGTAACACAGGTGCGTCGGGCCGCGCGCAAAATCCAGCGATCCCGCCACTGCATCGGGCCACAGCGAGTCGATGCTGGGCGACTTCAGCGCATGCACGGTGAGCAGGAAATTGCGTCCGACGAACAGCGAAATATGAACCACCCCGAAATCGAGGCCCTCGGTCTCGGCGCTAAACCCCTTGACCAGCAGGAAAAAATAATCGTCGAACCACTCCAGCTTCGGCGGATGGCGGTCGCGCAGCGCATCGCTCACCGCCAGCGGATTGATCCGCAACTGCCGGATCAGCAGCTCGCGCGTCTGCCCGATGTCGTTGGCCGCGAAGTCCGCCCACAGCAACACCTCGCCGCCCGGATCCCAGCACCCGATCAGCGACTCGTCGCCGGCCTCGATGCGGGCACCGCCGGGGTGATGCAACAGCGTGCGGATCATGCGCCTGGCCCGGGAAACTCGACGGGGTCGCGCGGGAGGTAAGTGTCAGCTCGCTGCAAAGCGTTCACGCAACTGGTACTTGAGCACTTTCCCGGCCGGATTGCGCGGCATCTCCTCGATCAGGTGCAAACGCAACGGCAGCTTGTAGCGGGCAAGCTTTTCACCCGCAAACGAGCGCAGTGCTTCCAGCGTCAGTTCCTGCCCGGGCACCAGGCGCGCGATAGCCGTCACCGCTTCGCCCCATTTCTCGTCGGGCAGACCGATTACCGCGACTTCCGCGATCGCGGGATGCTCGTATAGCACGCTCTCGACCTCGGCCGGATAGACGTTCTCCCCACCCGAGATCACCATGTCCTTGACCCGGTCGCACAGGTAGAGGAAGCCCTCGTCATCGAAGTAACCCACGTCCCCGGTATGAAACCAGCCCTCTGCATCGATCGCCTCACGCGTCGCTTCCGGCCGGTTCCAGTAGCCCTTCATCACGTTCGGGGCACGCACGCAGACCTCGCCGCGCTGACCATGAGCGAGCGGACGGTTCTGGCCATCGACCACCCGCACATCGCCGTACAGCGGCGCGGTGCCCGCCGATCCGAGTTTCGATTCGATCCACCGGCTGCCGAGGAACGTGGCGAAGGGCGCGGTCTCGGTGAGTCCGTAGCCCTGGCACAGCTTGATGCCGCGGGCCTTGTAGATGCGGATCAACGCTTCGGGCACCGGCGCCCCGCCGCAGACGAGGATATCCACGCTGGCGAGATCGGTGGTTGCGAAAGCCGGGTGCTGGGTCATGAACAGGAACATTGCCGGTGCCCCGAACATCGTGTTTACCCGGAAACGCGCGATATCGGCCAGCACCTGCCCCGGATCAAAACTGCGGTGCAGCACGACGTGCCCCCCGCTCTGGAACCCGATCAGGGTGGTGACGTTGAGACCGCCGATATGAAACAGCGGGGCCGCCGTGAGACTGACATCACCGGCCATGTTCTCCGGTCCGAAACGGGCGTTCACGTTGTTCCAGAAAATATTGGCATGGGTGAGCATCGCGCCCTTGGGCCGTCCCGTGGTGCCGGAGGTATACATGATCAGCGCCACGTCGTCGGGCTCGACCCGCTGCGCACTTTCGACCGACGGCGCCGCCGCGAGGAATTTCGCCAGTCCTCCCCAGCCGGGAGCGGCCGATTCCGCAGCCACGAAATTGCGGCAGCACAGACGCTCGCGCACCGTATCGATCACCGCCTTGCGCTCGTCATCGACGATCAGCGTATGCACGCCCGCATCGTTGATGATGAATTCCAGCTCCGGCCCGGTAAGCCGGAAATTGAGCGGCACGAACAACGCGCCCAGCGCCGCCGTGGCGTAGAGCGTTTCGAGGAACAGCGGATGGTTGAAGCCGAGAAACGCAACGCGATCCCCGCGATTCACGCCTGCCTTGTGCAGCGCGCCGGCCATGTGCCGGATGCTTTTGCCGAACTCCGCATAGGTCCGCGTATGCCCCTCGAAGCTCAGCGCGGGCAGTTCCGGCGAGAGTGCCGCACGGCGCAGGATCATCGCCCCGAGCCCGATATCCTGTGTGCCCATATCCCTCATCGTTGCTGCGCTCCGCTGGCTGGTCGTTCAGGCTGCCGTTTCGTGTTCCGGTTCGCGTGGCGCTTCCTACGCCGCAGCAGCCACGGGCTGCGGATCTTTCGCTGCAGGCAGCAGGAAGTGGGCCAATGCCGGCATCAGCACCAGCGCACCCACCATGTTCCAGAGGAACATGAAGGTCAGCAGGATACCCATATCGGCCTGGAACTTGATCGGTGACCAGGCCCAGGTCACCACCCCGGCGGCCAGCGTGATGCCGATGAGCGCCACGACCCGCCCGGTGAAGCTGAGCGCGGCAAAATACGCATCGCGCAACGGCATGCCCGCCCGCGTCTTGGCCAGCACCACGGTCAGCACGTAGAGCGCATAGTCGATACCGATTCCGACGCCAAGTGCAATGACCGGCAGCGTCGCGACTTTCACCCCGATGCCGAGAAATACCATCAGCGCCTCGCAGAGTATCGAGGTCGCAACCAGCGGCAGCACCGCGCACAGCACGCCGGGCACGCTGCGGAACGTGATGTAGCTCAGCAGGATCACCGCCGCATAAACGTAGAACATCATCTCGCGGTTGGCTTTCCTGACCACGATGTTGGTGGCCGCCTCGAAGCCGGCATTGCCGGCGGCCCCGAGGAACTGCACCTTGTCGCTCGGCCACTCCTCGTTGAACTGTTCCAGCGTGTCGACCATGTTCTGCAACGTTTTTGCCTTGTGGTCGGACAGGTAAACCAGCATCGGCCAGACCGAGCACTCCGGGTTGACCATGCCCTGGTCAACCATTTCCACCGCCGCATAATTGATCGAGGACTGGTTGCGGTTCATCGACAACCACCTGATATAACCCTCGTTGAGACCGGCAAGCAGGCGCCGCCCCATGGTATTGAGCCCGATCACGTCCTCGACCCCGGGTTGCTGGCGAAAACGCCATTCGAGCTCCTCGGCAAGGCTGAGCGTCTCGTGATCGGTACACATATCCTTGTCGGTCTTCACGATCACCGCGAATATATCGCTGGAGACCGAGTAGTTCTCGATCATGAATTTCACGTCCTGGTTGTAACGCGATTCCGCGCGCAGTTCGGGCGCCCCCGGATCGAGATCGCCGATCTGCAGGTCCTGCGCGACAAAAAACGCCGCCACCGTCAACGCGAGGCTCACGACGATCGCACCGGTTGCCCACCTGCGCTCCGTGAAACACAGCAGGAACAGCCAGATCGGATGTGGCTTGTGAGCCGGGCTCTGCTGCACATGGGCGCGCTCCGCCGCATGTTGCGTCACGCCGAGATAGGACAACACCACCGGGATCAGGATCAGGTTGGTGAAAATCAGCACCACCACGCCGATGCTGGCGGTGATCGCCAGATCCTGGATCACCTGGATCTGGATGATCATCAGCACCGCGAAACCGATGCCATCCGAGGCCAGCGCGGTGAAACCGGCCAGGAAGAGCCGGCGGAAGGTATAACGCGCGGCAACATATCGGTGGCAACCGCGACCGATGTCCTGCAATATCCCGTTCAGTTTCTGTGCGCCGTGCGAGACACCGATCGCGAATACCAGGAACGGCACCAGTATGGAATACGGATCCAGCTCGAAACCGAACAGGGTCAGCAGACCGAGCTGCCAGATCACCGCACCGATCGTGATCACGATCACCACCAGCGTGCTGCGCCAGCAGCGCGTGTACCAGTACAGCAGCAAGGCCGCGATGATCACTGCTCCGACAAAAAACAGCATCACGTCGAACAGGCCGTCGATCAGCTCGCCAACGATCTTGGCAAAACCGATGATATGCAGCTTTACCCGTCCGCTCTCGAATTCGTCGCGGATATCCTTTTCGAGATTCTTGGTGACCTTGTGCGCGACTTCCTCGTCCGGCTTGGAGAGACGTTCCTCGAGCCGCCCCTGCACGGTTTCACCGGCGTGCTGGAACTTCGTGCGCACCTCTTCGAGCTTGCTGCTGAACTGGTAGTAGTCGAGGCGCTTGCCGGTTTCCGGATCGAAGTCCATCAACGGAATCAAAACCGACGAGGATTGTTCGTTGTTGGCAACCAGGTCGCCGCGCAGGCCGGCGCGCGCCACGTTCAGCTTGACCATGCCGATGGACTGCGCCGATCCGTCGTAGTCCGGCGGTACCACCGGCCCGCCCTCGAAGCCCTCCTCGGTGACCACCTTGTAGCGGGTGTTGGGTGTCCACAGGGACTTGAGATCCTCGCGCACCACGCCCGGTATGTAAAATACCGCATCGCTCACATCTTTCAGCGTATCGAGAAATTGCGGGGTATAGATGGTGGGCTCGTCGGTTTCCACCGCCAGGCGCAACACATTGCCGAGCCCTTTGAGATACTCCTCGTTGTCCTTGTAGTTTTTGACGTAGGGATGGTTCTTCGGCAGCATCTTCTCGAAGCCTGCCTGGAGTTTCAGATGGCCGAAAGTGTAATAACCGAGATAGACCGTCATCAGCGCGCACAGCACCACGATGAGCAGCCGGTTATTGAAGACCAGGCGCTCGATCAGGTTCCCGGAGTTGACATCGAACTCCGCCACATCACTGATGACTGGCAGATCGCCGCTGTCTTCAACATGCGCCATCGCGGATTACTCCTGCTTATAATTTGTCCATGCCGGCCGGCTCATTCCGGCAACTGGTAGATCCTGACTCCAAAGACTCCACTGAGAATCAACTCGCCCGGTCGCCCTTCGATCACGTCGCTGAGCGGCTGCGCGCCTGTCATCGGCAGCGGCGCGAACGAGGCACCGTGATCGGAACTCGCCAGCAGATTGCCTTCCTGCGTGGCCAGGATGACCCGACCATCGGCGAGCACCGTGCTCGAGACGACGGCACCGGTGGGAGGTTTCTTGACGGCGGACCAACTCGCGCCCCTGTCGGTGGAATAAAACGCCAGTCCACGCAGTCCGCCGGTGACCAGCGAGTCGCCTCCGGTCGCGCTGATCGTGAACATGCTGCCCTCGTAGGGAAAATCCTGCATCCGCCAACGCCCGGAGTCGGGATCCAGCGCCAGGATGGTACCCATCTCGCCACTGGCGACGATATCCGCCGGCACCGTAGCGCCATCGAATTCGATGGCCGGCGCATTCGACAGTTGCGCGAAATCAAACAGGTGCACCATCTGCTCCAGATCGAGCAGTTCCATGATCGGGTACCAGCTCTTTCCGCCATCGACGGTGCGAAACAGATAACCATAGGCACCGGCGGCAAAGCCGGTCGTGGTATCGCGCATGAATATCTTGAAGAAAGGCCGGTCGGCCCCCTGCTCCACGGCGAGTTTCATTTCGTCGATCAGGAACGCGTAGCGCTCGTCGTCGGGTTGCTCGGCGAGCTTCTTCTGGTAGTAGTCGAGTCCGATCTTCGGCAAGTCCCGGCCATCGGCCTGTTTGACCCAGGTCTTGCCAGCATCCTCGGTATGGAGGATGACCGCTTCATGGCCCACCACCCAGCCCTGATCGGGCGTCGGAAACGATGCGTCCAGCAATGAGGAGCGCACCGGTACCGATTCGGCCTGGGTCCAGCTCTGACCGAAATCATCGGAATAGAGAATGTGGCCACGAATGCCGGTCGCGAAGAACCGGTCACCCGCACGGGTCAGCGAATAGATCAGCGCATGCGCGGCAAGCGGCGACTGGACCGCCGGCAGATCGAGTACATCGTAAGGTTTCGCGGCATGGAGTGAACATGCCAGCAGCAGCAGCGCAACGGCGCTCGGAATGCTGCGGATTTTTTTCATTATTGGCCTCCGGCGACACGCGGACAAAACGCTCCGCGCAGGATAACGCATAACTGCGCGCGATCAATCCTCCACGGCGATCATCACGCGCAACCAAACCACGAACCCGCACTCAGGTGCAAATGAGCGGGTAGCGCTGCGCCCGTGCCAGCAGTGCCCCCTTCCGGAAAGGGGGCACGATCACATCAGCGGATACCGGTACGCGCCATGCCCTGGGAGCTGAAATACTGCTCCGATTGGTCGTGCTCGTTCCGAAACGTGCCGGGAATCGGCTTGGCGTTGATATTGTAGATGTTCGCGATCAGGTCATAGGTGCCATAAGCAGTATTGGAGGGCGCCGGAGTATCCCAGCTCTGGGTCTGGTACATCAGGTGCACGCGCCACAGGCTGCCCTGACCGTCCCAGGTTTCACCGGCCAGTCCGGTCCAGCTGTCCTCGTCTATGTAATAGCGACGTTTGCCGTAGATGTGACGGCTGCCGGCTTTCAGCTTCGCCTCGACGATCCATACCCGATGCTTTTCCCAGCGCACGAATTCCGGCTTGAAGAAATTCTTGTCCATCATCTCCAGCACCGGCTTCTCGAACACGAAAGTGTTGTTGTTGTAGGGAATCAGCATTTCCTTCTTGCCGATCAGCGTCCAGTCGAAGCGCTCCGGCGAACCGTTGTACATATACGAGTCATCGTAGGTCGAGGTGCCGGCGGTGGCCGGGTTCGGCGTATCGAACGACACCGACGGAGCCTTTCTTACCCGACGCTGCCCGGTCAGGTACTGCCACGCGTCACGTCCCTTGCCGGCGGTGTAATCCGCACCCGGCTCATGGACCAGCAGGATTTCACCGGCACGGCGCGGCGGTGCCAGGTAGTTCACCCGCAGATAGGTGAAACGCAGGTCCGTGGTGTTGTAGTTGCGCTTCTTGAAGTGATCGATATACATCGGGTAGTCGACGTAATTGTCGGCGGTCGTGGAGAGCACCGGCTTGCCGTTGGCATCCACGTAGTAACTGTCGTATTTGTAATAGGTCTGGTAACCCTGGAATCGGATCATGTGGTTCCACAGCACCTCGAGCGCACCCTGCGGAACCGGGAACGGCACCCCGGGCACATTGCCCTCGATCTTCTGGCCGTCGGCCACCAGGTTCGCCGCTGCGGCATTCTGCTTGCTGCCGTCGTAGAACCACTGCGGCTGCGCCGCGTTGCGGTGTGTCGGATAGACATCGAGCCGGAAGCCCTCCGCCCCGTATTTTTTCAGCAGGGCCTGCACGCCTTCGGGCAGGATTTCCGCATACTGCGCCATGTTCTCGCCCGTCACCGCGTAGATCGGCTTCTCTGCCGGGTACGGATTGGTGTATTCCATGCCCGGCTTCCAGCCGGCAGGCACCGGCGTGCCCTTCCCGTCCCAGGCCGGAATCGAACCATCGGCATTGCCTGCCATCTCGGCGCCAACCGGCGTGAGATCCTTGCCAAGACGTGCCGCCTGCTCGGCGCTGACCGCCGCCAGCAACGGACCCGATGAGCACAACCCGAAAGCAGCGACCGCGAACAGTGTTTTCATTTTCATCTGGAGTTTCTCCTGTCGAACCCGGTTAATCAGAAGGTGCGTTTGATGGTCAAGGCCACGTTGTCACGATCGATCAGGTTGCCGAGACTGCCGTTTTCCTGCTCGCCGAAAAACATGTTGTATTTCGTGTCGATCGTCCACACCTGCTGGTATTCGAAGGACAAGCCGATCGACGCGATCCCGAGATCGGCGTCGCCGCCGCCACGCAGCGGCGAGTGCCCGTTGATCCCGTAGGACAGGGTAAACGGCAGCTTCAGGTCCAGGCTCGGCATCACCTGGTACCACTGCGGCGCGAAACTCAGGCCGATCGTGGTCGCGATATCGTTTTCATCGATGTACTTGCTGGCAAGCTGCTCGTTGTCCCCGTAGGCGGTAAGCGCGGCAAATGTCATCTCGACCGCATAGCTGCCACCATCCCACAGTGCGCCGGGGTCGAGGAAACCGACACCATTGACCACGAGAGTCCACACATCGCCCGTGGCTCCGGCGTAGTTGTCGCCATCCGCGCCATCGAAATCGAAATTGTCGGTCGGGAAACCCGCGGCCGCCAGGGTTGCCGCGACCGTGGCCTGCAGCGCCCCGAAATCGGGGTAGGTTTCGGTATGCAGCAGCGTGCCGGAATTGAAGTCGATCGCCACATCGTTTCTGTAGGCCAGGTCCATGCCCACGGGGACCCGGGCGATTTCCTGGCCCAGGCTGATGCCGAACAGTTCGTTGTCCTCCCGATAGGTCCATTTGAATCGACCGATACCGACCGCCGGGTAGCCGCCACCCGTGTAGTAACCGAACTGATCCGGCGGCACGCCACCGGAATAGGCGGGCCACAACGCCACCAACAGCGCCGCGGTTGGATTGGTAGTCGCTTGCGCAGTGGCGTACTGTCCGACATTGAGCGCACCGATCACGCCTTGCGGTGCCTTGTCATGATAGTTGAGGTAGTAGACCCCAAGTTCGAGACCGTTCGTGAAGACATATTGCAGCCCCGCACCCCACTCGCCATCGTCAGGTTCTTCCGAACTGTCCTGTACGTAGCCGGTACGGGGCGCGACCAGGGCGCCGGTCGCAGGATCCACCTGGCCCGGAACCAGGGTAAGAAACTCCGCGTGGTCCATCGAGATCTCGGACAACGCAAAATAAGTGCCAGGCGCCGCGTAGCGGACCGGCTCCCACTCGAACGAGTAATAGCCCACCAGTGACAGGTTCTGGTTGACCTGGAAACTTCCCGACAGTTTGTTGGTGGGCAGGAACAATTCCTTGGCCTCGGAGCCGGGAACGCCAAGGCCTCGCGCCTGATCGATCGGTGCCATGGCGCCGGCAATGCCATTGGTTGCACCGGAAGCGAACAGGCTTTGCCCCCAATAGAGCGTGTGGCGCCCGGCACGCACACTGGCTTCGCTGCCTCCCACACTGAAGTTGGCGAACACGAAGGCGTCCATCAGTTCGACATCCTTGTGGGCCTGGTTGTCGGCGAAGTCGTTGTACTCGCCGGGCGGGGCGCTCAGCAGGCCCCAGGTGTCGGTGTAATTACCATTGATGCGAAAGTCCTTGTTGAGCCCCGGATGGTCGTTGCTGTCGCCATAAGCCTGGTCATGCCAGCTCGCGGCGCTCACCCGGAAACCGAAATTCTGCTTCCATACCACTTCGAGCTCGCTCAGCAGGTCGAAACGGTTGCTGACGATGCCCTTGTCGAAGCCGAGGTCGGCATCGTCGAACAGATTGGGGTTGGCGCTGTTGGTGACATCCTTGTCCTGGCTCTCGACCCGGCTCATCAGGTTGTACTTGATCGTGTTGTCGAAGCGCACCTCCAGATCGGGGTTTCCCGTCTCGAACGGCATCGCCCAAGCACCGCCGCTCACCGTAGCTGCCGAGGCGATTGCCATTGCCAGCGCACGCACATGCCAATTATTTGCCATGATAAGTCCCCTTTTCGTGTTCGTATTGCTCGTTGTAATTGCCCCTCCAAGCCCGGAGGAGTCTCGATTCCACGCGCCCGAGTCTAGCGCGCCTGATTTTGAAATTATTGATCTAAATCTGCTCCGGACCAATCTGTCCGGAGCGTCAAGCGCGATACGCTTGCCCCGTTGGCTATCGAACCGAAGCGGAACCGGCACTTCCCGCACGCATCGAAATCGATCCGCGGGGCGCCCGCGCCAGGGTCCGATCGGTGTCAACCGTGTCCTGGAGGGATCGATGAGGTGTGAATGCCCTGGCGACGATGCCCGCCACCTCGTCGGCGCGGGCATCCAGGTTCAACCAGTACGCAAATCCCGTATTCGCGCCTGAACGATGCGGCTTACATCTTCTTCAGGAGCTTCTTCTTGGCGTCGTTGTATTCGCGCTCGCTGATCACGCCCGACTCGTAAGCCTTCTGCAAGTCCAGCAGTTCCTGCCCCGCGGTCTGCTCGTTGCCGGCCTTGACGGTGGTGCTGCCACCACCACAGCCCGCAAGGACCGTGGAAAAAACCACCACCGCCGCCACCGCCACAATCTTCCTCATTTTCTCGACCTCCATCGTCGCCATACGGGTTCAAGTTGTTCGTTTTTCGCCGTTCATCGCGAGGGGATGGATGCGGCAGCGGCGGATCATACTCCAACAGCAATCCATTCCCCAATAGTGCCGCCCGCCACCGGAATCGCGGCGATCCCGACCCGCAGCCACCATCATGGCACAGCCTGCCCGTCGCGGAGTTATAGTAGCCGCCAGCAACTCCGCGACCCGTCGGGCAGGGATTGGCCGGTTGCGCGGGAGACCCCGCGCGGCGATTCCACACCCGCCGGAGCAGCGACCAACAGGAGCCACTGATCGATGGTTGAAGACTGCAGCTGCGTCATCTTCGGCGCGACCGGCAACCTGTCGCTGACAAAGTTGCTGCCCGCGCTGTTTCAACTCGAGCGCGGCGGACGCCTCGGCGCCGCAACCCGCATCCTGTGCTGCGGTCGGCGCGATTACGCCGCATCCGAATGGATCCAGCTGGTACGTGACGGCCTGCCGGCGGAGGAGGCGCTCGGCACCTCGCCCGCCACGCTGTCTCGTTTTCTGGCACGCATCCGCTATTTTCGCGGCGAGTTGCACGACGAGGAAACCTATGCGCGCCTGCGCGAGGAACTCGCCCACCCGGCGGGCGGCAATATCGTGTTCTACATGTCGCTGGCGCCGGCGGAGTATGCCGGCGTGGTGACCCGGCTGGCCGCCCGGGAGCTGCTGCGCTCCGCCGATGGCTGGCGCCGCGTGGTGATCGAAAAACCCTTCGGCTACAACCTCGACAGCGCACGCCAGCTGCAGCGTCAGCTGAGCCGCCATCTCGACGAGTCGCAGCTGTTTCGCATCGACCATTACCTCGGCAAGGGCACGGTGCAGAACGTGATGGTGTTTCGCTTCGCCAACCTGATAATGGAACCGTTGTGGAACCGCAACTTCATCGACCATGTACAGATCACCCATTCCGAGAGCCTCGGGGTAGGATCGCGCGCCGGCTTCTATGACCAGACCGGCGCGCTGCGCGACATGATCCAGAGCCATCTGCTGCAACTGATGACCCTGGTGGCGATGGAACCACCGCCCTCGCTCGACTCCGAGAGCCTGCGCGACGAAAAGGTCAAGGTGCTGAAATCACTGCGCCCGATCACCCGCGCCACGGTGCAGGCCCAGGCTTTTCGCGCCCAGTACGCCGCGGGCGAAATCCATGGTCAGCCGGTGCCCGCCTACCTCGACGAGGAACGCGTGGCGCCCGACAGCGTTACCGAGACCTACGCCGCGCTGAAGCTCTACATCGACAACTGGCGCTGGCGCGGCGTGCCCTTTTATCTGCGCACCGGCAAACGCATGGCCGAGACGCGCTCGATGGTCTCGATCTGCTTCAAGAACGCGCCGCAGCAACTGTTCCGCGGCACCGCGGTGGAACGGCTGCACCCGAACTGGGTGGTGCTCGGCATCCAGCCCGAGGAATGCCTGCGGGTGGAAATGATGGCCAAGGAGCCCGGCCTCGATCTGCGCACCGGCCAGATCAGTCTCGATGCGCGGCTGCACCCCGAGGGCAGCGAGCGCAGCGACGCCTACGAGGGCCTGTTGCTCGACGTCATGGAAGGCGACCGCTCGCTGTTCCTGCGCTACGACGAGATCGAATGGGCCTGGCGTATCGTCGATCCCGTGATCGAGGCCTGGGCGACCGAGCGCGAATACATTTCCACCTACCGCGCCGGCAGCTGGGGCCCCGAAGATGCCATGCGCCTGTTCGAGGCCAACGGACAGCGCTGGCGCACCACGCTCGAGCCCGAGCAGCCCCGGGAATGAGCGCTCAGCCGGCCTGGGAGATCCTCGCCGACGTAGGGCAGATCGCCCGCCGCGCGGTCGAGCTGATCAGTGCCGCCGCCCGCTGCGCCGTGGAGCGACGCGGTGCTTTCCGCATCGTGCTTGCCGGCGGCAGCACGCCGCAGCACTGCTACCGGCTGCTCGCGGACACCGCCCAGGAGTGGCCGGCCTGGCAGGTATTCTTCGGCGATGAACGCTGCCTGCCGGAAACCGATCCGGCGCGCAACCTGCACATGGCACGCGCGCAGCTGCTGGCACACGTGCCGATCTCCGCCACCCGGATTCATTGCCCGGCGGTCGAACTCGGCTGCACCGCGGCTGCCGCCGCTTATGCCGCGCTGATCCGTCCGCAGCTGCCCTTTGATCTGGTGCTGCTCGGCGTTGGCGAGGATGGCCATACCGCGAGCCTGTTTCCGGGACGCCCGCATGCTCTCGACGCCCTGTGCGAAGCGGTACTCGATGCTCCGAAATCTCCACCGCGGCGGGTGTCGATGGGAATTGCCGCCCTGCGCCAGACCCGCGAGGTACTGGTGCTGGCAAGCGGGGCGGCAAAGGCTCCCGCGCTGGCACGCTGGCTGGCGCAGGAACCGGAGCTGCCCATATTCACCGTGACCCGGGGACTCGCCGGACATGTATTGGTCGACCGCGAAGCCGCCGGCGGGGAGCCTGTCTGATCAGCGCCTGGACCGGGTACGAGAGTACGACGCAGGCTTTTATTAAGCCCCGATTGCTCGCCAGGCATCGCGCCGGCTCATGGCCAGCGCGGATCGTCCGGATCGAGCTCGAAGTTCTCGATGAGCCAGTCGAAATACCGCGGGCGCGCCAGCACGTCCACGTACAACTCGTTCAGCAGATGTACCAGGCGCCGGGTCGCGTACTCCCAGTCGTGATCCAGGCTGCTCATCGACAGCGACAAATTGCCCGCGGAATTGCGCAGCGACACGCCGAGGCGCCGTGCATCGACGCACCGATGTGCAGGCAGCGCGGGATCCTGCCGCGAACGAAGCCAGACGCGCAGCTCGCGATCCATTTGCGAACGCGGCGCCACATCGTGCAGCACACCATCGACGCGCATGCGCCCCGCGCGCTGATCGATACGCAGGCAAAACTCCCGGTCACGGAACCAGAGAAAGCGAAACTCCGGCATGCCCGCGCCCGATCCGGGCTGAACCAGGGCCCGCAACAGGCCACGGGAGGCATATTCCCGCAGCACGCTGCCCACCGCCCGGACAGCAGTGCAATGCGCTTCGCCAGCGTTCGCGCTAGTGGGCAACCGCGCCCACCCCGGGTTCGGGATTCAGCGCAATACCGGGTGGATAATCGCGACCCGAGGTGAACTCCTTGATCGCCTGGCAGTTGATCAGGGTCGACATCTTCTCGTCACGCGCGATCTTGTAGGAACGCGCCAACGCGGCGCGGAACTCCTCGGGCGTGCGCACGTACTCGCCGCGCGCACCCAGTCCCTCGGCCATCCGGTCGTAGCGAAGATGCTCCTGGAACAGGTACATGTGCAGCGAGCGCGCCGAGCGCAGCGCGTTGGGCCACACGCCCCAGGCATTGTTGTTGTAAACGATGGTGATGGTCGGCAATCGGTATTTCAGCGCGGTATCGAGCTCGAACAGGCTGTAGGCCACGCCGGCATCGCTGGTGATGCAGATCGTGGGCGCGCCCTCGTACCCGGCCTGCGGTCCCACCCCACGCTGCACCGCCGCGCAAGCACCCATCATCATCGCCATGTCCGGACCGATCGCGCCGTACTGGTAGGGTGGAACGATCATCTGTCCCGGCCGGTTGGCACGCAGATAACGTCCCGCGAACAGGCCGCTGGTCCAGCCCCCCGCGCCCTGCACGATCGCGAGCCGGTCCGGTGACTGGTCGATAAACTGGTGCGTGTCGCGGGCAATCACCGCGGGATGCAGGAAACCGCTCGCTGCGCTGTGCTTGAGACCAAGCGCATAGACATCGTCGATCTGCTTCTGATAGGCCTGGCGCGCAGCGGCGATTTCGCTCACCCACGCCTCGCGTCGTTTGCGGCGCAGGCCGTCGGCCAGCGCCTCGAGGAATGCGGCCTCGTCGCTGACGATACCGAGTTCGAGCGGCCAGTTGCGCCCGAGATCCTCCTGCACCGGGTGCACCCGGATCGCCTTGATATCCGGGTTGAAGCGGTATTCGCTCGGGCTCGGCATGCAGTACTGCCCGACGAAAACCACCAGGTCGGCGCTGAGCAGGGCATCGGGCGCCGCCGCGACACTGAGCCGGTGATCCTCGGGAAAGGCACCGCGACTCGGGCCGGAGGTCACCACCGCGATATCACCGCGCTCCGCCGCGCGCGCCAGCGCCTCCCATGCGCGACGCTGGAAAACGCCCTGCCCCGCCACGATCAGCGGTCGCTCGGCTTTCTCTATCATTTTCACCGCCGCCACGACTTCCGCCGCCGCGGGATGGGCACGCGATTCGCTGCGGTAGCGCGTCTTGTCGTAGAAATCCTTCAGCTCGGTCGCGCTCTTGAACCGGGCACGGGCCACTTCCGCCGGGAAATCGAGGTGTACCGGACCCGGCAGCCCGGACTTGAGGTGACGGAACGCGTACGCGCCGTACTCGTGCACCCGCGCCGGATCGATCAGGCGCTTGCCGTATTTCCTTATCCCCTCGGTCAGCGGCTGCTGATAACCCTGCTGGATGAACGCCTCGCGATCATCGCCCGCCAGCGTCATGTTGCTCGCCAGCACCAGCAGCGGCGTGCGCGCCGCGTTCGCCGCGGCGATATTCATGATCATGTGGGTGAACCCCGGACCTTCGGTTCCCGAAGTCGCAACGACTTCACCGGTGGCACGTGAAAATCCGTCCGCCATCGCACACATCGCACCCTCGGTACGCCCCCCGTAGGATGGCACGCCAGCCGCCGCCAGCGCATTGATCACGGTGTAATTGCCGGGGCAGCAGAACAGCGCGGCAAGCTCCTCGGCCTGGCAGAGATTGGCAAAAACCTCGGCGCCGGTCATGCCGGGCCCGGCGAACTGGCCCGGCGCCGGCGTTTCGGCCAGCGATGCCTTGAACGCATCGGCCATGCGGATCGAGGGGATATCGCCCGCCGCGGAGTCGGCCGCGAATGCACTGCTGCCGATGCCCGCCGCGGCGGCTCCAAGCCCGGCCGCGGAGGACCAGAGGAATTTGCGTCGCGAAAGACTCGCCTCGGATTCCGCGTCGCTGTTGTCGTCCTGCTTCGCGTCAAATTCATTTTTCATCAGCAGATTCCTCGAACAAAAAATTCACTTGATGACTGCGGGACGCTGCTCCTGCGGCCACAGGCTGCGCACGAAATTCACCAGCTGCCACACTTCCTCGCCACCCTTGAGTTGCGCGCCCCAGGCCGGCATCGCCACGCCGGCCCCCTCATCGATACTGCGGTAGATCTCCTCGACGCCGCTGCCATTCAGATACAAGGCGGGTTCGGTAAGATCGGTCGCGTTGGCGATCACATCCATCTGCGCCCGCCCGTCCGCGCCATGACATTCGGTGCAATGACGCAGGTAGAGCACCCGCCCCGCCTCGATCGAGGCGGCCGTGTTGGGCGCCGGTGTGTCTGCCCGCACGGCAAACACCGCTGTCACCAACAACACGGCTGCAACTGCGGCTCGCAACATCGAAACCTCCTGCCTGATCAAATTTCCCCGTACACCACCACGCCTTCCTTGACCGTTGCCTCCACCTCCAGTTCGCGCAGCGCCGGCACCGGAACCGTCAGCGGGTTGGCATCCATCACCACGAAATCGGCCAGCTTGCCGGGGCTGATCGAACCCTTCGTGTCTTCCTCGTGATAGAGCCAGGCGGCGTCGATGGTGAGCGACTCCAGCGCCCGCAACGGCGTCACCCGCTCGTCGGGTCCGATGACCACCCCGGTGCGTGACTCACGCGCCACCGCGGTCCACAGAATCATCGCCGGATCGAGCGGTGTCACCGCGAAATCGCTGTGATTGGAGAAGTGGATGCCGCGTTGCTGCGCGCTGTTCAGCGGGCTCAGGAAAAACGCACGCTGCTCGCCGAGATTGCGCAGATGCACATCACCCCAGTAATACGCATGATTGGTGAAAAACGAGGCGCCTATCCCGAGCCGGGCATAACTGTCGAGCTGATCGGGGCGCACGAATTGCGAATGGATCACCACGTCGCGTCGATCATCCGCGGGACTTGCGCCCACCAGCTCGTGGGCACGGATCACCATATCGATCGCGGCATCGCCGTTGGCGTGGGTCCAGACCGGCACTCCCGCGTCATGAACGGCACGGAAGATCTGCTGGTAATCGGGCTCCGATATGAACGGCGCGCCACGCCAGTCTTGCTCGCCACCCGGACCCTCGACCAGCATGGGTTCGCTGAAATACGCCGTGCGCCCCTGCGGCGAACCATCGCTCAGCACCTTGATTCCACCGAACTTGAGGTGTCCGCTATAACTGCCAAAGGTGTTTCCGAGCTGTGTTTCCAGATCCGCCGGATTCATCACCAGCGGCAGCGCCACCATATCGAGCCACAGCGCGCCCTGCTGCGCCGCTGCCTTGAACATGCCCACCAGCCGCGCGTCCGTGGCCCCGTCCTGGATCGTGGTGTAGCCATTGCGCGCATACTCCTTCTGCACCGCATCGAGCGCCGCGAGCTGCTGCGCCGCATCGGGTTGCGGCAGCGCCCGGTAGACCGGCATAGCGGCGGTCTCCATCAGCAATCCCGCGGGCTCCTGCGAGCCGGGCTTGCGCACGATCACCCCACCCTCGGGTGTGGGTGTGCTCGCATCGATGCCGGCACGCTCGAACCCCGCGGAGTTCAGCACCAGTCCGTGCCCGGAAACATGCAGCAGCAGCACCGGGTTATCCGGGAATGCCGCATCGAGGTCATCACGCGTGATATGGCGCTGCTCCGTGAGCCCGTCGGCGTCATAACCGTAGGCCAGGATCCAGTCTCCGGGCGCCGCGCCGCTGGCGGCGGCATGCGCACGCAACACCTCGATCAGCGCGGCAATGCTGTCCACGCTGCCGACCGGCGGAATCGACACATTGGCCCAGCCGACCAGGCCCAGAGCGTGACTCACATGACTGTGACCATCGATGAATCCCGGCAACAGGGTTCTGCCCGCGAGATCGAACATCCGTGTGGCATCGCCACGGTATTGGCCTTCGATCGCTTCCCGGGTGCCGAGCGCGAGAATCCGGCCATCCTTGACCGCAACCGCCTCGACCTGCGGCTGTGCGCTGTCAACGGTGACGATATCGCCTCCGCTGAAAATGCTGTCCGCGATCTCGCGCGCCGGTGCCATCGCGTCCGGCGCCGGCGCGGGGGCGTCACCACCACAGCCCGGCAACACCATGCAGGCAAAAACAAAAAAACCGCAAATACCCGCTTTCATGACGCCATCACCACTGTTCTTTCCGCCGACTGTCCGATACCTTGCGCATGCTGCCTTAGTTGCCGCAATGCGTAAAGCCGCCACCGCGAACCGGCACTGCGGCATCAACCATGGACCAGCGGACTTGCTATGATCGGCGCTGGATGGGACGCGATGCTGGACCTGACAAACATGATAAAGCGCTTTCTTGCCCTGCCACTCCTGCTGGTCGGGAGCTCCGGGCTGTGCGGCGAGTTGCAACTGGGCAATGGCGCCCGGATTCCCGGAGAGCTGAAACGGATCGAGGCCACCAAGGTGGTGTGGAGCGCAGAGTTGATCGGCGACATCTCGATCAACAAATCCGATGTGGTGGCGATGCACACCGGTACCCGCAGCGACCTGGAAACCGCGGCAGGCGAGGTGCTGCGCGATTGCGGCCTTAGCAGCAGCGAGGGTCGCGCCGAACTGGAATGCACCGGCCAGCCGGCGATGACCACCACCCTGGCGCTGCTGCAACCGACCACCCCGCTGCAGGAAGGGACTGGCAAGATCACCACCTCGATGACCGTCGAACGCGGCGAGAGTCACAAGGATGAACTCGAGCTCGATGCCCGCAGTTCATGGCGCAGGCTGCAGCGCAGGCACGTGCTGGATGCCAGCATCGACTACGAGGAACGGCACGGGGAGCGCAGCGATGACGAGGCGTCGCTCGACTACCAGCTCGATCTCCTGCGCCGCAACGGCTGGTTCTGGTTTTCGCTGGTGGATTACAACCGCGACCGTTTTGACACCATCCAGGAAAGCGAGGGAATCGCGACCGGGCTGGGTCGCGACCTCAACCTTGCCGGCAATCTGAAGCTGCGCCTGCAGGCGGGGCCCGGCATCGTGCACCTCGACATCGACGGTGAGGGGCGTCTTTACAAGGAAGTCGGAGACCTGAAATGGTCAACCACCTGGGATACCGGCCTGTGGAAACTGCAGCTGTTCCACAGTGCTGAGTTCATCTGGGTACTCGATGACCGCGGGATCTACCGGCTGGAGTCCAAAACCGGCCTCACCTTGCCGCTGATCGACGGCCTGGTCGCGGAATTGCGCCTCGATTACGATCACTCCAGCGCGCCCTCGACCCGACTCGAGAACAGCGACACCGAAGCGGTGCTGGCGCTCGGCTATCGCTGGTAAGTCACAACGACTTGCGCACAGGAGATAGCGACGCAACACTGCGTGTCGACAGCCGGGAGAAGACATCATGCTTCGCTTGTTTGCACTGCTTTTGTTGCTGCCACTGTCGCTGCCCACCTGGGCCGGGCGCCACACCGAGAACCTCATCCTGATCACCCTGGACGGCGTCCGCATCCAGGAGTTTTTTTCCGGCATGGATCCGCTGCTGGCCGACAGCGCCGCCAAACGCGGGATTTCCGAGGACGAAATCGTGCGCGAGCGCTACTGGCGCGAAACCCCCGAGCAGCGTCGTGAAGCCCTGATGCCGTTCTTCTGGAAAACGCTGGCACCGCTCGGGGTGGTGCTGGGCAACCCGGCGCGCGGCAGTTCGGTGCAGGTCAGCAACACCATCAGGTGGTCGACGCCGGGCTATTCGGAAATCATGACCGGCGAAGCCCATCCGGAGGTCAGGGACAACACCCCGGTACGTTACCCGCACCGCACCTTTCCCGAATTTCTCGTCTCCGAACTGAAGCTCGGAAAATCCGCGGTCGCGCAGATCGGTTCATGGGATGGTTTCAAGATGGCGGCCTCGAGCACCGACGATGCATTCTTCATGAACGGTGCCTACGAAGCCGTTCCGGGGAATCTCTCCACTCCGGAAATGGATACCCTGACCGGACTGCGCGCCGATGTAATGGAATTATGGGAAGAGAGCAGCAACGATGTGCTCAGCTTCCGGCTGGCGCAGGCCTACCTCGAGAAACACCACCCGCGTTTTCTGTGGCTCGGCCTGGGGCAGTCGGACGACTGGTCGCATGCCGATCGCTACGATCGCCTGCTCGATTATCTGCATCTTGCAGATCGCCTGATCGGCGAGTTGTGGAGCACGCTGCAAGCCGACCCGGCCTACCGCGGAAAGACCAGCCTGGTGATCACCACCGATCACGGTAGCGGTCTCACGCCCGGGAACTGGATCGATCACGATGCGACGATTCCGAACAGCGAGAACATCTGGCTCGCGGTGATCGGGCCGGACACTCCCCGGCGCGGCGAGCTTGGCCCGCTGCCGACCGTCTACCAGCGCGATATCGCCGCCACGGTGATCAGTCTGTACGGACTCGACCCCGCGCGCTTCAACCCCCGGGCCGGCGCGCCGATCGCGGCAGTGCTGGAATAGAGCCTCACTCGGTGGGATAGGCCTCGGGACCGCTCACCGAGGGATTGCGCCCCTGCAGGATATCGCCCAACCGCTGCTCGACCTGCTGTTTCGAACCCTGCGGATGGGTCAGGATATAGAAGCGGCGCTCGGCGATTGCCTCGAATACCTGCTCCGCGACCCGCTCCGGCGCCAGTGCGGTGCTGAAAAACGCCGCCGTCATTTCCTCGATAACCGCCTGTTCCGCCAATTGCTGCGCCGACTTCGCCGCCATCTGTTCATCGTGACGATTGCGGTCCGAGGCGTATATCTGCGTATTCACAAACGAGGGGCAAAGCACCGAAACCCCGACATCGGCACCGGCATTGCGCAGATCGCCATGGAGCACCTCGGACAATGCCACCACGGCGTGCTTGGACACCGTGTAGGTGCTGGTGCCGGGCGCGGACATCAGCCCGGCAATCGATGCGGTGTTGACGATATGGCCTTCGTTCTGTGCGATCAGGTGCGGCGTGAACGCGCGCACGCCGTTGATGACACCCCACAGGTTCACGCCCAGCACCCATTCCCAGTCCGCCGCGCTCGCTTCCCACAGTGGGCCACCACCACCCCACACCGGCGTTGTTGAACAGCAGGTGCACACCACCGAAGTGCTGCAGCGTCTTGCGCGCGAGTTCGTTTACCGAACCAGGGTTGGAGACATCGGTACGCACACAGCAGCGACCCGTCCAGTTGCGCTGCCGCCCGTTCGAGTACGGTCGCCTCGATGTCGGCAATCACCACCCGCATACCCCTGGCCAGCGCCTGTTGCGCCAGGCTGAAACCGATTCCGCTCGCCCCGCCGGTTATGACCGCCACCTTGTCACGCAGATCCTTCATCGCTGTCTCTTCCTGAACATCATGAATCCGCTTTGCCGCATCAACCGTGCGCAAGATCGGCAAAGGCAACCAGCTCCGCACGTGGCGTTTCGATGGCGCCTTCGGGCAGGAAGAAGCGCCAGAACACCAGCCCGAATGCACGCCCCTCGGTATCGGGCCAGTTGCCGCCGCCGGGGTCCTGGTGCGCGAGCACGATGCGGAACAGGCCATCGCGTTCGAGACGCGTCTGGCGGCGGTTCAGGGTAACGCTGCGGTTGGCATAATCGAGCGTTTGCTGGAAACGGTTCCACAGGCACACGTTCGCAAAGCGGCATGGGGGCCAACGCCCGGTGATGACCAGGGCCTGGTCCGGACCGAGGAAAAACGGTGCCATCGAATAGGCGGCATCGAAAGCGGCAAGCCCCATGTTGCCCGGCAACACGGGTGCCGGAAACTGGTTCGGCACCAATGACAGGAACGGCGGCGGCTGGACCTTGCTCATCGGCGGCATGCCGAGCGTGCGGCTGCGCACGAATTGCGCCGCGCGCCGTATGCCGCCCGCAACCGTGGCATCGTCTGGCGGCGAGGGCGGTGTGCTCACATCGTCCGCCGTGATGCAGAGCCGGGGGTAGTGCGCCGGGTTGTCGGAAGCCGTGCGCTCCTCTTCGTAGTAATGCCGCGTGGTGATGCGCGAGGCATCCGGGGGCAGCGCAATCCAGTTGCATGGCGCCGGCTCACCGCCGAGACGGATCGTGAAATTGCCGTCGGCATCGACATCGAACAGGGTATCGTTGATCACGCCCACGGTCCTGGTGCCGAGACTGCCATCGGCCGTGCCGGCCTCGATCGTGATCGATACATATACCGCGCCGTCCGTGTTGCCGCGCACCGTGTAGCGGTGATCGGCACTGACCGGGGCGTCGAAATGAATCGCATCGGAATTGTCACCGGTGAACTTGCGCGAGGGCGTGACGATACGGCGGAAATCCGGATGCGCCGGATCGCTCTCGAACATCCCGCCCAAGCCGCCTTCGAGCACATGCATCAGCGCACGATGCGCACCGACCACATCATCGGCGCTGGCGAGATTCCACTCCGGGCCGGCCCAGCGCTGATCGATCTCGGTCAGCAGATCGATCAGTTCGCGCAGCGCTTTTCGCGATTCGGTCTCGATACTCATGCGGTTCTCCCTGGATTGTTCCGATATGCCAGCATCGCACGCAGCGCCGGCGTTTACACCTTACAGGACGTCAATGGGTCGGGAACTCGCGTCCAGGACCGGCCCCGAGCCGCCAGCGGCAAGGCGCGGATATATTTGCCGGTGATGCGAATTCCAGTCATCACAATCTCCATCCTGCTCAGGGCTTGTCACCAACCCATTGCACCACGCAGAAACGCTGCCCCGTCGGCGCTTCCACGACCCACCAGCTTTGCACCTGCCTGATGCGCCGCGCACCAGCGCTTCAGAGCGCCGTACCTCTGCCTCGACGTCATCGCTCTCGATATCGAGATGCACCCGGCTCAGGTGATCGACGGCCTGCACCTCGATGTGCAAGCGGTCCTGCGGGTCGATCAGGCGAACGTATCTGTCGCCCTCCTCGCCCGCCAGGATCTGCCGGTGCATGCGCAGGGCAGCAGACCAGAACGCCGCGGCAGCGTGTGGATCCTCACCCTGGCAATCGATGATGAAACCTGCCAGCCTGCTGTTGTGCATCGTTGTGCTCCCGCTGTCGTGCCTCGCTTCGTTCAGCCGCCCCCGCGTGACGCGGAAAGCTCGTCGCGGGTATCGAACCACGGCAGGCGCTCGTCACAAAATACGCCCGGCCTGCGGCATGAACGACTCCGGCCTGGCGAAGGCATTCAGGTAGAGATCGATTTCACCCGCGCGGCGCTCGGTCTGGTACGCGATCGGCGTGCCGCAGGAGGCACAATGGCTGCGGGTCACGCCGGGCGATGAGACGAACTGCGCGCTCGCCGCTGAACCGGAGCTGTTCGAGCCTGAAGTTCACGAAGCATGCCACGGGCGATGCCGTGTGCCGCCTGCAGCTCGCGCAATGGCAATGAGCAACCCAGCGCGGATCACCCTCGGCGCGAAACCGCAATTGTCCGCAAAGACAGAATCCCTCGTGCATGGCAGTCGTCCCGTGTGGCGCGCCCGAATCCGGACTATGCGCCGCGCGGGCACCAGAGATCACCCGCGTGCTAGCATTGCCGCGTCCCTCACCCGCCTGGCAAAGGAATCCCCAACATGAGCAGCAACTCGAGCATCATCGACCAGTTCATCGCCGCGTGGAGCCGCCGCGATATCGACGAGATCATGGCGTTCTTCCACCCCGACGCGGAGTACCAACATCCCGATCGAGCCCCGAACCACGGCACCGCCGCGATCCGCGCAACCATCGAAGGCTTCGTGGCAATGGCGGATGCGCTGGAATTCGTGGTTCACGCCTCGGCCGAGAACGCCGTCGCCGGGTTGATCATGAACGAACGCACCGACCGCTTCAGGATCGGCGGCAAATGGGTCGAAATACGGGTGATGGGAGTATTCGAGCTGCGCGATGGCAAGATCCAGGCCTGGCGCGATTATTTCGATATGGCGCAGTTCCAGCAATCGCTGGCGAGTTGAACACGGCGTGGCGCTCAATCGCTTGCTTGCGGTGCAGCCACCACAGCGTCACGCCGCTCAGCGCGAGGATGCACAACAGCACCCCGGCGATATCGACCAGCCAGACCCCGGCGCGGCCAAACAGTCGGCCGCTGTGGAAATCGAGCAGCGCACGCTCCCAGTTGAGCCATGCGCTGCGCTGCTCGAGCCGCTCTCCGAACGCCTCAGGCATCGCCTGCGGCTGGCTGTCCACCACGCTTTGCGGATCGGCAACTTCGTCGCCGACGCGCATGCTCGCAGGATCGAATGCGCGCCATCGGCCGGCGATGTGCACCACGGCTTCGCCATCGGCGAGACCCAGCCGGACAATGCCGCAGTGGCGGCGATGGAATCGATGAGCTCGCCCTCCGTGCCGAGCAGCAGCAACTCCGCTCGCAGCCAAGCAGCAGCATTCCGGCAAGCTCCACCACCCCTTGCAGCGCACCGTTGCAGCGGGCGACCTCGCGGACATCGAGAAAGATACGGCCACCCTGGTCCCCGAGCACCCAGTGCCCGGAAGCGCGAAATGCAGCCCAGCCGCTGTCGGTATCACCATAGATCGCGCGCAACCAGGCGGAGGCGACGAATCGCTGCTCGAGCGCGAGATCGTCGCCGTGATTGAGCACGATCCCGCTCAGCGACATCAGCAGCAGAAACAGCGCGGCAAGCAGGCCCGCACGACGATGCCAGCGCCACAGCTGACCGACCAGCCTAGCGCGTCGCAACACTGGCGAGGGCCTGCCCGTTCAACCACAACGCGAGCGTTGCGGCACGATTCACCGCCCTTACCGACAGCGTCGCACCGGTGATCCCGTCGACCTCGCGCGACAGGGCGCGACCCTCGCGCAGTGCCACGCCCCGGTACTGCGCGGTAAAGAACGGATAACGGATCTCCCAGCCGCGGCTTTCACGAAACGACAACACCTGGACATCGACGATCCGCTCGGCCTCGATCACGAAGCCGAGCGCGTTATCGGCTGCTCCTTGCCGATCTGCTCCAGCACCGGGCGGTGCGCGCACCGGCGCTCCAGTAACGCACCCGCAGGCCTCGACGGCACCACACCGATGGATTCCTGCGCGCTGCCGCATATCGTTGCTTATCCACAGTGTTTTCTGCTCGGGCCGGGTATCCGCAAACGCACTCGCCAGAAACTGCTCGCCGCTCAGATAATCCTCGGCCTGCGCGAGGACAGCGGCCGCCATCAGGACGGCGGCCGCGCAGGCGCGCCACAGCGGCACGCAACAGTTCATCAGAAGCTCCAGCCCACGCCGAGGTTCACCCCCGTCGAGCTGGTCTCGCCATCGGGCGCATCCTGGCGCTGGTAATCGAACTTGAACACGACGTTTTCTTCCAGCCAGTAGCTCACCCCATGTCCCACTGAGTGTAACCGGTATCGAGGCTGGAACCTGCCTGGTTGTCCCAGTCGCTGTAGCGCGCAACACCCCCCATTGCGGCGAGATCTTCCACGACGGCTCCACGTACCAGCCCTCCTGCCGGTCGGCGCCGGGCGCAAAACTCGATGGCCTCGTCGATATCCCATCCCGCATAGAGCGCGCGCAGGCCGAAGGGACCGGCACGATACGCCACATGCGTCTCGTAGAGCATCGCGTCCACCTGGTCGGGAAATTCGCCCTGGTAGAGATCCTGCTGATACTGCAGCGTCGCCGCCTCGAGACCGGCGATGCCGGTGTACTGAGACGTCCGGTCCAGCCGGATCGGAGGCATTGGCCTCGGCTACTCGCTGCCGGCCGTCGCGTATTTTCCAGCCCTTGGCGGGGGTCGAGTCCCGCCGGAGGTAAATGCCGCATCGTAGGCGAGCCCGGGGCAGCAATCTCACCGGAAATCGACACCGCCCTCCCACCAGGTGGCCGGGATGATGTTGCGCTCGACGTTGCTGCGTTCCACCCCGTAGAAGGTATCCGGCTCGTGGGTCTGTTGAGCAAGCCCACCGGTACCAGAAACAGTCCGGCCTTCAGGCGCTGCGAACCGCTGAGATCGTGTTCGATGTACGCCTGCTCCAGTTCGACTCACCTTCTTGCCTTCGCCGGCAATCGTGTGTTCGAGTTCGAGCCCGAGCGCAGCGCGTGCGCGGGCTGAACTCGTGACTCAGGTACAGCACGTAGCGGTGAAAATCGATCTCGTCCTTGTCCTTGCCGCCACGAGGTCGTTGTCGATTGGAGTAGTGCATCCGCCGTAGCCGCCAAGCCGGGTACGATCGACCCAGCTCCTAGGTGCGCAATATCGCCGCCCGCACCACCCTGCTCGACCATCTCGCAGTGGCCTCGACCTTGACGTTGGTCCGCGCAACCCTGAGTTCGGTCTCCTCGATCCGGCCATCGGTCTGTGCAACCTGCTCTTTCAAGCGGGCAATTCAGCCTGCTGTTGCTGGATCAGCGCCCACTCTTCCATGGTCGGTGTCGCGGCCGATGCCGATGCCGCGATCATTCCCATTACAAGTCCACTCGCTATTGTTTCACGTGCCGCCTCCCGCTGCGAACCGTTGTCGGCCCGCACCAGCCGGCGACGGAGGCACTCTATCAAAACGTAATCTAAAATGCGAAGCATTCTTATTACGATTTATTGATTCAGATCAAAAACCCTCAGTGTCTGGCTTTCTGCGCGGCCAGTAACAGTTCCCCAGCGTACCGGTCTTTGCCGGGGCCGCACGCGCTGGCCCGCGTGTCGGCTCGCGGCGCACGGGAGCCGGCTGGCACGGGGAAGCCACCGCCTCGTCTTCGAGCCGCATGTTGAGCGCACCGCTTGCGCACGGCATCCACGTCCAGCACCTTCACTTTCACCACGTCTCCGGCCTTTACGACTTCGCGCGGGCTCGCGAACGAAGGATTACTGAGCGCCGAGATAGCCAGCCGTCCTGGTGGACCCCGATATCGACGAAAGCGCCAAAATTCCGCCACGTTGGTGACCACGCCCGAGCACCATGCCGCTGGCCAGGTCGGAGTTTCTCGACCCCGTCGCGAAAACTCGCGGTACGGAACCTGGGGCGCGGATCGCGACCGGCTTTCCAGTCGCGCAGGATATCGCGCAGCGTGAGTTCACCGGCCTGCGCGCTGAGGAACTGGCGCGCATCGAGTCCACGCACCCGCTCCGCATTGCCGACCAGTTCACGCACTGCGCAGTTCCGGGCGGCGGCGATTCGCTCCACGACAGCGTAGGACTCTGGATGCACCGCCGAGGCGTCGAGCGGGTTTCGCCACCCGCGATACGCAGGAAAAACCCGCGCATTGCTCGAAGGTCCTGGCGCCGAGAGGCACCCGCGCAACTGCTCACGGCTGCGAAAGGCACCGTGTTGATCGCGATGCGCCACGATCGCACCCGCCAGCGATTCGCTGATGCCGGACACGCGCCGCAGCAATGCCGTGGAGGCGCTGTTGAGCTCGACCCGACGCTGTTCACGCAATCCTCCACCACCGCATCGAGCCCGCGCGAGAGTCGCGCTGGTTCACATCGTGCTGGTACTGGCTCACGCCGATCGAGCGCGGCTCGATCTTGACCAGTTCCGCAAGCGGATCCTGCAGGCGGCGCGCGATCGAGATCGCACCGCGGATACTCACGTCCACGTGGAAACTTGCGGGCGGCGATTTCCGATGCCGAGGACACCGAGGCGCCGGCCTGCTCACTATCACCCGCACCAGCCCGAGATCGGGTTGCTGGCGCATCAATTCGGCCACGAGTTTCTCGGTCTCGCGCGAGGCAGTGCCGTTGTTGATGGCGATCAGTGCTGCGTGATGCCGCCTGGCGAGGTCCGTCAGCACCGCCTGCGCTTCGCGCCACTGATTGCGCGGTGCATGCGGATAGATCGTCCGGTGCTCGAGCAATTTTCCGTGCCATCGACCACCGCCACCTTCACCCCGGTGCGCAAACCGGATCGAGGCCAATGGTCGCCCGGTTGCCGGCCGGCGCCGCGAGCAACAGGTCGCGCAGATTGGCCGCGAACACGCGCGGATGGATTCTGCCTCGGCGGCCTCGCGCAGTTCAGCCAGCAGTTCACCGACCACGTGATCGACAACTTCACCCGCCAGGTCCAGCGCGCCACATCGCGCAGCCAGGCATCGGCGGCGCGGCCGCGATCGCTGATCCCGGCATGCGACGCAACCAGCAGCTCGCAGGGTGCGCGATCCCTTCGGCAACGGGGGAAGCTCCACGTCGATATTCAGAACGCCTTCTGTTGCGCCCGCGGAACATCGCCAGCGCACGGTGCGAGGGCACCTTGCAAAGGGTTCCGAATGCGAAATAATCCGCGAACTTCGCGCCCTCGGCTTCCTTCCCCGCCACGACGCGCGATTGCAGCAGGGCCTGATCGCGCAGCAGTACGCACCTCCCGAGGAGATCGGCATTCTCGGCAAAGCGCCCACCAGATCATGCGCGCCATCCAGCAACCGCTTTCACATCACCGAAGCCCGCCTCCTCGTCGAGATAGGCGAGCGCTTCCTGCGCCGGATCGCGCTGCGGCTCGCCGAGCAGCAGATCGGCCAGCGGTTCGATACCCGCCTCGCGCGCAATCTGGCCCCTTGGGCCGCCTGCTTGTACGGAAGATAGAGATCCTCCAGACGCGCCTTGGAATCCGCCTCGCGGATCTGTGCAGCCAAAGCATCACTCAGCTTGCCCTGTTCCTTGATGCTGCGCAGGATGGATTCACGACGCTCCTCGAGTTCGCGCAGGTAGGAGAGCCGCTGCTCGAGCGCCCGCAGCTGCACATCGTCGAGCCCGCCGGTGGCTTCCTTGCGATAGCGTGCGACGAAGGGCACCGTGGCGCCGCCATCGAGCAGTTGCACCGCGGCAGCGATCTGCGCGGCACCGGCGCCGAGTTCTGCCGCAATACGTTGTTCAATGGAAATCATCCGGGAGTCCTGTTCGCGAGGAGCGCGCATTATGCGGGCGCGGGTGCCGGATGTGCAGACTTGCGGGGAATGACGCGATTGGCTAGCGGGAGCGCCCTTTTACCGTGGCAGCGGCTCGACGCAAGGCGTGCTACGCGGCAGCGTCCAAATCGGCTTTCCTGCCGATTTGTCGAACTGGGAGTTCTGTGACGCACTCTCAGGTGCGCCATACGAAAAAGCCCAGCAGAAGCTGGGCTTTTTCGTATGGCGCACCCGGAGAGATTCGAACTCCCGACCACCTGGTTCGTAGCCAGGTACTCTATCCAACTGAGCTACGGGTGCGAAGGCCGCGTAATATATTGAGAGGGTGGGGCTTCGTCAACCGTAATAACGGTAACAATATTGCCATCGCTGGCCTGGCAGCCGGATATCGTCGTCGCCATGAAGAATTCCCTGAGGTCCGAGCCTTGAAAACACGCTCCTGCGCCGATCTGGGATCTTCCGACCCGGCTTTTTCACTGGAGCCTGCCGCCGTTGCTGGTCGCGTCCTGGGCAAGCGCCGAATTCGACCGGCTCGAAATCCACCAGTGGTGCGGTTACACGATGCTCACGCTGATCGCGTTCCGGATCGTGTGGGGCTTCATCGGCAGCACCCATTCGCGCTTCGCCAACTTCTGCGCGGACCACGGGCCGTCATCGATTACTGGCGCAACAAGCAACCTCACCCCGAGGGGCACAACCCGGCCGGCGGCTGGTCGGCCGTGGTGATGATGGCCCTGTTGCTGGCGCAGGGAGCCACCGGCCTGTTCAACGAGGACGATGAGGCTTTCAGTGGCCCGCTGGTACATACGGTCAGCAAGGGTCTTGCCGGTACGCTGGGCGCATGGCATGAGACCAACTTCTATATCCTGCTGGCGCTGATCGTGCTTCATGTGGGCACCGTGCTGCACTATCTGCGACGCGGGCAGAACCTGCTCGGACCGATGATCGATGGCGGCAAGTCGGGACAGGGCGCGCGGGTAACGGCAAGCTGGATCGCGCTGCTGATACTCGCGGCCTGTGCCGGGCTGCTGTGGTTCCTGCTCTCGCTGGCACCCAAGCCCGCAATCTTCATGTAGTCAGTCGTCTTTTTTCTTGTACTCGTCATGGCAGGACTTGCAGGTCTTGCCGGTTGCGGCGATCTGGTCGCCGATGGCCTTGCGGTCGGCGCCCGCTGCGGTATCGCCGAGCTTCGTGGCCTCCGTCTGCATCGCCTCCAGCTTTTTCTGGAAGTCCTCGAGATTCTCCCAGATCCCCGGCTTGGCCCTGGTCTCGCCCTGGTCGGATCCGGGCGGAAACCCGCGCAGGATATCCAGGCCCACCACGGCCTTCAGATCTTTACCGTAAGCGGCCATGCGCGCGTCATCCCAGGGAATCTCGCCCTTCAGCATCGCCACCATCGGTCCGAAATTTGCACCGACCAGCGTCATCAATGACTCCCGATACTCGATCGCGGGATGCTCTTCCGCCACGGCCAACGACGAGCAAAGACAGGCAGCGGCAAGCAGTGAAACGATTCGTGCAGTCATCATGAAGCCTCCGGTGGGGTAGTGTCCGGGAAGTGTACCGGGCGCATCGGGTGCTGGCTATCATGGGAATTAATGCCGCGATGCGAAACCCCCGCGGGCAGAGCCTGCTGCTAGAATTCGCGGCGCGTTCCGGGCTGCAGTCTGCCCGGTACATCCCTTCCGGATATGTGTGAACCTTCCTGTGGCCCGAGACTGTTGCCCGCCAGGGCAAGCCGCCGCAGGTGTCAATCAGGATTTTCAATGAATTTCTCTTCGCTCGGCCTCGCCGCCGATATCGTGCGCGCCGTCACTGAACACGGCTATACCCAACCCACCCCGATCCAGCTCTCCGCGATACCCGCGGTGCTCGAGGGTCGCGATCTGCTCGCCGGCGCGCAGACCGGCACTGGCAAGACCGCCGGTTTCGTACTGCCAATCCTGCACCAGCTGTGCCAGAAAATTGCCGCCGACGCCCCCGGGCAACGGCGCAAGGTACGCGTGCTGATACTCACTCCGACCCGCGAACTCGCGGCCCAGGTCGAGGAGAGCGTGCGTGTCTATGGCAAATACACCCCGGTGAAATCGACCGTTGTATTCGGCGGCGTCGGCATGCAGCCGCAGGTCACTCGCCTGGCACAGACCCTCGACGTGCTGGTCGCGACTCCCGGGACGCCTGCTCGATCACATCCAGCAGCGCACCTGCGTCTCGACACGGTGGAGACCCTGGTGCTCGACGAGGCCGACCGCATGCTCGACATGGGCTTCATCCACGACGTGAAACGCATCCTCGCCCTGTTGCCGAAGAAGCGCCAGAACCTGCTGTTCTCCGCGACCTTCTCCGACGATATCCGCGAGCTTGCCGATCGCCTGCTGGATCGGCCGGCGGAGGTCGAGGTGGCGCGGCGCAATGCCCCCGCCGAACTCGTGGAACAGTGCGTCTACCGGGTGCGCAAGGAAGCCAAGCGGCACCTGCTGGCACGCCTGATCAAGGCCGGCGACTGGCACCAGGTGCTGGTCTTCACGCGCACCAAGCACGGTGCCAACCGGCTTGCCGAACAGCTGTCGAAAGGCGGCATACCCTCGCTCGCGATCCACGGCAACAAGAGCCAGACGGCGCGCACACGCGCTGGCCGAGTTCAAGAGCAACCAGATCCAGGTGCTGGTGGCGACCGATATCGCCGCGCGCGGCATCGACATCAAGGAACTGCCGCACGTGGTGAACTACGACCTGCCCAACGTGCCGGAGGACTATGTACACCGCATCGGTCGTACCGGGCGCGCCAGCATGTCGGGCGAGGCGATCTCGCTGGTCGGCGACGACGAGACCGGAATGCTGGCGGGTATCGAACGGCTGATCAAACGCAAATTGCCGCGTATCGAATTATCCGCCGAGGATCAGGCCGCGCTCGACTCGGTGGTGCGCAGCGCCGGCCCCGATCTCGACCCGCGTCCCGAGCGCCCGCCACATCGCGGCGGTCGTGGCGCAGGTTCGGGGAATGCACGAATCGCGGAAGCAATCACTCCCGCAGTGGCAATGGCAATGGCGATGCCAACGGCAACCGCATGAGTTCACGCGGCACGCAGCAGCGTTTCCGCTGACAACGAAAGCGAGCCGACCTCAGCCGGAGGTCGGCTCGCAAACCGTGCAGTTCACGTCTCAGATATCGACTTGCAGTTGCACCCAGAATTTGCGGGTATCGACTGCGAATCCATCTTCGTTGTAGTCCGCATACTTGAGCAGGCCGGTGACGTACTGGCCGAACTTGCGTGACAGCGACAAATCGAGTTCGTCGCCAAAAGAGGCACCGCCGTCCTCGGCTTCGAAGTCATGCCACACTGCGCTGGCAGTCGCCCCCATCACCACGATCGATGCCACGGCATAACTGTCCTGGATACCACCGTCTGGCGTGCTCAGGAACATGTCGGCAAAACCCTGGAATGCGTGCAGGGTTGCGAGCGGTGTGCGAAACGCCTTGCCGGCGCTCCCCGCATTGCCTTCGAGCGCTTCCTGCCCCACCTTCAGGGTCACGGCGGCGGGCAACGCAAGGCCTGCTTCCACCGCATAATAATCGGCCTCGTAGGACACCGGATTATCGCCGTAGTCTTCCTGCCTGGCGTATTCGAGCGTGTACAGCAGGCTGGTCGTTTCGCCCAGCGCATGCTTGCCGGTGAAACGCGCCCCGTAAGTCTTGTTCGACTGCGCATCGGCGTCCTTGATATCCATCAGATAGTCATAGACCGTGATGGTGCCGAACGACAGGCCGCTGTAACTGGCATTGAGCAGGTGGATCGAGGAATCCCAGTCACCCAACCAGGCGGCCGTGGTGCCGTCATCGGGTCCGAAAACCCGATTCACGTTATCGATCCAGGCATAGTTCAGCGTGGTGTCCTTCAGGGATTTGTTCACCACCGGACCGCTGTCGTAGGTCTGCTCGTTCTGACGCCAGCCCACGCCGCCGACAAAGCGCTCGTTATCGAGCACGATGCGTTGACGTCCGCCCTTTACCACCGTGTCCGCGATGCCGGAATAGGCAATCCAGGCCTGGTTGAACTCGGTGCCATCGGGATCAGCAACCACCGAATAGCCGGTCTCGTTGTTGGAGGTCGAGTTGTAATCGTCGTCACCGATCTGTGACACATTGTCGACTTCGACCTGCGCCTGCCAGCCGCTGAACAGCGCGGACGTATAGTTCAGTCTCGATTTCAGCGTGGACGCTTGCGCGTCGTCGAGCGCGTTGTTCTGATCAACATCCTCGTAGCGATAGCGGAACTGGATCTTGACCTCTCCGCCCTTGAGTGCCCCGGCCAGCGAAGCCTCCTCCGCCTGCACGCTGGCGGCCATCGTGACAACGGCTGCCACGGCCATGCCAGACCATATCCTTTTTCCCATGGTTACAGCTTTCACAAATTTACTTTCCCCTGTTTGCGGTGAATTCATGCGTGCGCAAAATGCGGCCGTCCCTGGCCGCGCTTGCCTGGCGCAGATGCTCAGTAGATATCCTTGCGCGTGTTCATGACATTGAACTTGCCGGTCGGCGTGATCAGCCGCGGATCCTGATGACCGTCTTCAGTGTGCGCGTCTTGTCATCGACCACCACGATCGCCGAGGTCTGGTCCTTGCCGTTCCACACCGAGAACCAGACTTCATCGCCAGCGGCATTGAATTCCGGCTGCACCACGCGTGCCGGGCCCTCGCCCACATCGGCCCACTTGGCGATCGGCAGGCTCACGAACCCGGCGTCGAGGTTGTTGATGTCATACACGGCTACCGACTGGCTCAGCTTGGCATCCGGGTTGAGCGTCGTATCGACCCACAGATTGGTCGACTTGGGGTGAGTCTTCACGAACAGCGATCCACCACCGGGACCCTTGAGCTCACGCACGACTTTCCAGGCGTATTGCGCATGCTTTTTAGGATCGGTGCCGATCACGGTGACGTTCTCGTTGCCAAGCGCGCTGGTCACCCACACTGGCCCGAATTTCGGGTCGGTGAAGTTCGCGCCACGACCCGGGTGCGGGACTTTGGTCACATCGATCAGCGCCGTGGTCTTGCGCTCCTTCGAATCGATCACCGCGATCTTGTTGGACTGGTTGGCCGCCGTCATGAAGTAGCGATGGGTGGAATCCCAGCCGCCGTCATGCAGGAAGCGCGCGGCTTCCAGCGTGGTCACGCTGAGCGCGTCGATATTGCTGTAGTTGACCAGCAACACCTGCCCGGTTTCCTTCACGTTGACAATGAACTCCGGGTGCTGGTGCGAGGCGACGATCGCCGCCACGCGCGGCTCCGGATGATACTCCTGGGTATCGACCGTCATGCCGCGCGTGGACACGATCTTCTTCGGCTCCAGCGTCGGGCCATCCATCAGCACGTACTGTGGCGGCCAGTAGGCACCGGCGATCGCGATCTTGTCCTCGTAACCCTTGTACTTCGAGGTTTCCACGGAGCGCGCCTCGAGGCCGATCTTGATCTCGGCAACGGTCTGCGGCGGGTCCATATAGAGGTCGATCATGTCGATCTTGGCATCGCGGCCGATGGTGTAGACATAACGCCCCGAGTCGGACGAACGCGAGATATGCACCGCGTAACCGGTCTTGATGATGTTGATGATCTGCTTCGAGTCACCGTCGATCAGGGCAATTTCGCCGCTGTCACGCAGGGTGACGGCGAAGACGTTGTCAAGATTGTACTTGTTCATTTTTTGGCAGGGCGCTTGTCGACCGGTACCAGAACCTTCCAGCTCTCGCGCATCTCCTTCATGCCCCATTCGGGTGGGGTCGGCGGCTCGTTCTGCAGATAGCGCGCCATGATGTCGATGTCTTCGGCACTCAATTGGCCCGAGGTGCCCCAGTTCGGCATGCCGGCCGGCGTTCCCATGTTGATCATGATTTTCAGGTACTCGGTGCCGCGCGCGCGCGTGATATCCGGAGTCAGCGGCTTGCCGGTCGCTCCCTTGCGCAATACCCCGTGGCAACCCGCGCAGCGCTCGAAATAGATCTTGTTGGCACGCTCGAACTCGGCCTCCGTAACTGCCGGTGCGCCGGGCGTCGCCACCTGCTTCAGGTCCAGCGCTGGAATCGGCGCACCGCGATAGCGCACGTCCTCGCCGGTCGTACCCGGGTGATCGATCTTCTCCTGCGCCAGCACGCTACCAGCCAGGATCGCGGTGGCCCCAAGGCCGCACGCCAGGCTGAGAATGCTTTTCCTGTAGTTCTTCATCATCATCTGTCTCCTATCCCCTTTTTCGGGTTGCGTTACAAAAATCCATTGGCTCACGGCATCCCATCGACACCGATTGGCAGGGACAATTAGATCGACTTATCGCCCTGTCCTTATTGAGCTATATCAACCGACTAACAAAGACCTTACAACAGCAAGGATTTATCTCCTGATTACCTGAGCAAATACATCGGAAATTAGATGATCCAAATCAAATATGGCTATATCATGCGTCCCTAGAATACGCGCCGGCCGACCACCGGCAACACGATGTGCTGTGCCCGTTTGGGGCAAAACCAGGGAAAATCAACGATGAGCAACGATCAGGATTCGGACAAAAACATTCCGTTCATGCAGAGGGTCATCGACAACCCGTTCCTTCTGTTGTTTATAGGTATCACGATACCGACTCTGACCTACATCGTGTGGGGAATCATGGAACTGGTTTCGTTACCTGTGTCCCAGTAATACCCGGACATATCAAATGGACTCTTTGGAGAAGCAACAATGACCGCCATTTCCCCTCCCACCAGGAAAATCTGGTGGAAAGAACCCATAGAAAAAGCTGAACTGATCTGGATTGCCGTGGTGGTGATCTGGGGCATCATTTTGACCTTGATGATGCCGTTCTGGCATGTGTACGGCAAACAGAACCTCTCGAGCGAAGCCTACCGGACGACGCCGGCCATTTATATGGAGAAAGCCAAGGCCGTCGTTGATCAGTACACCGTTCGTACCGAGGGCGCCCGCAAGACGCCGGTGGTCAAGCCTCCCGTGGGAACCGATATCTATCTGGTGGGACGGCTTTGGGAATGGTGGCCGATATACGAGTTGCAGGTCGGGCAGACCTACCGTATGCACATCGCCTCCATGGACTGGCAGCATGGTTTTTCCCTGCAGCCGGCGAATCTCAATGTGCAGGTGCTGCCCGGTTACGACATGGTGCTGACCGTCACACCGAACAAGATCGGCGAGCATTCGATCATCTGCAACGAATACTGCGGAATCGGGCATCACACGATGCTCGGCAAGATTCACGTGGTGGAATGAGGGGAGCACCATGAAAAGCAACAACGAGTTTCGAATCTGTCCTGATACCGGCTTGAAGTTCCACCGCCCCGCCGAGGCGCTGATAAAGGCCAATGCCGTTGCCGGCGTGGTGTTCCTGCTGATCGGGGGGGTTCTCGGTATTGGTGTCGGCCTGACACGCTGGCCCGAAGTGCATCTGCTCCAAGCCAACATGTTCTATCAGGTGCTCACCGCACACGGTCTCAACGTGTTGATTTTCTGGATGATTTTCTTCGAGATGGCGGTTATACACTTCTGCTCCGCGGTCCTGCTCGGTTGCCGGATCGCGACCCCGCGGATCGGCTGGGTGGCGTTCGCGCTGATGGTGATCGGGGCGCTCCTCAACAACTATGCAGTGCTCTGGAAAGGCAACTCTAGCGTCATGATGACCTCCTATGTGCCGATACCCGCTGATACCATGTTCTACGTCGGGCTGATCCTGTTCGCGGTGGGCGCATTGATCCACTGCTTCATCTTTCTCGGTACCCTGGTTATCGCCAAGGGCGAGAAAACCTACGAGGGATCGGTGCCGCTGGTGACTTTCGGTGCGCTCACTGCCGTTATCATCGCGATCTTCACGATTGCCTCGGGCGCGATCATCCTGATACCCACATTGTTGTGGAACCTCGGGCTGGTCGCACATATCGATCCGGGTGTGTACCGCTTGATCTGGTGGGCCTTCGGCCATTCCTCGCAGCAGATCAACGTCGCCGCACACATCTCGGTGTGGTACATGATCGCTGCGGTCGTGTTCGGCGCCAAGCCGCTCTCGGAAAAAGTGAGCCGCTTCGCATTTTTTCTTTATATCGCGGTTCTGCAGGTCGCGAGCGCGCACCACCTGCTGGTCGATCCGGGCCTCAGTTCGGAGTGGAAGATCTTCAACACCAGCTATGCCATGTACCTCGCGGTAATGGCCAGCATGGTGCATGGACTGACGGTCCCCGGTGCGATCGAGGCCGCGCAACGCGCCCGCGGCTACAACTCGGGGCTGTTCGAGTGGTTGCGCAAGGCACCCTGGGGCAACCCGGTGTTCTCGGGCATGTTCATCTCGCTGGTCGGGTTCGGCGTGCTGGGCGGTATCACCGGCGTGGTAATGGGCGCGGAGCAGATCAACCTGCTGGTGCACAACACGGTGTACGTACCCGGGCACTTCCACGCGACCGTCGTCATCGGGACCACGCTGACTTTCATGGCAGTGACCTACTGGCTGGTGCCGGTTGTGTTTCGTCGCGACCTGATTCTGAAGAAAGTTGCGTCGTGGCAGCCTTATGTTTTCGGCCTCGGCATGGTCGGTGTGAGTATGTTCCTGATGGGTGCCGGCACGCTTGGAGTGCCCCGCAGGCACTGGGATATCCTGTTCACGAGCTCGGACGGCGGCTACGAGTTCTCGGCTGCCGCACTGACCATGATGAGCCTGAACGGAATGTCGGTAGTACTGGCAGGACTGGGCGGCGCGATGTTCATCATCGTGGTGGTTGGCTCGCTCCTGTTCGGGCGCAAGCTCGGTGAAAACGAGAAGCTCGGCGCAGCAGTGATCGCTACACCTCCGGCGGAAGAAAAGTACCACAACATCGGTATCGGCTCGATCACCGTTCCCGGCACGCTGGTACTGGTGGCTGCTTTCTTTGCCGCCTTCGTACTTTACTACTTCATCAACTGGAAATTCCTGGGTGAAACCTGGGGTCTTAGTTGACAGAAGGCTTGTTGCCGGGGGGACCATCGCGGTTCCCCCCGGCTGGTTTTTCGATTCTGTTGAATTCTCGTGATATGCATCTATTCCGTTCCACTCATCGTCCGCTCATGCGGCGTTGCGGCAAGGCGCACGAGCATTGCCACTCACAACGCCGCATGAGCGCGCGTGGTCGACGCCTGCTGACGACGGTACTGACGGCCATGCTGCTGCTGGCGGTTCAACCGGCGCTGCGTGCACAGCATGCAGCCTCCGCCCCGCACGGCGCGGATTCCGACCACAACGCCGCGTTCGATCGTGACACCGCGCTGGCCATAAGCCAGGCGGCGATCGGCCGCAAGGTCGGGAATTATTCATTTTATGATACCGCGGGCAGACAGCGGGCGCTGGCCGAATACACCGGCAAACCGCTGATCGTCAGCCTGATCTATACCAGTTGCTACCACATCTGCCCGACCACCACCCAGCACATCGCTGCCGTGGTGCGCAAGGCGCGCAAGGTGCTCGGCGAAGACAGCTTCCGGGTCATCACCGTCGGCTTCGACACCGCTCACGATACCGCCGATGCCATGCGCGAGTTCGAACGCGAGCAACAGATTGGCGAGAGCAACTGGGATTTTCTTGCCACCGATGCGGCGACGGCGGAAAAGCTGGCGGCCGATCTCGGATTCCAGTACGTGGCCACCGGTGCCGGCTTCGATCACCTGCTGCAGACTTCGTTGCTCGATGGGGAAGGCGTGGTGCGCCGCCAGATCTATGGCATGGATTTCGACACCCCGGTGATGGTAGATCCGCTCAAGCGGCTGGTCTTCGGCGAGAAGCTGAAGGAGTCGTTTTTCGAACGCATGGGCAACAAGTTCCGTTTGTTCTGCACGGTCTACGACCCCGCCTCCGACAGCTATCGCTTCAACTATTCGATCCTGGCCGGACTCGCGATGGGCGTGGTGCTCGGCGTATTCTTCATTTACCTGCTATTGCGGGAGTGGCTCTACAGCCGTCGTGCGCGCATCAGCAAAGTCTGAACCCTGGAAATCAGCGTGATTCGTATTCTGCAAACTGGCGGCCGGTGGGTCTTCGTGCGTATCGAGGCTGCGTTTACCGCGGTATTCGGCGAGCACTGGAATCCGTGGTTTCAGCTCGGTGCGCTGTCGTTCTATTTCTTCTGGGTGATAGTGGCCACCGGGATCTACCTGTTCGTGTTCTTCAACACGAGCATCATCGGCGCCTTCGAGTCGGTCGAGCGATTGAGCAATGTCCAATGGTACTTCGGTGGCGTGATGCGCAGCCTGCACCGCTACGCCTCGGACGCGATGGCGATCACCGTGACCCTGCACCTTGTACGTGAGTTCGCGCTGGGCCGGTTTCGGGGTGCGCAGTGGTTCTCGTGGGTAAGCGGGGTGCCGCTGCTGTGGCTGCTGTTTGCATCGGCAATCGGAGGCTACTGGCTGGTGTGGGACCAGTTTGCACAGTACATCGCAATACTTTCCACCGAGTGGCTGGAACGACTGCCCAATATCAGCGACTCACTGGCCCGCACCTTCCTGACGAACGCCACCCTGAGCGACCGCCTGTTCTCGCTGATGGTGTTCATGCACATCGCGATCCCGCTGTTTCTGCTGATCGGCATGTTCATCCACATCAAACGCCTGAAGCAGGCTCGCACCGATCCGGCGCGCGGCCTCGCGATCGGCACCATGCTGTCACTGTTGCTGCTCTCGATGATCAAGCCCGCGAGCAGCATGGGCCCTGCGGATCTGTCGCTAACCGTGACCGAGGTGAACCTCGACTGGATATACATGAATGTCTATCCGCTGCTCGATACCTGGGGACCGAACATGGTGTGGCTGCTCCTCGGCACGCTCACCGCGCTGCTGGTTTTGATGCCGTGGATTTCACCCGAGAAGAAGCGGCTCGCCCAGGTTGCGGTGGTGAACCCCGACAACTGCAATGGCTGTACCTGGTGTTTCCAGGACTGTCCGTACGACGCGATCACCATGGTGCCGCATTCGTTCAGGAAAGGCATGCGCCAGGCGCAGGTCAACCCCGACATGTGCACGGCATGCGGGATCTGCGCCGGTGCATGCCCGTCCGCGACTCCGTTCCGTCATGTCGAGGAACTCGTTTCCGGCATCGAGATACCCGGCTATCCGATCGAACGCCTGCGCACGGAGGCGATGGCCAAGGTTGCCACGCTCACGGGTGAAACACGGGTGATTGTGTTCGGCTGCGATCATGCCTTGCCGATCGAATCGATCGAGCGCGCCGGGGTCGTGGCGCTGTCGCTGCCCTGTATCGGCCTGCTGCCGCCGTCATTCGTCGATTTCCTTGCGCGCAACGAGAACGTCGATGGCGTGTTGGTGAGCGGTTGCAGCACGGACGACTGCCGCTACCGCCTGGGCTCACAATGGACCGAGCAACGGTTTGCCGGTGAACGCATGCCGCACCTGCGTACATCGGCTGGCAAGGACAAGGTGACAATCTGCTGGGCGAGCCCACTGCAGTACTCGAAACTCGAGCAGGAGCTCGATCGTTTCCGCGAGCAACTGAGCGAGGCGCAGATCGCAGTGGAGACCACAACTGAATCGGTGGCTACCCATGAGTGAGCGTCTGCGCTGGTTGGGCCAGGCTGCCGCCTATGCGCTGTTCATCGCGTTCGTGGGCTATTTCTCCAATTCGCCCTCGTATCGGCATCTGCCGGAGGGTATGTCCACCATCAAGCTGAGTGTGCGGCACTCGGGAAAATTACTCGGTGAATGCCACACCCTCGATGCCGATGAACTTGCCAACTTGCCGGCGACGATGCGCGCGGCGCAAAGTTGCCCGCGCGAGCGCTCGCCACTGCTGCTGGAACTCGAAGTCAACGGCAAGCTGGTTTTGAGCCGCAGCATGGAGCCGCGCGGCCTGCATGACGACGGGATGGCGTCGATGTACCAGCGCCTCACCATTCCCGCAGGTGATATCGATGTGAAAATCCGGCTCAAGGATCACATCGGGCAGGAAGATTTCCCGTATCGGGCCGAGCGGCACATACATCTGGCTCCGGCACAGGTGCTGGTGATCGATTTCGATTCCCAGAAATCGGAATTCGTGTTCATGTGAGGCGGCGCTCAGAGAACCGTCTCGATAGAGGCGAACTGTTGCAGCAACTCGAAACTGAGCAGAGCCAGGCACAGGATGATGACGAAGTAGATGACGTTGCGGTAGGGCAATGGGCTGCCATGCAAGCGCTCGATGGTGCGCAGCACCCAATCGGCGAAAAAATACAGCGCGATCCCGACCAGGGTGAAAAGTAGTATCTGCATGGACGCCTCCTCCGAATTCGACATTAGCGATGATGCGGTTGACACACGCTGGCGCACTGGCGCCAGCCCGGGCAAGGATAACGCATGCGACAAGGCGGGAATGCAGATATCGGGAGGCGCTGGCTGGCGCGACTGACGCTGTCGATCCTGCTGGCAACACTTGGCATCAACCTGCTGAGCGCCTATATCCGTCATGTCGAGGCCGGGCTCGGCTGTGACGACTGGCCGGCATGCTATGCGCGGATCGGGGTCCACATCAGCGAACACAGCAAGCGGGTTGCACACGCCGCGCTGGCTCCGCAACCATTCGCCAAGCAGGCCCATCGCGGCGTCGCGACGGCGCTGGTGGTGATGGTATTGCTGCTGGTGCATCGTAGCCGCCGCCAACTGAGCGCAACGCAAGCGCAACTGCCACTGGCCATGGCCGGACTGCTGCTAGCGCTGGCGGTGATTGGGCCGGCAAGTTACCTCAAGACCCGCCCGGCCATCGCCACCGCCAATCTGCTCGGCGGGGTAGCACTTGCCGCGCTTGGCTGGCGCCTGTACCTGTCGCTGGGCAACACCGCTCGCGTGAACGTGGCACCCTGGCCGCGCAAGCTGGTGCGTGCCAGCCTGGTGCTGCTGCTCGTACAGCTGGCGCTGGGCGCCTGGCTGAGCGCAAATTTCGCCGGTCTCGGTTGCACCACGACAGATGGCTGCATGCCGGGACGCGGCATCGGCGATGCATTCTGGTATTTGCGCGAACTCGCGCTCGATGACAATGGCAGGGTCATCGCAGACCAGGGTACGGCAGCCATCCTGATCGCGCATCGCATCGGTGCCGCGCTTGCCGTGCCGCTGCTCCTGTTGACCGCGGTGATGGCCGCCCGTGCCAGCGTGAGGTTGCGTCGCAACGCATTGCTGGTGCTGGCGTTGGTATCGCTGCAGGCGATGCTCGGCCTGTGCGCGCTCGCCTTCTCGCTTCCGCTTGCCGTTGTACTGGCGCACAGCACCGTGGCGGCGCTGTTGCTGCTGGCCATGCTGCGACTGGATTACCTCACCGCCGGAGCCGCATCGACATGAATCGCGCACTGGTCGTTTTGCTGGTCTCGATGGTATTGCTCGCGGCAGTCTTGATACTGCAATTTGTGCGGCCGGGGCTCATGTCCGCCGAGCGGCTACCGGTGATCGACTCGCTGGGCGGCGATTTCACCCTGCCAGGCACTCTTGGTCATGACACCGCGCTGGCGGATTTTCGCGGACGGCTGGTGTTGCTGAATTTCGGCTTCGCCAGCTGCCCCGATGTGTGCCCGACGGTGCTTGCGCGCATGCGTGCCGCACTCGATGGTCTCGGCGCCAAAGCCGGCGAGGTACAGCCGCTGTTCGTGACCATCGACCCCGGCCGCGACAGCCTCGAGATACTCGGCCCCTATGTGCGCCACTTTCACCCGGCGATGATCGCACTGCGTGGCACCGAGCAGCAGACACGCACGGTTGCAACGCTGTTCAAGGTCTATTTCGAGCGGGAGACGCTGCCACCACCGCTCGATTACGGGTTCGCGCACAGCGACCAGATCTACCTGATCGATCGCGTGGGCCGCGTGCGCGCGACCTTCGCCAGCAACGCGAGCACCGAGACCATGCTCGACGCCATCACCCGGTTGCTCGACGAATGAGCAGTCATCGAGGAATCCCTGTTGTGAACCAGGCCGAGCGCAGCCCTCCCGGACACGAAGCACAGGCCGCGCGTTTCACGCTCGGCTGGATCTGGCTGGGCGTATACGCCCTGGTCGCGGCCGGGCTTCTTGCCCTGCTGCTCGCGCTGTCGCGCACCCCGATCATCCAGGACCTGGTGCCCGGCAAGGAATTCTTCCGGGTCGCGCTGGTGGCTCACGTCGATCTCACGGTGCTGGTGTGGTTCGTCGCGGGCGCGGGGATCCTGTGGAGCATGCATGGCGCGGCGCGTTACCCGAGGTGGAGCCTCACCGCGTTCGTCAGCGCCGTGTCGGGCACCGTGATGATCAGCGTCGCGCCATTCATCGGCACACCGCAACCGCTGATGAACAATTATGTGCCGGTGCTGCAACACCCCTGGTTCTACGCCGGACTGATCGCCGTCGCCACCGGACTGGTGATACAGGCATGCGTTTGCCTGCGTGCCAACGGCCTGCGCCTGCGCGGCGACGACAACGACGCGGTGCTGCGCTTCGCGCTGGTGATGGCGGCTCTCGCGGCGCTGGTCGCGGTGGCCAGCGTCGCGCTGAGCCTTGCGCGCCTGCCGGCGAGCGTCAGCGGCGAGTTCTACTTCGAACTGCTGTTCTGGGGCGGTGGTCATGTGCTGCAATTCATGCACACGGTATTGATGCTGGTCGCGTTCGTGATGCTGTCGAGCGCCACCGGATCGTCGCTGCCGGGCAACCCACGACTGCATACGGCACTGTTTGCGCTGGTGGTCGCACCGCTGCTCGCGGTACCGCTGCTGTACCGCTTCCCGATCGAGTCGCGCGAACATATCCTCGGCTTCACCACGCTGATGCGCTATGGCGGCATGGCTTCCGTTCCGCTGCTGCTGCTGGTAATCGCGGGCCTCGGCCGACGCGTGACGTTGTCGGCCAGCGAGCGGCCGCTGCGCGCGGCGCTGATCTGTTCGCTCAGCCTGTTTGCGGGCGGCGGCGTCATGGGCTTCATGATCCGTGGATCCAATACCGTGATTCCCGCGCACTACCACGGATCGATCGTCGGTGTGACGCTCGCTTACATGGGAGTGGTCTACCTGCTGCTGCCGCGTCTCGGGCACCCGCTCACCATGCCGCGCACGGCCTTTTGGCAACCCTACGTCTATGGTATCGGACAGGTCATGCACGTGACCGCGCTGGCCTGGACCGGCGGGCACGGCGTGCAACGCAAGACCGCGGGTTCCGCCCAGGGGCTCGACAGCATCCAGGAGATCGTCGGCATGGGCCTGATGGGGTTGGGTGGCCTGATCGCGGTGATCGGTGGCCTGATGTTCCTGGTGGTGGTGATCGCGGCATTGCGCGCGCGCGTTGCGCAGCCCGTGTCAGGATTTTCTATTCCACCTGCACCGCACTGATCTGCGCCGCGCGGGTTTCGCGTTTCTCGCGGCGCTTGCGCTTCTCCACCAGCGGCGGGCAACGGTGCTCGTCGTGATAGATGACCTGGCATTCGAGGCAATAGTGGCATTCGTTCTCGATGATCTCGCCGGTCGGGCGAATCGCACTGATCTGGCACTGTGCGGCGCAGGTCTGGCAGGGGTTGCCACATTCGCGCCGTCGGCGCAGCCAGTCGAAGATACGAAAGCGCGTGAAGAAACTCAGCGCTGCGCCCAGCGGACACAGGTATTTGCAGTAAAACTTGCTGTTTACCGCCGATACCGCCAGCAGCGCGAGCGCATAAACGACGAAACTCCAGTCGCGCACGAAATGCAGGGCGAACACCGTCTTGAACGGCTCGACCTCGGCCATGGTTGCGGCGTGCGCCATCGAATCCAGAGACAGCCCGAACAGCCCGATCAGGATCAGGTACTTGATCGCCCACAACCTCTCGTGGACCATCGCCGGAAACTCGTGGCGCGGCACTCCGAAATGTCTGGCAATCGTATGAATGAGTTCCTGCAGCGCACCGAACGGGCACAGCCAGCCGCAATAGACGCCGCGTCCCCACAGGACGATCGTTACCGCGACAAAACTCCACAGCATGAAGGTTACCGGCTCGATCAGCAGGGTCTCCCAGGAAAATCCCCCCGCCATCACGCGTCCGAACGCCAGCATGTTGACAATCGATAGCTGGCCCATGCTGTAAAAGCCGATAAAAAATACCGTGAACAGCATGTAGCCGTTGCGCAGTCGCGTGAACAGTCGGGGGCGCACCACCAGCCAGTCCTGGAATACCAGCATCGTGACCAGCAACGCCAGCGCGGTGCCAAGGATGAACAGACGTCCCTCGCGCTCCTCCCAAAGCTGCAGCCAATAGGGTTCCCGATCCGGTTTGACGAGGTGCGCGGGTGCTGGTTTTCCGGGCGCGGAACCGAGGTTCGCACCTGGCAGCGGTACACCACGCGCCAGCGGCAGCCCGAGCGCGCTCGCCACATCCTCGGCGGCAGCCATGATGCTCTGATTGATGACCATCGTGGTGATGGTTGCCCCGGTGATCGCGTCGATACCCCGATACCCGGCGCGGGCACCCGCACCCACACGTACCTTCTCGCTGGCGCTGATGCCCGCGTACTGCGCGATGAAGTGCTGCAGATCGCTGTCGGACACGCCGATAACCAGAATGGGCTCCTCGTGTGCGACGATCCGTGCCCCGACGATGCGACCCTCGGCATCGATACCCACCAGCGCCGATATCGGCTTGCCCGAATAGGCAGGAATCGGGTGCAACTCGTCGTTCAGGAAGATCCAGCCCAGAACGTCGTCGCCCGCAAACACCGTTCGTGCGGGCACCGCCGCAAGCGTGGTGCCGAGACTGTCAGCTGCGGGAAAAATCGCTCGCGTACCGGCAAGGTCGAGCTGCTCCAGGCGCTCGCCCGCAACAGCAGCACCCGCGACCAATAACAGCACTGTAAATGCGAACCGCAACAAGCACCCGCGCACCAAATCCATCCGGTTGATTTTCATCGGGGTAAAATAGCAAAACCGCACACTTTGCACCATATTGCTGGCATTGCCAATTCGATACACGGATGATGTGCATCATGAAATCGTATCTATGGCTGCTCACAGGCTTGCTGGGCACAGGGTCTGGAGCGCACGCCGCCACCGATCTGGTGAACGAACGCCTTCCGGCCACCACGCTCGAGCGCGAGCAGCACTGGAACGTGGATTGCGTCGCCATCGGCGGCGAAATCCTCGGCTGGCTCGATTCCAGGCAGCAGAAGTGTGGTGCGGCACCCTATGCCACTCGTATCGATCGCGCCCTCTACCAGCTGGATTTGTGCGGTGCAATCCATAATGTTCCCGGCGAGCCGCGGAGTTGCCCGGATTACAATGCCGCAGCGAGGCTGCTGCGTGCCTGGAGCGCAGCAGCTTGTGCGCCCGGCGAGGACAACCGGGAATCGATAAGGAAACAATTGCAATGTACCGACTGATGAAGCGCAGCATCTGCGCCTTGCCCGCACTGCTGGCTGCGCTGCCTGCCCTCGCGACCGACTGTGCACCCGACAGTGCCTGCCCCGGCTCGCTGCTCGAGGAAGTGGTGGTCACCGGACGCCGCGCGCCACAGATCGTGATGGATTCGAGCGCCAGCATCAGCGTGATCACCGAAACGCAACTCGCACGCTCCACGGCCTCCGGCCTGGCCGACGTGATGCGCGACGTGCCTGGCGTGCAGGTCACCGATGCGGGCCAGCCGGGACTCAAGCGGATCCGTATCCGCGGTGAGGAATCGCGCCGTACCGCGATCCTGATCGATGGCCAGGAAATCACCGACCACTGGGAGGTCGGGACACCGCTCAGCCTGCACCCCTCGATGGTCGAGCGCATCGAGGTGATGCGCGGCTCGGGCTCTGTACTTTACGGTCCCAGAGCGCTCAGCGGGGTGGTGAACTTCATTACCCGCAAGGGCGGCAACAAGCCGCTGCAACTCGAACTGAGCAGCGGATTCGATTCGGCAACCGGCGGCGAGGAGTGGTTCGGCTCCGCATTCGGCAATCTCGACGGGCTGGAATACCGTGTGGCGGGCAGCAACAGCGATCATGGCAAGCGCGATACGCCGCAGGGAAAAATTCCCGACACCGCCTTCGACAACCAGAGCCTCTACGCCTGGGTCGGACATGATTTCGGCGCACACCGCCTCGAACTCGGCTACGACAACTACGAATCCGCTACCGAGGTATTTGTCGCGGACAACGTGAAAACCGCATTTCCGCTGATCGATTTCGCGGTCGATGTACCCCGGCGCGACCGCGAGAAGCTCGCGCTTTTTTACGAATGGAGCGATGTGGCTCCGTTCCTGCCCTCGATCAAGGCCAATATTCACCAGCAGCGCAACGACCGGAAATTCGACACCTTCAGCTCGACGCTGCTTCCCGGGCCGAAGCCGCTACTGAGCGACCGCGATATTTTCAGCGATGCCGATCTCGAGGTGCGCGACGGCGTGTTGCAGGCAGACTGGATTCCCTGGAGCGGGCATTACCTGGTGAGCGGCATCCAGTACACCGATGAATATGTCAACCAGGAGCGTCGCGTCGAAAGTTTCGTCAACGGCATCCCGATGGCACCCGAGAACATCCACGACGAGGCGAGCATCGAGACCGTCGCACTGTTCGCACAGGACGACTGGCAGATCGGCGAGCACACCACGCTCGACGCCGGCGCGCGGCAGTACCATGTCGAAGGCGCGCTCGAACAGAGCAGCCGCCCGGGGCTACAGGTCGACAGTCGCCATGATTCGGAGCTGATCGCCAGTCTCGGCATCACCCATGCGATCAGTGAGGACGTGGTGCTGCGTGCCAGTGCCGCGCAGGGTTATGTCTATCCCTCGCTGCTGCAGTTTGCGATCGGCGCCTACGCCGGATCGCGTTATGTGAACCCGAACCCCGAACTCGAACCCGAGACCTCGGACTCGATCGAGAGCGGGGTGCGACTACGCCTCGATGGCTGGATCCTCGACGCGGGCCTGTTCTACACCGAATCCAGCAACTACATCGACCACGTGTTCTGCACACCTGGCGATGGCTGCCTTTCGAGCCGTGACAAGATCTATGTGAATGTCGGGGAATCCACCGCCGAAGGCCTGGAGTTCTACACCACGCGCGAGACCGGCACCTGGCGACCGTACCTGAGCCTGACCTGGATGAATCGCAGCAACCGTTACGAGAATTTCGTGACCGACGATTCCGGTACGCCCTCTCTTTCCGGTACGCTGGGCCTGCTCCACGAGCGGCGCATCAGTGACCGGGTCGACGGCTGGATCGACTTCGCGCTGCGTGGCGAGAGTGATTCGCGTCGCGAGGAGCCCTCGAGCACCGGGACCCCGACTATCGAGAAAGATGACAGCTGGATCACCCTGAACCTCTCCGGTGGCGCGAGCTTCGGCCGCGAGCGGCGCGTGAGCCTGGTGGTGGAACTCGAGAACCTCGGCGATGAAACCTATTCGACTTCGGCGGAAAATCTCTACGCGCCTGGCCGCAGCATCGCGGCAAGGCTGAATCTCGCCCTGGAGTAATACGGATGACGGCGTTGTTCAACCTTGGGTTTCGACCTTTTTTTCTCGGCGCCACGTGGTTTGCGGTGGTCTCGATGGCCCTGTGGATGGCGGTATACCGCTTTCATTATCCATTGGCGCTGGACGGCATCAGTGCCAGCCAATGGCATGCCCACGAGATGCTCTATGGATATGCGATCGCGGTGATCGCCGGCTTCCTGCTCACTTCCATCCGTAACTGGACCGGCCTCGCGACCCTGACCGGATTGCCGCTGGCGCTCGCCTTTGGTCTGTGGCTCGCGGCCCGGCTGATGATGCTGCTGGGCACCGATGCCCTCGTGCTCGCCGCCTGCGCCGACCTGCTGTTCATGCTGGTACTGATTGTGGCCTGCGCGGTGCCGATATTGCGTGTCCGGCAATGGAGGCAGATGGCAATTCTGTCAAAGCTGCTGATGCTCGGAATCGGCAACGCATTGTTCTACGCCGGCGCCCTCGGCCTGCACGAGGACGGGCTGCGCTGGAGCCTCTATGGGGGGCTTTATCTGGTGATCGCGCTGATCCTCACCATGGCGCGACGAGTGATTCCATCCTTCACCGAGCGTGGCATCGAACCGCCGGTACAGCTGCGCAATTCACGGTTTCTCGATTTTTCCAGCCTGATCCTGCTGCTGGTGTTCTGGATTGCGGAAGTTTTTCTGCAGCAGCATGCGGTGGCAGCGGCCTGCAGCGCGGCGATGTTCGTGGTAAATGCAATCCGGCTGGCGTTCTGGTACCGGCCCGGTATCTGGAAAAAGCCGCTGTTGTGGAGCCTGTTCACCGCCTTCGCGCTGATCGACGCCGGTTTCCTGCTGTTCGCGCTGAGTGCGGTTCTGCCCATCGCGGTGACGCTCGCGGTGCATGCGTTCGCGGTCGGCGGCATCGCGCTGATCACGCTCGCGATGATGGCGCGCGTCGCTCTCGGTCATACCGGACGCAGCGTGCATCAGGCACCCGCCGTCATCATCCTGCCGATGACGCTGTTGTTGCTGGCGTTCATGACGCGGGTGGTGGGGCCACTGGTGGCTCCGCTGCACCATGGCGTATGGGTGATGCTGTCCCAGGTCTGCTGGATTAGCGCGTTCACGGTATTCGGTGTGGCATGGTTCCCCATCCTCACCCGCCCACGCATCGACGGTGCGCCGGGCTGACCCGGGCGCTCAGGACAGGAGCAGGTTGCCGAACACCGCCAGGATCGCGAGCGGGCATACGAAGCGGATATAGAACGGCCAGATCTTCCAGAACAGGCTGTTGGCCGCATCGGGCCAACCTTCACGAATCTCGGCCAGCAGGCTGTCACGATGCCAGATCCAGCCCGCGAACACGCAGAACATCAAGCCCAGCAGTGGCTCGCTGTAGCGCGTGCTGAGCGCTATCGTGAACCCGAACAGCGCGTCGAAGTTCAGCACGATCACCGCACTCGATAGCGTAATCACGGCCGCGATGGCCCAGGTTGCGCGTTTGCGCGGCAGTTCATGGTTCTCCACGGCGTAGGCCACCGGCACCTCGAGCATGGAGATCGTCGAAGTCAGCGCCGCGATGCTCATCAGGACAAAAAATGCCGTCGAGACGAATATGCCCATCGTCCCCATGGTATCGAACAGCGCCGGCAATACCGTGAACACCAGCGTGTCTTCGGAAATCAGCCGGCCCGCCGCATCGTAGATCGGCACCCCGTTGTGCTCGGCCACGTACATCGCCGGAATGATCAGCAGGCCGGCGGTGACCGCTACCCCGATATCGATCAGCGTGGTCGCGAGACCGAGCAGCGGGAGATTCTCGCTCCTGCTCACATAGGAGCCATAGATCAAAATGGTGCCCACACCGAGCGACAGCGAGAAAAACGACTGCCCGAGCGCACTGACGATCAGCTTGAGATCCACTGCCCGGCTGAAATCGGGGATCAGGTAGGCCTTCAACCCGGCCGTGGCCCCGTCCAGCGTCAGCACCCAGGCGATCAGCAACAGGAGGATCAGCAGCAACGAGGGCATCAACCGCGCCGACCACTTCTCGATACCATCCTTGACTCCGGCGCTGATGATCCAGGCCGTAAGCATCATGAACGCGGCGCTGAACACGAGGTTGCGCGCGATGCCAAACCCGACAAGCCAGGTGGCCAGGGCATCGTAGCCCGCGAGTTCGGCGAGTGACGCCAGGCCATACCCGAGCGTCCAGCCCGCAACGATACTGTAGAAGCTCAATATCAGGCTTGCCGTCACGATACCCGCGTACCCGGTCAGCGATCCTAGCGCCCGGCTGACCGGACCGCGCGCGATCAGCTGCAGTGCCGCCACCGCATTGGCCTTGGCGTGGCGTCCGATGATCAGCTCCGCAACAAACGCCGGATACGCCAGACAGAATGCCAGCACCAGGTAGACCAGCAGGTACGCAGCACCGCCATTGTTTGCAGTCTGGGTGGGGAATCCCCAGATATTGCCCAGGCCCACCGTCGATCCGCTAGCCGCCAGGATGAACCCCATGCGCGAACTGAATTCACCCCGTCCTGCCATGTTCTTTTTTCCGCCCGCAAACGTCTGCTCAGATCCAGCGTCGCACCCGCGCACAATAGGCCGTATAGCTCGCACCGAACAGCCGGTGCAATGCGGCCTCTTCGGGCAGGATCTGGAAGCGCGTGACATACCATACGTAGAGCGGCAGCGCAGGCAGGCCCCAGGGACTGCCGAGGTAGATGGCCCAGGCCGTGATCGTGCACAGCAAGCCCACGTACATCGGGTTGCGGCTGAGACGATAGATGCCGCCCGCGACCAGTTGTGTGGCCTTGCCCGGATTGCGCGGATCGACCGTGGTACGCGCGGCACGAAACGCCAGCATGCCACTCACGCTGACGCCGATACCCAGACACACCAGCACCAGGGCCAGCAGACCCTGCACCGCTGTCTGGACCCGCCCCACGGGCAGCGCATGATCGATACCCCACATCAAGGCGCACAATACCAGGGCCACCAGCGGTGGCGGCAGCTTGAGTTCCATCTGATCACTCCTCCGCGGATTCAGCGCGCATTGTGCATGGGCAATGCCGCGGTCGCCAGCGCAAGCGGGGGCAACGGCACTGTCAAACACCAGGCGCGGACGCCGGGTGTCCGCTCGCACTCGCGGACACTATCCACCACTGGTGGACCGGATCAAAGCCCGCCATCGGCAAACTGAAATATTGCCCTTGACCTCGCGCAGATATTCGCTACCATGCCGCCGCAATGACCCCTTGGTACTCATCCATTCCCATCCCTTCGCGGCTGGTTGCCCTCGTTTTTGCTGCAATTTTTGCGGCAACTTCCGCGCGTGGCGCGGATTTCAACGGCGACGGCATGGAAGACCTGCTGTTTCGCGATCGCACCCACAATGACCACCGGCTGCGGCTGGTGATCAATTCGGCCGATCGCAGCACCCGGCAGCTCGGAATCGTTCTCGGCAAATCGTCCGGACCCGATCGCGGCTTCGACGTGCGCAGCGCCGATTTCAACGGCGATGGGCGCAGCGACATCCTCACCCGTGACCTGGTATCGGGCATCACGCGCATACGCCTGATGAACGGCGTAAAAACGCTGGCGGCCGGCCGGCTTGCCGAACTGCCGGAAAACCCGGCCGTGGTCCTGATCACCGCCGCGGATTTCAACGGCGACGGGCGCGCCGACCTGCTGTATCGCCATCGTGACACCGGCGTCTGGTCGGTATTCACGCTCGATGGTCTGAGCGTCGACCGGGCCGCGTCGGGCGCCACCAGAGCCGGTGCCTGGGAACAGTCGCGCTGGGTGAGTTCGGCGGACTTCAACGGCGATGGGCGCGCCGACCTGCTGGTGCGCAATTCGCAGACCCTGAAATGGATGCTGTACCTGATGGATGGCAAGAACGTGCGCAAGAGCACGCGGCTGGTCGGCGCCCCCGTTTCCCCTGTGTGGCAGTTGCAGGCCGTTGCCGACATGAACCGCGATGGACGCGCCGACCTGCTGCTGCGTCATCGCGATAACGGAGCCTGGCGTAGCCTGTTCCTGGACGGCGGCCGGGTGCTGGAATCCTCCGGCAATATCGCGATCAACCGCAACCCCGCGTATCAGCTGCAGCTGCTGACCGACCTGAATGCCGACGGGTTTCCCGATGCCCTGCTACGCCGCCCGGACTCCGGCCGCTGGCAGGTTCAGTACCTGATGAACCTGGCGCGACTCGAAGGTTCGGGCTCGCCGTCGCTAGCCAATAGCCCGAAGATGCGCATAGCCGATGTGGCCGACCAGGATGGTGACGGCTACCCGGAGATCCTGACCACCAACGGCAGCAAGTGGACGAGCTACGATGTGCGCAACCTGAACGCGCCGATCGCCACGGCACTCAAGATCGGTTCGCCGAGTCAGTTCCCGGTGGTCTGCGATCCGCCGAATTATTATCAGTTCGGTACACCAGCCAAGCCCGCCTCCGCCAGCAACCGCTCCGCGTTCCTGACCTGGATCACGCCGGTGACGCGCGAGAACGGCGAGGCACTCTGCGCGCACGAGTTGGCCGGCTACCACATCTACTACAAGGGCAGCTCGCCGAAGACGTCCTTCGCGGCCCACATTGCGGACGGGCAAGCCGATTCCTGGTTGCTCGACCATCTGCAACCCAACCGGTATTCGTTCCGGATCCTGTCCTACGATTACCAGGGCTTCTTCAGCAAATCCTCGTCCACGCTGTTCAAGAGCATCTACTGAGACAGGCCCTCAGCGGACGCGCGGAGCCATCAGCAGTGTAGCGTCCGGCGCCACGAAGATTTGCGCGACCAGCGGCTCGATCAACGCCAGATCGCGATCGAACTTGCAGCGGTCGCCCTGCCAGAAGCAGGGCACGACTTCAACCGTCGCCCCCTGCGGAGCCCGCCACATACGCTGTAGCGCGAATTCCGCGACCCACTCGCAGTTGCTGACACGGTAGCGCTCGGTATCGCCTATACGATAACCGCCCGCGGCTCGCATATGCTCCACCGAGATATCGATGCCGGCGATCGAATAGAAGTCCATCTGCATAACCCCCCGTGGCATCGGAACGGAGCTGCCACGCATGAATCGAATACGACCCCAACCGCTGCACAGCGCATGCCGCCAGAAATAAACTTAAATCAGGTCAATGAGTTGTGAAAGACCTGTACACGCCGCAGCCGGAAACTGTAAAGAAGTCTGACGCCACCCGTCAGCGCTTCGGCTGCTGCTGCATCTGTTGCAACACCTTGTCGATGGTGAAGCTCGCGGTCGGCTGCCGTGGCGGGAACTCGCGGAAAGTCATCAGCCATTTGCCCACTTCCTGCTGCATCGGCACGAAGAGCCACATATTGTCCGCCATCCAGCGTCCGTACATCGATGAATCGAGCGAGGTTTCGAAGGGATCGGCACGCAGATTCACCATCATCGGAAAGGTCAATTGCTGACGCCCGCTCGACCAGTCCTTCATGGTCGCGAAATGGATTTTCCAGTCGCGCCAGCGGATCGCGTTCAGGTTGGCGTTGTCATCGAAGAAAAACACCGTTTCGCGTGCACCCGGTCCGGTCCCCGCCAACAGTGCGGACTGGTCCACACCATCGAGATGGACCTTGTAGGTACGAGTGCCCGCCGTGTAGCCGGCCCGGAGCTTCGCGTCCACATCCGCCACCCCGGCGGCATGCAGCAGGGTGGGCAGCCAATCCAGGTGCGAGAACACATCGTTGATCACCCGCCCCGGCGTCACGGTGCCGGGCCAGCGCACCAGCGCCGGCACCCGGAAGCCACCTTCCCAGGTCGTGCCTTTCTCGCCGCGAAACGGCTCGGAGCCGCCATCAGGAAAGGTATTGGTCTGCGAACCGTTGTCGGTGGAATACACGACGATGGTATCGTCGGCAATGCCGAGTTCATCGAGTTTCTTCAGCAGCAGGCCCACATCGTAATCATGCTCCGCGAGACCATCGGCATAGAGGCCGTAACCGGTCTTTCCTTCCCATTGCGGAGCGAGATGTGTCCACACATGCATGCGGGTGGCGTTGAACCAGACAAAAAACGGCTTGTCCGCCGCGTGTGCCCGGTCGATGAAATCCAGCGCGGCACCGGTAAATTCCTGATCCACGGTTTCCATGCGCTTGCGCGACAGCGGTCCGGTATCCTCGATTCTGCCATCGGCCCAGGAGTGAATCACGCCACGGGGGCCATAGCGCTTGCGGAATTCCGGATCCTTCGGATAGAAGTAGGTCTCCGGCTCCTCTTCGGCGTTCATGTGGTAAAGGTTGCCGAGAAATTCGTCGAATCCGTGCCGGGTCGGCAGGAATTCGTCCTTGTCGCCGAGGTGATTCTTGCCGAACTGGCCGGTCGTGTAACCTTGGGGTTTCAGCAATTCCGCGATCGTGGGATCCTCCGGGCGCAAACCGATATCGGCCCCGGGCATGCCGACCTTGAGCAGACCGGTACGAAACGGATGCTGTCCGGTGATGAATGCGGCGCGCCCGGCCGTGCAGCTCTGCTCACCGTAATAATCGGTGAACAGGGCTCCCTCGCTGGCTATCCGGTCGATGTTCGGCGTGCGGCCCCCCAGCATCCCGCGGTGGTAGGCACTGATATTCCACATGCCGATATCATCGCCCCAGATCACCAGGATGTTGGGCCTGGATCCGGCGGCCAGGGTCACGCCCGGTAACGCGCACAGCGCCAACAGAAAAAAGAACCCCATGCGGCGACCGGCCATGACAACTCTCCCTGCAGGGTGTGCACAACGAGCGGGGATTGTCCGACGATTGCGCGAAACCCACAACCGACGGGTTGTGACAATGATGTAACCGTCCGGATGAGCCCGTGGAATTCCGCGCCGCCGGCGCTTTCATCGACACGCGCTGGACGGATCCGATCGTTCCCGCGCAACATGCAACTTCAGGAGTCTGCGCGGCAGACGAGGAAACCGGCCGCTACACGGCGCGTGCTAGACTGCCCGCCTCTTCACGATCGCAGCGAGGGCCATGCCATGGGTGCCGAACCGCTTCAGCAACCGGCAACACGCACCGAACTCGAGAGTGCGCTGAAACTGCAGCGCGAGGCCTATCTCGCGCATCCCGTACCCGGCCTTGCCGAGCGCCGGGCCGACCTGCAGGCGTTGCAGCGTTTCGTGCGCGAAAACAAGGAAGCAATCATCACCGCGATCAGCGCCGACTATGGCAACCGCTCGCGTCATGAAACGCTTTTCGCGGAAATATTTACCGCGATCGACGGCGTCAACCACACGCTGCGGCACCTGAAAAAGTGGATGAAACCGCAGCGCCGCCCGGTGGACATCCGCAATTTCGCGGGCGCCAGCAACCGCCTGATCCCGCAACCGCTGGGTGTGGTCGGAGTGATCGTCCCGTGGAATTTTCCGCTGAACCTGAGCATTCTGCCGCTCATCTACATCTTTGCCGCGGGCAACCGCGCGATGGTCAAGATGTCGGAGAACTCGCGTCACCTGGCGCGACTGATGATCGAGAAAATGCCCGCTTATTTTCCGCGCGAGAAGCTCGCGGTCTTCGACGAAACCGGTGGCGTGGGAGTCGAGTTCTCGAAGCTTCCGTTCGATCACCTGCTGTTCACCGGCTCCGGACAGACCGGACGCAGCGTGATGGCGGCCGCCGCGCAGAACCTCTGCCCGGTGACACTCGAGCTCGGCGGCAAGTCACCCGCCATCATCTGCGACGATTATCCGCTCGCCAAGGCCGCCGAACGGCTGCTGTTCGTGAAATTGTTCAATGCCGGACAGATCTGCACCACCGTGGATCACGTGTTCGTGCCGCAGGCGAAGGTCGATGAGTTCGTCGAGCTTGCGCGCCGGATCGTGCCCGCACGCTACCCCGACATCGACGGCGTCGATTACACCTCGATGATCGACGATCGTGCCTTTGCGCGTATCACCGCGGCACTCGACGATGCGCAAAAGCGTGGTGCAACGCTGCTGCAACTGGTGCCGGGCGAGCGCTGGAATGCCGCAACACGCAAGATCGCGCCGCATATCGTGCTGGATGCGCCCGATGACTGTGAATTGATGAGCCGCGAGATATTCGGTCCGGTACTGCCGGTACGCGCCTACCGTTCGCTCGAGGAGGTGATCGGCTATATCAATGCGCGTCCGCGCCCGCTGGCGATATACCCGTTCAGCAACGACGCGGCACGCGTGCAGATGTTGCTCGATCGCATCATGTCGGGTGGCGTGAGCGTCAATGATGCACTATTCCATGTCGCCCAGCATGACCTGCCCTTCGGCGGTGTCGGCGCGAGCGGCATGGGCCATTACCACGGCTACGAGGGCTTCATCACCTTCTCCAAACTGCGGCCGGTTTTCTACCAGGCGCGTTTCAGCTTCATGAAGTTCCTGGCGCCGCCCTACGGCCGTTTCGCCAGCGCGGTGCTCGGCTTCCTGACACGCTGAAGCGATTGCATCTTTTTCAAGCCGCATTTTGCTCCCGGGTATGGCCACGCCGGGGCACAACAGCCCGACGCATGCCGCTCGCTGCTCCGCTCTCTGGACTGCGGCCCTCCGGACGGCGCTCGAGGCCGGCTGCGAAGGAGCGAGACAGGGTTACAGCCGCTTCTCGATCGCATCGGCGATACCGTTCAGCACCTCGACCCGCGCATAGCGCTTGTCATTCGCCGGTATCAGGCACCATGGCGCCCGCGCGCTGGAGGTGCGCTCGATCATGTCGCACACCGCCTGCTCGTATTGCGGCCACTTCTCGCGGTTGCGCCAGTCATCGGCGGTGATCTTGTGGTGCTTGTACGGTGTCTTCTCGCGCTCGCGAAAGCGTTTGAGCTGTTCGCCAAGCGTGATCGACATCCAGAACTTGAGCACGATCGCGCCGTTGTCGACGAGTTGCTCCTCGAACTCGTTGATCTCGTGGTAGGCGCGCATCCAGTCGGGTTCGGCGCAAAAGCCCTCCACCCTCTCGACCAGCACCCGTCCGTACCACGAGCGGTCGAAAATCACCGCGCGGCCATGGCCTGGCACATGGCGCCAGAAGCGCCACAGGTAGGGCTGTGCGCGCTCCTCGTCGCTCGGCGCCCCAATCGGCACCACGCGGTAGTAACGCGCATCGAGCGCGCGTGTGACGCGCCGGATCGCACTGCCCTTGCCGGCCGCGTCCATGCCCTCGAACACCAGCACCAGCGACCGGTCCTGCATGCGCTTGTGGCGGGTCAGGAGATTGAGGCGTCCCTGCGCCCGTTCGAGTTCCTTCGGATAGCGCCGGGCAGCGAGCGAGCGCGTGTAATCGAGTGAATTGATCAGGTCGCGGCTGTCGAGCGCAGGTACCGGCGGCGGCGCCGAGGGCGTCAATTGCGGCGAGCCGCCGGCGAGCCCGCACGTCAAGGCATCGAGCACCAGTTTTCCGGCGGTCAGGGCGCGGTAATTGGCGTCCGCCCCGTCGATGACGTGCCAGGGCGCCTCGCCGGTACTGGTCTCGCGTAGCGCCTCCGCGGAATGCGTGGCGAAAGCGTCGTATTGCTTGAGCCGCTCCCAGTCGGCGGGTGTGACCCGCCACCGCGTGAGTTCGTTTTCGCTGAGCGTTCGCATGCGCTCCTTTTGCGCATCCTTGGTGAGATGAAACCAGAGCTTCAGTATCACCATTCCCTCGGCGACCAGCATTTTCTCGAAATGACGGATCCGCTCGAGCCGGCGACCGAATTCGCCGCGCTTGAGACTTCCCTCCACCCGCCCGACGATGGGATCGGTATACCACGACCCGAAAAATATGCCGATCTTGCCACGCGGCGGCAGCACCCGCCAGAAGCGCCACATGGGTGGACGCGACCGCTCACCGTTACTCGGCGGACCAAAAGCCTCGGCGCGTATATGACGCGGATCCATCCATTCGTTGAGCAGGTTCACGGTCTCTCCCTTGCCCGCACCCTCGACCCCGCCGACCAGGATGAGAACCGGGAATTCCGGTTTTTCCAGCAGGCGGTATTCGGCCTCGAGCAGCGCCTCGCGCAACTTCGGCGCCTCGCGCTTGAAGCGGCTAGTGGAAATGCTGTGGCCTATTTCCGCGGATTCGAACATGTTTGCCCTCCCAAGAGCTGCGGCGCGCCACATGCGCGCCGATTCGTCGCTTCAGCGTCGCGCGGCGCGCGCAAAAAGCAGCAGCACCGCAGCCACCGAGCCGATTTCGAAACATACCGCGAACAGCGTATACGTGGACCATTCCGCCTCCAGCAGCGCGCCGGCCAGACGTGCCGATCCGATACCGGCGCACAGCACTCCATAGCTCAGCAACACCGGGCGCGTGGCAACCGCGCGCAGCGCACCGCCCAGCAACAGCAGGCCGATCGCCATCTGCAGGCCACCATAGGTCGCCCGCAGATCGACATTGCCGGTAGTGCTGATGAACGCGATGCCAGCGGCTTCACGCAGGTACCCCGGATCCGTAAAACACCATACTCCGTAACCCAGCCACATCGCGCCAAACAAACCGAGAAAGATCCGTGCCGCCATCGCTGATTCCCCCTTGAAACCGCCGTATCGAACAACTGCCTGGCGCATTTTCCCTGCCGCCCTGCTAACAGCACGCCTGAATCCGCGCGCCAGCATGGTACCCCGCCACAACGGCACACCGCATTGCAGCGCACCCGGAACCTGCAAGCTAGCAGAGCAGCGCCGTCACCGGAAGCCGCCGCAACGCTTCATTCGCGACGGGCTTTCTGGCACTCTTCACTGCCGATCCAGGCCGTCGTGGGAGCAATTCGTGAAAATCCCTTGCGCACTGAGCGCGCTGCTGTTGCTGCTGCCCTTGCCAGTGGCGGCCGAGGTGTCCGCCTGGCAACTCGACCGGCTGGTTCCCGGAGCCCTTTTCAAAGGCATCCATGGCCTGGCATTCGGGCCCGACGCGATGATCTACGTGGGCAGCGTGATGGGACAGTCGATCTATCGTGTCGACCCCGCAACCGGCGCCGCCGAGGTATTCGTGCCACCGCCGATCGGGCAGGCCGATGATATCGAGTTCGCGCCGGACGGCACCATGTACTGGACCGGCTTCACCCATGGCACGCTGAACGCACAGAGTCCGGGCGGCGAGCCGAGGGTCATCGCCAGCGGGCTGCCCGGGCTCAATTCGCTGGCCCTGAACGCGCAGGGTCGGCTATTCGCCACCCAGGTCTTCGCCGGCGATGCGCTGTGGGAGTTCGACCCGGCGGGCAGCCGCGAACCGCGCCTGGTCATGCGCGATCTCGGCGGACTGAACGGCTTCGATTTCGCACCCGATGGGCGTCTTTGCGGTCCGCTATGGTTCAAAAAACAAGTGGTGTGCATCGATGTGGACAGCACCGCGCTCGAAATCATGAATGACGAGTTCAGCAGACCTGCGGCGGCAAACTTCAATTCGCGCGGCGAATTGGTGGCCATCGACAACGAGACCGGCGGGATCTATCGCATCGATATGCGCAGCCACCGGCGCGAACTCCTCGCCACCGCCCCGAGCAATCTCGACAACCTCGCCTTCGACGCCGGAGACCGCCTGTTCGTGAGCAATATGTCCGACAACGCGATCTATGCGCTCGAGGGTAGCAGTCTGCGCACGGTGACCAGCAGCCCGCTCAGCCTGCCGGGCGGTATCGCGGTTGCCGGCAACGAGTTGATCGTCGCCGACACCTTCAGTCTCAGTGCCGTCGATCTCGGCAGCGGCAAGGTGCGCGATATCAGCCGCTCGCTGGCGGACAACGGCTTCCCGACCACGGTGGCGGTCTCCACCGAAGCGAAGCGCATTGCCAGCGCGAGTTTCGAGAGCGGTACGGCACAATTGTGGGACCTGAGCGCGGAAACAGTCATCGCACGCTGGGGAGGTCTCGCCCTGCCCTCGGCGATAGCCGTGATCGATGCCGATCGCATCGCGGTCACCGAGATCGGCGCGGGCGGCCGGTTGCTGATTCTCGATCGCCGGCAACCGCGGCAACGAACCGTGCTGGCGGACAAGCTCGGGCAGCCGCAGGGTCTGCTGCGCGTCGGTGAGCTTTACCTTGTCAGCGAAGCGGCCGCCGGACGCGTGGTGGAAATCGACCAGAACGGCAGCCTCCGCCTGATCGCCGACGGATTGCAACACCCGGAAGGGTTGGCGTTGCTGCCTGATGGGCGGCTCGCGGTCGCGGAAACCGGTGCCGCCCGCATGGTGCTGATCGATCCGCAAAGCGGGTCGATCGAAGTGGCAGCCGCGGAGCTGCCGCTTGGCATGGCCGACATCCCCGGGTATCCGCCGGGCATCTTTCCTACCGGCGTTGCGAGCGATGCGAGCGGCGCAATCTACTTCAGCTCGGACCGCGATGGCGGCATCCTGAGGCTGCGCGCAGCCAGCGGCCTGTCGCCGTGAACTGGCTCATCACCAACATCGGATTCTGGCCTACGCTGCTTGCCTGCGTGATACTGACCGTGGCGCTGTTCGGACTGCTGGCGGTGGCGCTGCGCCCATTCGGCATCGAGCCGCCGTGAAGGAGCAAGCCGGTTTGACGCCCACCATTAGTTCCCTTCATGATGATCATCAGAATGCCTGGGTGGTTCACAGCATCGCCTCGGCTATAATCGCCCGCGGTTCCGGGGCACCCTGTGGCATTCCGGAGCGCGCCTGCCGTTCGCAAACAATAGAATAGACAGAGGAAGACAGCATGCTGATAGGGGTTCCGCGGGAGCAACAACCCGGCGAGCATCGCGCCGCGATGATACCGGCGATGGTCCAGAAGCTGACGCGCGCCGGCGCCGACATCGTCGTCGAAGCCGGCCTCGGCAGCGGCGCCGGATTCAGCGACGAGGACTTCGTGGCGGCCGGTGCGCGCATCGTCCGCGATCGCGTCGAAATGCTGTCGGGCGCGGACCTGGTGTTGCGGCTGCACAAGCCCTCGACCGAGGATATCGCGCTGCTCAAGCGCGGCTGCATCCACGTGAGTTATCTCGATCCGTTCAATGAAGCGGCGCTGATCGAGGCCTTCCGCGCCGCCGGCGTGACGGCGATCAGCATGGAGATGATTCCACGCACCACGCGCTCGCAGAAGATGGATGCACTGAGTTCCCAGGCCAACCTCGCCGGTTACGTGATGGTGCTGCTCGCCGCGGCGCGCATGCCGCGGATCATGGCGATGATGATGACCCCGGCGGGCACGCTGAAACCGGCCAACGTGTTCGTGATCGGTGCCGGCGTCGCGGGACTTCAGGCAATCGCCACGGCCAAGCGGCTCGGCGCCCGGGTCGTGGCATTCGATACCCGCGCGGTGGTCGCGGAACAGGTGCAGTCGCTCGGTGCCAAGTTTCTCGAGATCGATCTCGGCGAGACCGGCCAGACCAAGGACGGCTACGCGGTGCAACTCACGTCCGAGCAACTCGAGAAGCAGAAGCAGGGCCAGAAGAAACAGATCGCCGAATCCGACCTGGTGATCACCACCGCGCAGGTGTTCGGGCGCAAGCCCCCGGTGCTGGTCACCCGTGACATGGTCGAGGGCATGAAGCCCGGCAGCGTGATCGTGGACATGGCGGCCGAAACCGGTGGCAATGTCGAGGGCTCGGTCGCGGGGCAAAGTGTCGAAATCAACGGCGTGACCATCATCGGCACCGGCAACTGGGCCAACCAGGTGCCGCGTGATGCGAGCCAGATGTATTCCTCGAATCTGTTCAACCTGATCGACGAATTCTGGGACAAGGAACAGAAAGCCATGGTTCTCGATTTCGGGGACGACATCATCCAGGGCTGCGTGATCACCCACGGCGGCGAGATCGTGAACCAGACCATCAAGAACCTGCAGCGCTGAGGGCCTCGACATGGAACCCGTATACCTGACTTTCATCCTGATGCTGTCGATCTTTCTCGGCTTCGAGTTGATCAACAAGGTGCCCTCGACGCTGCACACGCCGCTGATGTCGGGCTCGAACGCGATCTCGGGCATCACCATGGTCGGCGCGCTGGTCTCGGCCGGCGCCGCGCACTCCACGCTCGCCACGATCCTCGGTGTCAGCGCGGTGGCGCTCGCCACCATCAACGTGGTTGGCGGCTACGTGGTCACGGACCGCATGCTGGCGATGTTCAAGAAAAAAGAAGGTGGCAAAAAATAATGGCTGATTCAATGGCACTGCTCATCAACCTCGCCTATGCGCTGGCCGCGGTACTCTTCATCGTCGGCCTGAAGATGCTGGGATCGCCGGCAACGGCCCGCCGCGGCAACCTGATCTCCGCCGTGGCGATGTTTATCGCCGTGGTGGTCACATTGTTTGATCGCAGCATCGTCGATTTCGAGTGGATTGCGCTGGGTGTCGTGATCGGCACCGTGATCGGCGTACTCGCCGCCCGCATGGTCGCCATGACGAAAATGCCCGAGATGGTCGCGCTGTTCAACGGCTTCGGTGGCCTGGCGAGTCTCGCGGTCGGCTGGGCGGCACTGTTCACGCCCAACACCCTGTTCACCTTGATCACCATCGCGCTGTCGATCCTGATCGGCGGCGTGACCTTCACCGGCAGCATGGTCGCCTGGGCCAAGCTCAACGAGACGATCAGCGGCAAACCGTTTCTGTTTGCCGGCCAGCGTATCGTGAACGGCGCACTGCTCGCGGCGATCGTCGCGTTCACGGTGCTGTTCTGCATGCAGGCGGATCCCGAACTCAGCAACTATCTCTATATCGTCGTCGCACTGTCCTTCGTGCTCGGCGTGATGGTGGTGATTCCGATCGGCGGCGCCGATATGCCGGTGGTGATCTCGTTGCTGAACAGCTATTCGGGGCTGGCGGCATGCGCCGCGGGTTTCGCGATCAACAACATGATCCTGATCGTGGCCGGGGCACTGGTCGGGGCGAGCGGCATCATTCTCACGCAGATCATGTGCAAGGCAATGAACCGCTCGCTCGCCAACGTGCTGTTCAGCGGCTTCGGCGCGGTCAGCACCTCGCTGGACAAGATCGAAGGCGAGGTCAAGCCGATCAACTGCGAAGACGCCTACTACATACTCGAGTCCGCGGGCAGCGTCGCGATCGTACCCGGCTACGGCATGGCGGTCGCGCAGGCCCAGCACGCGGTGAAGGAACTGCAGCAATTGCTCGAGAACAACGGAACCGAGGTCGTCTACGCGATCCACCCGGTGGCCGGGCGCATGCCGGGTCATATGAACGTGCTGCTCGCCGAAGCCGATGTCTCCTACGACCTGCTGCTCGAAATGGACGAGATCAACCCGCGCATCGAGAATTTCGATGTCGCGATCGTGATCGGCGCCAACGACGTGGTCAACCCCGCCGCGCGCGAGATGAAGGGCAGTCCGATCTACGGCATGCCGATCATCAATGTCGACAAGGCGCGCACCGTGTTCGTGCTCAAGCGCTCGATGGCCTCCGGTTTCGCCGGAGTCGACAATCCGCTGTTCTTCAAGGAGAACACGCGCATGCTGTTCGGCGATGCCAAGGAATCCATCAACCAGCTGATCCGCCAGTTCAAGTAAACCGCGAGGCCGGGGCGTCAGCGCCCCGGCACGAATCCGGCGTATTTGTGCCACTGGTTGCGCGTCGGGCCTGACCGTACAATCCCCGTGCAAGCAACAGTACGCGCGACACATGGAGTGGCGATATGCAGCAGGTCGTGATCAGCGGAACGGGGCTGTTCACCCCGCAGCAATCCATATCCAATGCGGAACTCGTGGAGACCTTCAACGCCTACGCTACCCATTGGAACCGGACTCACGCCGCGGATATAGCCACGGGTGCCATCCAGCCGATGGCGGAATCGAGCGAGGCCTTCATCGAAAAGGCCTCGGGAATAAAAAGTCGCTTCGTGATCGACAAGAGCGGCGTGCTCGACCCCGCCCGCATGTGCCCCGATATTCCCGAGCGAGCCGACGACCAGCACTCGCTGCAGTGCGAGATGGCGCTGGTCGCGGCCCGCGAGGCTTTGCAGCAGGCGGGACGCAGCGCGGCAGACGTGGATGCCGTGATCGTTGCCTGCTCCAACCTGCAACGCCCCTACCCTGCCGTCGCGGTGGAGGTACAGGGCGCCCTCGGCATCGACGGTTTCGGTTTCGACATGAACGTTGCGTGTTCCTCGGCAACCTTCGGCATCGACATGGCACGCAGCTCGATTCTCGCTGGCGCGGCACGAGCGGTGCTGGTCATCAGCCCGGAGATCTGCTCCGGGCACCTGGAGTTTCGCGACCGCGACTGTCACTTCATCTTTGGCGATGCCTGCACCGCGGTACTGGTCGAACGCGAGGCCTCGAGCAGCGCCCTGGCACCGTTCCGGATCGTCGATTCACGGCTCAAGACCAGCTACTCGAACAATATCCGCAACAACTTCGGCTTCCTGAACCGTGCAGCCCCGTCCGGCGTGGGCACGCGCGACAAGCTCTTCCGCCAGGATGGGCGCAAGGTGTTCAAGGAAGTCTGCCCGATGGTCGCCGACATCATTCTCAGGCAGCTCGCCGATCTCTCGATACCGGTGAATGATGTACGCAGGATGTGGTTGCACCAGGCGAATCTCAGCATGAACCAGCTGATCGGCCGCCGGGTGCTCGGCCGCGAACCCACCATCGAGGAAACACCGGTCATCCTGGACAGCTACGCAAACACCAGTTCGGCGGGGTCCATCATCGCGTTTCACCAGTACCGCAAGGATTTCGCGGCCGGCGAGCGTGGCGTGATCTGCTCTTTCGGAGCCGGCTATTCGGTTGGCAGCGTGGTGGTCGAGCGCTGCGGCTGAGGAGCCGCCGCATGTCCGGGCAGCGTGGCGGACCGACTGCTTGGCGACTGCCGACTTTGCGCTAGAATTGCACCCGCCGACTGCAACGAGAACACCCTCAATGAGCATCGAGTACAAATTCCGGGCGAATATCGATCAGGTATTCGCGCTGTTGACGGATGCCGAATACCTGGTGGACCGCTGCCTGGAACTCGGGGAACTCAGCGCGGACTGTACCGTGGAGGACGATAACGACGAAATCGTGATCACGCTGTCACGCGAGGTCGAGCGCAATCTGCCCTCGTTCCTGGCTCGTCTGTTCGACAGCCGGCAGAAAATCGAGATGATCGAACGCTGGAAGGACAAGGGCAATATCCGCCATGGCAGTTATGTACTCAAGGTGGAAGGCCAGCCGATCGTGCTGGAAGCGGAAATGCACCTGAAGGCGGATGGCAATGACAGCTGCACCTACACCATCAGTCACAGCGCAAAGGCGCAGATGCCGCTGATAGGACGACGCGTCGAAAGCTTCATCGTGTCGCAGACCGAGTCCGGCGCTCGCGCCGAACTCGATCATCTCGCCGCGGCACTGGCCTAGCCCGCGCTCACCCTGGCGCTGAGGTGCACGGGGGGCTTGATCGAGTTCGATACCAGGCAGGATTTTTCGGCTTTCTCCAGCAGGCGTTCCGCCCGCGCCGCATCCCCGCCCGCCGGAATACGCAGGCTGACCTGCAGATCGATGCCGGTGAAGGCCAGTCCGTCAGCGGTCCTGTCGAGTGCCCCTTCCGCGGCGCAATCGATCTCGATCCACTCCAGCTTCGAGGCACGTGAAATCGCGCGGAAACTGAGCACGAAACAATCGGCAATACTCGCCACGAACAGGGTCTCGGGCGACCAGTTACCGGGAGGGCCGTCGAATTCCACCGGCGCGGTGCTCTGGATATCCTCGAGATCTGTTGCACGCACGGTCACCACTCCGGCGGGAGCGGCAAGAGCGTTGACGGTGTAGCGGTGCGGGAAAGCATGCATCGGCAAGGTTCTCCGGTTTCGTTCTGGTGGTGTTCAGTCTTCGCTGGCTCGGACGTCTTTCTCATAGAGAGTATAGAGGTACACGCTGACCGGTAGCGCACCGAGGTGCTCATCGATCAGCGGCCGCACCTGCTCCCACTGCAGACGCCCCACACCGGTAGCAAGCCGCGGCAACGCAATGCTGGTGAGCCCCTCGGATTCGATCACCCGCGCCAGCGCGCGCAAGGCATGGTTCACATTCGGCAGGGTTGCCTCGCCCGGGCGCTCGCCATGCCCGTAAGCGGCTTCCTGGGTCAGCAGGTTGGCGATGCGCTTGCCATCGGCTCCCGCCCACACCCATACCTCTCCGGCCTTGGGGTGCGCGGTATGGCAATAATGGCGGAAATCCTTGTACAGCGCCGGCCAGCGCTCGCGCAATGACAGGGCCAGGCCCTGGCCAAAATTGTCATTGGGCGATACACCATGCGCTATCGCCTGTGCCGAACTCAGCAGTATGTCGCCGTGCACTTCCTTGATCATCGAGCCTCCACAGTGTATTGATCGATACTCATCCGGCGGCCTGTCGCCGGGCACAGGCCATGTTAGAACACCGCCCTCGCGGGTGGCTTGATTCAGGTCAGTGCCGCCTCCGTTTCAAACAACTCCAGTTGCGCCGGGTTGCTGTCCTCGCGCAGATCGACGAAACGAACGCCCACCCCGAGCAAGCGTACCGTCAGATCGCTGCGCTCGAGTGCGGATTGCAGCAGCTCCGCAAAACGTGCCTGCTCCGGCACCCGGCCAATACACTCGACCGTGGTGGTCTGGAAGTCGGCAAACTTCACCTTCAGATAAAGCTTGGTGATCAGATAATCGGCATCCACGCGCCGCAAGCGCGATTTCAGGGTCATCAGCAACTCTGGCAACTGCCTTGCGCAAGCCTCGATCCCGTGCAGGTCTTCCGCGTAAGTGCGCTCCACGCTGAGCGATTTGCGCCGCTGGGTGGGCTCGACGGCACGGTGATCGATGCCCCGGCACAACTCGTGCAGGCGCACGCCGAAACGCCCGAAGCGTTCACTGAGATCGAATACCGAAAAGGCGCGCAGCTCGCCACAGGTGTTCACCCCCAGACGGCTCAGACGATCCGCCGTGGCCCGGCCCACGCCCGAGATTCGCCGTACCGGCAATTGCGCGACGAAGGCATCCACCTCCTCCGGAAGCACCACGAATTCACCGTCCGGCTTGTTCCAGTCGCTCGCGACCTTGGCCAGGAACTTGTTCGGCGCCACGCCCGCCGATACCGTGATCCCGACCTCGGCGCGTACCCTGCGGCGAATCTCGCGTGCGATGAGCGTGGCGCTACCCTGGCACGCCTGTGCCTCGCTGACATCGAGATAGGCCTCGTCGAGCGACAGCGGTTCGACCAGGTCGCTGAAGTCATAGAAAATCTGCCGGATCTGGCGCGATGCGGCACGGTACTTGTCAAAATCGGGAGGGATGATCAACAGACCCGGACACAGACGGCGTGCATGTGCCGAAGGCATCGCGGAGCGTACGCCATACTCGCGCGCGGCGTAGTTGCAGGTCGTGATCACGCCACGGCGATCCGCATCCCCGCCCACCGCCACCGCCAATCCGGCCAGCGATGGATCGTCGCGGATCTCGACCGCCGCGTAGAAGCAGTCGCAATCGCAGTGGATGATCTTTCGTTGCCGTTGCGCCTGCTGCATTGCCCTGTCACTTATCTGGCCAAACACCATTGTTCCGCGGGAACGCCCGTTTGAATACCATCGCCATGACACTCCAGGCAAGCAAACGCCAACTCCGGCAGTTACACCGAAGCAAATGGCTGAGCAATCACGCCCTGTCTCCGTTATCATCGGACGCGATTCCCCCCATCGATGGCGGGGCGCGTATAACCACCCGAGGAGGATGCTATGAGCGATGACAAAAAATCTGCGGCGCTGGGGCCGATAACCAAGGCAACCATGGGCATAAGCGCCGGGCGCGCGCTCAACGCAAGTCAGGGCGGGCTCGACGAGCTGCGTCGTGACATCCAGATGCTGATGGACATCGAAGCCATCCGCCAGCTCAAGCATGCCTATTTCCGCTGCGTCGACACCGCGAATTTCGCCGAACTCGCGGATTTGTTCCATGAGCAGGTCACGGTACATTTCATTGGCGGCACTTATGAATGGAAGCTGAACGGCAAGGCCGAATACCTGGCCGCAGTCACCCAGGCCTTCCACAAGCAGTCGATCGGACACCACAACGGGCACCATCCCGAGATCCAGATCCTGAGCGAAACCGAAGCGACCGGGATCTGGTACCTCGCCGATAATATGTGGCAGCTGAACTCGAATCACTTCACCACCGGCACCGCGATTTACTGGGATCGCTACCAGAAAGTCGACGGCCGCTGGCTGATCAGGGAAACCCGTTACCGCCGCATCTACGAATTGAATTCACAGCTCCCCGAGACCCCCAAACCGGCCACGCATTACCTCGGGAGTTTCGGCACCCCGCTCGCCGCCAAATAGGCTCGGCGCGAGCGCTTCGGGCCGGTGCCAGCGCCTCTCAGGGCGCTGCCACGCTTTGATGGTCCTCATCGATCCAGTAGGCGTGGGCGTCGAGCAGCAGGCGGGCAATCGAGGATAGCGCCACGACGCGCGCCTCGAGCTCCGTGCGCTCGGCATCGAGCATACGTCGGCGCGCATCGAGCAGGTCGCCGATGCGCACGCCGCCCAGCGTCACACCGCGTTGCAAGCGTTCACGATGGCTCTTCGAGGCCTCGCTCGCCTGTGCCGCGCTCTGCCAGGCATCGACACTGCCGCTGACCCGCGCCACCAGTATGCGGGCCTGGCTCAGTACGTTGCGGCGCACCTCCGCGGCGCTGGCCGCGGCCGCGCCGGCCTGGCCGGTACGCTCATCGGCAAGGCTGGCGCGGGCGCCGCTGCCGAGCGGGATGCTGATGAAGACTCCGACCGATTGCTCGTCACCGTCGCGCTCCGATACGGTACGCACACCAACCACCGGGTCTGCGTGCCGCTCGAGGCGCGCACGCTGCGCCTGCAATTCGGCCAGGCGGGCACGGGCGGCGGCCAGATCGATCTCGTGATTGTGCTCGACCACCCGCTCACCCCAGATCGACAGCGGCTCGGCAGGTATCGCCGGTTGCGGCAGGGCGGTGTTCCCCGGCGCCAGCTCGAGACCCGGGAAACGCGTTTCGAGAGCGATCCGCGCCTCCTCCTGTTCCAGTTGCACCATGCGTGCACCACTCGCCGCCTGGGCCGCCGCGGCGCGTGCCGCGTCGAGATCGGCGGCCGAGGCATCACCGTTGCGCATCCGCTCCTCGATGATGCGCAGATCGTTTTGCGCCAACTCGGCGGCGGCGGCCGCGAGTCGCTGCTGGCCATCGGCCTCGCGCCAATCCATCCATGTCTCCAGCAGCGCAATCGCCGCCGCGTGACGCGCGTCGGCATAGGCATGTCTCGCCGCGCTTTCCTCCAGCCGGGCCAGGCCGCGATCCGCCTCCGCCTTGGCCGGCAAGCGGATCCCGCGCTGGACGCTGATTTCCCATTCGTCGTAACGGCGATCCTGAGCGACATCGCGTGAGGCGTAGCCCGCCCCTGCCACCCAGTCGTGCGAACCGCGCCGGTAGCCACGAGCCCGGGCACGAGCCGCTTCGCGCTCGGCGTCGGCGCGCAGTACCACCGGATCGGCGTCGATGGCCGTGACCGCGAGCGCGCGCGACGGCAGCGCCTCGAGCAGGCTTGCCGGCAATCCTGCGACCGCACCGAACGCGCTGCTGCCGAACAGCGCGGCAATCAGCCCTCCCGCCAGACCCGACAGGTGCCTGCTCATTTCCCCAGCCTCCCGAAACCGAGCACGGGGGTGATCCAGTAGGCGATTTCCACCACCGGCAGACGCACACCCAGTCCCGCAACCAACGCTTCGGCGCGATCAGCCGCCATGACCAGTTGCATCAGCCCGCGCTCGGTGCGCCCGCGCACCTGCTCCCTGATCGAGGCGTGCGCATAACCGTGGCCATGGCCCTGTGCGCGCAGGATCGTAAAGCCGGGCAGATCGGGGTCCAGCTCGCGCAGTTCGCCCAGCAGCTGCTCCTCGAGTACCACCGGAAAAGCCAGCGTCAGTTGCACCAGCGATGTATTCATGGGTTCCTCCCGCAAGCGTCTTGGCCGAAACGCCGGAAAATCAGCGGCAGAAACAGCAGCGTGAACGGGGTCGCGCTCAGCAATCCGCCAACCACCACGATCGCCAGCGGACGCTGGATCTCGGAACCCGGGCCACTCGCGAGCAGCAACGGCACCAGCCCCAGCGCGGTTATCGAAGCCGTCATCAGGACCGGCCTGAGGCGACGTTGCGCACCCTCGACCACGGTGTCGGCCAGCGCTTTGCCACGCGCCAGCAGATCGTTGAAGTAGCTGACCATCACGGTGCCGTTCAATACCGCGATGCCGAGCAGCGCAATGAATCCAACCGAGGCGGGGACCGACATGTATTCGCCGGACAACCACAGCGCAAGCAATCCGCCGACCAGCGCGAACGGTATGTTCGCCAGTACCAGCAGCGCCTGCCGGACACTGCCAAAGCTGGTGAACAGCACCAGGAAAATCAGCCCCAGCGCCACCGGCACCACCAGCGCGAGTCGCGCCGCGGCGCGCTGCTGGTTCTCGAACTGTCCGCCCCAGCTCAACAGGTAGCCGGGCGGCAATTCGAGCGCCGCATCGACCGCGCCGCGGGCCTCCTCGACGAAGCCGACCAGGTCGCGCCCGGCGACGTTGGATTGCACCAGCGCATAGCGCGAACCGTTCTCGCGGTCGATCTTGACCGGGCCGTTGACGCGCTCGAGCCTTGCCACGTCCCCGATACGCACCGCGGCGCCGCTGGGCGCGACCAGCGGCAGGTCGCGGAACCGGGCCGGATCGTTGCGCAGCTGCTGATCACCACGGATCAGCAGCGGTATGCGGCGCGCGCCTTCGATCACGCTGCCCACCACCTGCCCCTCGACCTGGGTGCGCAACTCGTGCTGCAGGCTCGCCACATCGAAGCCGAGCCGCCCGGCCGCGAGCCGGTCGATATCGACCTCCAGGTATTGCACCCCTTCGTTGGTGAGACGATACACATCCTGGGCACCCGCGATACCGGCAACCACCTTTTCGATCTGTGCCGAGAGCTGCTCGAGCACCTCGAGATCCGGCCCGAACACCTTGATCGCGACATCGCCGCGCGCGCCGGTCAGCATTTCCGAGACGCGCATCTCGATCGGCTGGGTGAACGCATAGGCCGTGCCCGGAAAATCCTCCAGCACGGTGCGCAATTCGGCGGTGAGCCACTCCTTGTCGGGCTTGCGCCACTCGGCTTTCGGTGCCAGCACCAGGAATGAATCGGTCTGGTTGAGCCCCATCGGATCGAAACCGAGCTCGTCGGCGCCGACGCGGGCGATGATCGAGCGGACTTCGGGCACGCGGGCGAGAATCGCCCGTTGTACCGCGAGGTCGACCGCGGCGCTGGCATCGAGATTGGCCGAGGGCAGTTTCTCCAGCTGCACCAGAATTGCTCCTTCGTCCATTGTCGGCATGAAGGTCTTGCCGGTCGCGAACCATGCCCCGACGGCCAGCGCGAACACCACGGTCGCGATCGCGATCGCTGGCCGCGGCCGGTTCAGCACAAAAGCCAACGACCGTGCATAAGGTTCGCGCAGGCGGCGCATCAGCCAGGGTTCGGCGTGACGCCCCTCGCGCAGCAGCCACGATGCGAGCACCGGGATCACCGTGAACGACAACAGCAGGGAACCGACCAGCGCGAACACGATGGTCAACGCAACCGGAGCAAACAGCTTCCCTTCAAGCCCCTGCAGGGTGAGCAGCGGGGTGAACACCAGTGCGATGATCGTGACTCCGGAGGCAACCGGTGCCGCGACTTCCGCCGCGGCGCGCCAGATGCGGTGCAGCTGCGGCGTGGAGCCCCGTGGCTGCGCCAGGTGTTCCACCGTGTTTTCCACCACGACCACGGCCGCATCGACCAGCATCCCGAGTGCAATGGCCAGGCCACCGAGACTCATCAGGTTGGCGCCGAGACCGGTGAGGCGCATCACGATGAAGGTCACCAGCACCGCCAGCGGCAGGGTCACGGCGACCACCAGCGCCGCGCGCAGGTTGCCGAGAAACAGCAGCAGCAGCCCGACCACCAGGACGCTGGCCTCGACCAGGGCCCGCATCACGGTACCCGTCGCGCGCTGGATCAGATCGCTGCGGTCATAGAACACCTCGATGCGGATTCCGGGCGGCAGGCTCGTTGCAAGCTCATCGAGGCGCTTCTTCACCCCGGCCACGACCTTCGCGGCATTGGCGCCGCGCAGCCCCACCACCAGGCCTTCCACCGTCTCTGCGCGCCCGTCCATGGTCACCGCGCCGTAGCGCGTGAGCGAGCTCTCCTGCACGCTGGCAAGATCGGCCACCCGCAGTACCCGGGTCCCGCGCATCGCCACCACCGTGGCGCCAATGTCTTCCACGCCGCGCAGCGCGCCGGTAACGCGCACCACCAGCGCTTCCTCGCCCTCCTCGAGCCGGCCGGCTCCGTCATTGCCGTTGTTGTGCTCGAGCGCGCGTTGCAGTTCATCGATGCCGAGCCCGGCTTCCGCGAGCGCGAGCCGGTCGGGCACGATCTCGAAGCTGCGCACGCGTCCACCGAGCGAGTTGACATCGGCAACCCCGGGCACGGTTCGGAGCGCCGGACGGATCACCCAGTCGAGCAGGGTACGGCGTTCCTCGAGACTGTAGCTCTCACCCTCGACCGTGAACATGTAGAGATCCGACAGCGGTGTCGCGATCGGCGCCAGCCCGCCTTCGATGACGGCCGGCAGATCGCCGCGCACCACCGCAAAGCGTTCCGCGACCTGCTGGCGGGCCCAATAGATGTCGGTGCCCTGCTCGAAGTCGAGTGTCAGGTCGGCTATCGCGTACTTGGCCGAGGAACGCAGCATGGACTGGCGTGGAATGCCGAGCAGTTCCATCTCCAGCGGCACGATCACGCGCTGTTCGACTTCCGCTGGCGTCATGCCCGGTGCCTTCAGGATCAACTTCACCTGGGTCGGCGAAATATCGGGGAAGGCGTCGATCGGCAACTCGCGCCAGGCGATGCTCCCGGCCACCACGGCCCCGATCGCGCACAACGCGACCAGCAGGCGCTGCGCCAGCGCAAATTCCACCAGCCGCGCCAGCATGCTCATTCGCCCTCGGGCGAGGCGCCGGCCTGCGCCAGCGATTTGAGCGCCAGCACGCCGCGTATCACGACCCGCTCACCGGCCGGCGCACCGCGGACCCAGCTCGATCCACTGTCGCTCTTCAGCAGCGATACCCGTTGCACCGCGAACCCGTTCTCGCGCACCAGGAATACGCTGGCGATCCCCCCGATATCGACCACCGCGGATGCCGGCAGCTCGACCGTATCGGCAGGCGCCGCGCGCGACACCGTGAGCTCGATCATCTGCCCCGGCGCCGCGGCCCCCGCGGGCAGGCTGAAACGTACCGCGAGCGCGTGCGTTGCGGGGTCGAGCGCGCTGCCCACGGCGCTGACCGTACCATCGAGCGCCGCCGCGGTCGTGGCTCGCATGCCTGTGTCCAGTTCTCCGGCCAGGCGTGCCGGTGCGCTGCCGAGCGCGACCAGGGCGTCGCCGGTCGCGATTTCCAGCAACGCGTCGCCGGCCATCACCGCGCTGCCCGCATCCACGGGCCGGCGCAGCACCCGGCCGGACACGGGCGCCGGCAGCTCGATCACGCCCTCGTCATCGATACGCCCACCGGCAGTGCGCGCGTTATCGCTTGCGGCCAGCGCCCGCATCCCGGCGAGTTCGGCTTGTGCCGCCTCGAGTTCGCGACGCGGGATCACGCCTGCCTCTAGCAGTGCCCGCGCACGCGCCTCGGCCTGTGTTGCCTGGCGCAAGCGTGCGCTGTTTCCCTGGGCGCTCGCGATTGCCTGCGCCCACTCCGGACTGTGCAGGCCGAGCACTGCCTGTCCCGCGCGTACCTCCTCGCCCTCGCGCGCCAGCACCGCCACTACCGTGCCGGAGTGGCGCGCGCTCAGTACCCGTCGCAGCGCGGGGTCGAGTTCCACCCGTGCCGGCAACCGGGCCACACGCACCCACTGCGCGGCAACCAACGGCGCGGTTTCGATCCCCATGGCCCGTGACTGCGCCTCGCTGACCTCGAGCACCAGGGGGGGAACCTGTGCGGCAGCGGCAAGATGGACGGCGAGCAGCGCGGTGCAGAACGCGCGTGACAGGGACTTCATCGGCAAACGACTCCGGTACAGATCGTGCCAGTTTCCCAAACCAGGCTGTGGATTCGCTTAAGCGGCGCCGAGTGCATCCAGCGGCTGGAAATCCTCGATGCGCACAATGAGTTCGCCGCCCGCCAGGGCGAACTCCAGGCGCAGACCGTGGGCCCGCGCCAACGCCCGCGCCAGTGCCAACCCGAGGCCTGCGTGATGAACCGGCGCGCCGGCAACCGGATCGACGGCACGAAAGAAGCGCGAACCCAGTCGCGGCAGATCGTCCTCGCCCAGCGCCGGCGCGTCGTTGGCGATTTCCAGCAGCGGCGCTGGCCCATCGTGCAAGCGCAACCGCACCACGCCTCCCGGCGGCGCATGATCCAGCGCATTGGCGAACAGGGTCGCGAGCAGACGTTCGAGCATCGCGGCGTCGGCCTGCACCCAGCATTCCGCGGGAACCATCGCATCGAAACGCAGGCCGCGCGCCGCGGCGGCCTCTTCCAGCCGTTCACACATCTGGCGCAGCAGCCCGGCGAGATCGAGCGGTTCGGGTGCGCTCACATCGAGCCCCGCGTCAAAGCGTGCCAGCGTGAGCAAGGCCTCGACGGTACGCTCCATTTCCGCACCGAGCACACCCAGCTCGCGCAAGGCGCGCTGCAGCGCCGCCGGGTCCGCGAGCCCGGTATTGATCTCCGCGATCGCACGCAGCTCCGCGACCGGCGTGCGCAACTCGTGGGCGAGGTCCTGGGCAAAGCGACGTTCACGATCGAGCGTCGCGATGAGCTGCTCGACCACCTGATCGAATTTTTGCGCCAATGGCTGCAGCTCCGCGGGCAAGCCTGGCTCGACCAGGGTTTCACGCGGTGCGCCCGGACGGATGCGTGCGATACGTTCCGCGATGCGATCGAGTGGTGCCAGTGCCCGGCGCGCACCGCTGGTGGCCAGCAGCACCGTGACGAGCAGCGCCAGCAGCACGCCGCCGACGAAGATCAGGTGGATGCGATCCTCCAGCTCGTCGAGCTGTTCGCGCTCCTCGGCTACGACCAGCACGATACTGCCACGCTCGTCCGCGGCCGCAAGCTCGTAGCGACGCGCCACCGCGCGGCCACGATGACCGTCGGGAAGCGCGAGATCGAAGTGCCGGAACTCTCCGGTATCGACTCGCCGTGGCTGCGCGAGATCGAGCGACTGGCTCGACTCCGAGCGGGCAATGACACGCCCCTGCGCATCCCATGCCTGGAAGAAATCGGTGTGCCCCTCCTCGCGGAACTCCGGCATCCAGCGCGAGAGTTCCTCGGCACCGGCGACGTGCGCGCCGAGGTAGGCGGCGATCGCATTGGCGCGCCCCGCGATGCCGGCGTCGAAGCGCCGATATAGCTCGCGATCCACGAGGGTGTCGATCAGCACGAACAAACCGCCGAGCGACACCCCGACCGCGAGCCCCACACCGAGCGCTATGCGCCGTCTGAGCGACGGCAACTCACGCGGCAACATAGCCGAACCCGCGCCGCGTTTCGATCAGCTCGGGCAGGCCGGCACGCGCGAGTTTCGCCCGCAGATTGCTCATCAGGACCTCGATGACCTTGTCCGATGAAGCGCTGTCGCTGGCATAGATGTTCTCGAACAATTGCGCCCGGCTGAACAGGCGTCCGGGGTTTCGCACCAGCGTCTCGAGCAGCGCGTACTCCTTCGGGGTCAGTGCGATCGGTCCGCTCGCGGCGCGCGCAATGCGCCGCGAGGTGTCGAGCTCGAGACCCCTGAACTCCAGCAGCGGAGCTGCTTCCTCGTGGGCGCGCCGGCCGAGCGCCAGTACCCGCGCACGCAGCTCATCGAAGGAAAACGGCTTGACCAGGTAATCGTCGGCACCGGTGTCGAGCGCACCCACGCGATCGGCCACGGCATCGCGCGCCGACAGCACCAGCACCCGCAGCGGCAACCTGCGCCGACGCACTTCGCGCAGCAGCGCAAGCCCGTCCATGCGCGGCATCACGATGTCCAGCACCAGCACATCGTAGCTGGCGGAGTCGAGATAGGGCAGCGCATCGCGGCCATCGTGCGCGGTATCGACCGCAAGCCCGGCCGCGGCCAGCCCCGCGGCGATGGCGGCGCGCAGACGCTCGGAGTCATCGACCACCAGCACCCGCATGTGGCGTCTACGCCCGGGGTGCTGCGGCAGCCGCGGTATCGCTCATCGTTGCCAGCTCCATTGACCGGGTTGCGAAAACACCAAGCATAACCGGGGAAATTCGTGACCGTAACCGAAATTTGCGCGATTGCCGGCGCGCGGGCAATCGGGGTTATCGTCACGAGTTTTTCCTGCGGCAGCCCGGTTGCGCAAGCGATCACGCCGCACCGTGGCTGCCGGTCCATTTGCAGCATGACAGCCCGCGCAAATCTGGCTACGATCCGCGCAGATCATCGGACTGGCGGAGCCATACATGAGCAACAAGGCGGCCGAGCGTCTGCTCGCGGGCAGGGCGTGGGACGATTTCTGCGAGCAAGTGCGCCTCGCGGGCCATATGGTCGATCGCTTCGGCGACACCGCCGACGAACTCGACCGCGCCGAATGGTACCGCTTCGTCACGCGCCTGATGCGCAACGGCTTCGAGCGCTTCGTGGAGAACTGCGAACCGGAGCGCCCGCGCCTGCGCGATGCGCCATGGCGCCAGGGCATCAACTTCCAGTCGCCGGACCAGGATCACCTGCTGGCCGAATTTGCCGACGGCAGCCACGACTATCGCATCAGCGGCAACCGCGGCACGATCCCGTATTTCGTGATGGCTGCCTGGAGCGCGGGCCAGCCGCGCGACCTCGGCGAGCATGACTGGGCGCCACGCGGCATCGCCGGCCTCGCCGAGTTCGATCCGGCGACGCTGCGCACCACCGGCTTCCTGCCGAGCGATGCGATTCGCTTCGACGCCGACGGCAATTTCGAGGTGATCGTGAGTCGTGAAAAGCCCGTGAACGACAAGGACTGGTTGCCGATCACGCAGGATTGCGTCGGCGTCCTGGTACGCACGGTGTATCACCGGCGCGCGCAGACGATTGCGCCGTCGATGCGCATCGAGCGCCTCGATGATGCGCCACCGCGATCCACCGGCCCGGCGCAGATGAGCGAGGCGCTGGCGAAGTCGGCGCAACTGGTGCTGGGCTATGCGGAACTGGTGCGCAGCTGGTGGCAGGACAATCTCGGCAAGCGGCCAAACCATATCCGCTTCAGCCGCACGGTATATCTGTCCAACGGCGGCGTACCCGACCGTCACCACGGTTTCGGGACCTGGGAGTGTGCGCCCGATGAAGCCCTGATGCTGAGCTTTACACCCACTCCCTGCGATTACTGGATTTTCCAGCTCTGCAACATCTGGCAGGAGAACCTCGACAACTACGAGGACGGCGACGGCTATGTGCAGAAATACACCGCGGTGTACGAGCCCGACGGCTCGGTACGCGTGATCGTCGCCGAGGGCGATCCGGGTATCGGCGGCAACTGGATCCGGCCCTGCGCCCATGTGCACGGCGGCATGAGCCTGCGCCTGAT